>JBDRFJ010000084.1:0-32491 GCA_043818915.1 Pseudomonadota bacterium | reverse complement strand
TCTCAGGTGTGCGTATCGTTGTGTTGTCTTGGGGTCTTTGTGAGTAAGTAACCGTTGCAGGGTATACATATCGACTTGCCCGGAGCTTGCCAGCATAGAAGCAAAGACGTGACGTAATCCATGCAGGGGTCTAAAGTTCTTCGGTAGACCCGCTTCATTTGCGATTTCCCTTACTTGATGGTTGCAGTCCGTACGCTGTCGCCCCCCACGTCCAGGGAATACAAAAAGTGAATCGGGATGGGGTCGCGGATGAGTCTGTAATAAGTCCCTTGTGGCGTCGTTAAGAGGGATAACCTGATCTGGTCCACCTTTGGGGTCCCTGAGATGAACAAAACCACGGTCAAAGTCAATATCAGACCATTTCAATCTAAACATTTCGCCGCGCCTCATTCCAGTGTATAGCGCCATTAACATGATATTCGCCGCCTGGATGTGGGGACTTTTCTTTATAGCATCAAGAAGTCTGGTCAATTCATCGGGCGCGAGATCCTCCGTCTTTAGGTTGTTTACTCGTGGTTTCTCAATTTTAAATCCGGCGCCCTGGCAAAGCTGTTTGTTGACTCCAAAGTTAATGATTCGTTGGAGTAACGCTAAGACGTGCCAAACGGTCTGAGGTTTCTTTTTCTTTAGGAGTCTGATCCGCAATCGATCAACCTCAAATTGAAGAATTTTGTGAGGTTCCTGGTCACCAAACGTGGATAGTAGATGGTTCTTGTATCGATTTTCATCCGTTTGCAATCCTTTGTTATCGGCCCGTTGCTTTTTATATTCTTGCCAGAGTCTATTAATAGTCCATCGGGACTTTTCAGCTTCCTTTTTTGCTTTTGCCTGTTCCCTTATCTGTTTTCGGGATAACCTTTTCCCCTCGATCCGTTCAGCCCGTATCCCCGCGGCCCTGGCAGGGGTCATATCATCTACGTATTGCTTTCCAACCTTTTCCTCGTGAATCTTGCCGTCTTTTTTGAAAACGATGTAATAAACTTTTTCGGTTCCACTTCCTCCAATGCGCTGTGCTTCTCGATAAAACACGCCCGGATATTTTGTTTTTATACGTGCCGACATTCCAACCCCCTTTTATTTTTCCAACCCTATTTCCAACCTATTTTATATATATCAAGATAAAAAAATATAAGTCAAGATAAAAAGAAGTGTGGCTTTTACTTTGAAATTAGGGAAGTTATATACGAGGATATAAAAAGAGATAAAAACAGATAAAGGATATTTCATGGCCTGTCACGCCGGAGGTCGCGAGTTCGAGTCTCGTCGTCCCCGCCACAGAGTTTATGGGTCACAAGCATGTCTTGTGGCCCCTTTTTCGTTGCGACGCTCATGGTCCCAAAGCTATTCTCACAAATTACGTAAAACCGACACCTGAAAAAAAGTTGTTTTTACCCCGCGTCATTTTCCACGGGTCTGACGTTTCTTAGAGGAAATCAGAACCGCCTGCTGATTATTTATTAACTATTGACACGTGATACTTAATCTTATAATTTTTAGTATGGATAAAACAAAGGAACTTATGCCATATTCTTTACACACCTAATAGCTATGTTGATGATTTGGCAGTTAAATTTGATACCAAATTTTCTTTCTAAACTTTCAAGCAAGCCGTCAATGTTTAATTAAACCCATCACCACTATAAAAACAAACAATAAAAGAGGAGGGAATTAAAATGAAAAAGACTATTGTAATCGTTATTGGGATTTTTTTAGTCGCAACTTCACTGGCTTTTGCAGCAGAGAAAGGTTCTAAGGTCCAAGGCGCTATTATTAATAAATCCGATGTGAAGGGCGCTGCCAATGTCGCTATCGGGAAAGACGCCAAAGCCAACATGGGTTCTGTTTCTATGAAAGGTTCTGAGGTCAAAGGCGCTATTATTAATAAATCCGATGTGAAGGGCGCTGCCAATGTTGCAATCGGACAAGGTTCCGAAGCCAACATGGGTTCTGTTTCTATGGAAGGTTCTAAGGTCCAAGGCGCTATTATTAATAAATCCGATGTGAAGGGCGCTGCCAATGTCGCTATCGGGAAAGACGCCAAAGCCAACATGGGCTCTGTTTCTATGGAAAATTCTGAGGTCCAAGGCGCTATTATTAATAAATCCGATGTGAAGGGCGCTGCCAATGTCGCTATCGGGAAAGGTTCCGAAGCCAACATGGGTTCTGTTTCTATGGAATAATTTGAAAAGTTACATTTGAGCTTCTTATACCCCACCCGCTTGCGGTGGGGTTTCCACCAGCCCCCTCTCCTGGTGGGAGAGGGGGGGTATTGCCTTGTGATACCCTGCAGCAAGCCGCAGGGTTCTTCATTGAGGAAGAGGTGAGCAAAATGCGGAGCAAAGTGCTGGTCATAACAATCTGCCTGATAATTCTTACTACATTTGGAATGTTAAATTGTTTTGGGGGTGACCTGGATGACGGCATTTCAACATATACTGAAGACAGTATACACGGTTACGACGATCTGGGAAAGCCGGACAGAAATATAAAATTTATAAAGCTAAAAGCTAAAAGCCGTGCAAAGGTAAAGGCAAGAAAGAGTGATTCCCAGTCCGGTTCTAACAGTGAAACAGAGAAAGCCAATATGAATAGTGTAGTGATGGGGGCGGGTGGTGTTATTAAAGGTGATGTTATTATTATTGACGAAAGCAAAGGAGACAAGACACAAATTGTTGATAAGTAGTCGGGTTAATTTGGCTTTGTCTGAAAGTTCAGAGGGGGGAAAATGAAACATCAACTGCTTGATTGGCACAATTGTCAAAAAGTTCGAACAGTAATAATTGTGTTGTTTGTTTCTGTGCTTTTTTTCTCCTGTGCCAGCATTGATCCAAAACATGTTGATGTTAAATTAGAAGAGACGGCACCTCTTGTTAAAGTCACATCATATGCCCAGACATTAGACGACCTGGGTTTGATGACTGAAATCTATGGTTCCGAGATTTTAAAAATCCAGAGTCAGGGCATAGGAGATAATACAGGCACGTCAATTTCAACAGGTGGTGAGATTCAGCGGGACATCACAGAGATAATGAAAAGCTCGTTAAATTCGATTGGCGGAAATGTGCAGTTTATTGAATATGATCCTGCTTATATTCAAAATCAGATGGTTACAGGTTATTCAAGTTTTGACAACAAACTAATACCGGATGTTGTTATAACCGGTGGGATAACAGAGTTTGACAGAGGCCTTGAGACCAGGGGGCATGGTACGGATGTTGGCGCTGAAGCAGAGTTTACGGGATTGTGGGACTGGCTTCCCACAAAAACAGTAGGGTCGGAATATAGTACATCACAAAAACAAAGTAAGGCAAGAATTACTCTCGATTTTAATTTAAAAGATTTTCAAACCCTGGCTGCAATACCAAAGATGACCACTATCAATAGTATGGTGGTAAATAAAGCCATGGCAAATGAAGAATTTGGAATTACAATTTTTGGACCGTCGTTTGGAAGAAAAGGATCTGTTAAAAAGGTACAAGGAAGACATAATGTTGTCAGGCTTCTAGTTCAAGTCAGTATGATCCAAATGGTCGGAAAATATCTTGTGCTTCCTTACTGGAGTCTGTTCGGAGATGATGCTGTACCCGACAAAGTAGTAATCTCTTCATTAAAAAGAAGCTTTTGCAACATGACTGAGCAACAGAAAATTGTGTGTGTTCAAGAATGGATGTATCTTCATGGATACGATTCGCTGCCGACCGGGATCTTAGACGATGCGACCAATAATGCCTTAAAACAATATAATGCCAGCTATAATACTGCCGGCAATTCTATTGATTTGAATACCTTTATTAATTTATACACATCCATTCCCATTAATGAAGAAAGCTATCAGAGGCGATTAAAACTTAACAATTTTTATAATGAACAAGTTTCTGCAGCAACAGCTGACGCTGATATCTCGGATAGCAATCAAGAAACAGTTGAGCAGCGTAACTCCGCTGAGCAGGACACATCTCCGGTACAGGACACATCTCCGGTACAGGAATCATCTCCGGTGCAGGACACATCTCCGGTACAGGACACATCCACTGTGCAGGACAGATCTCCTGCAAGTGATCAAGAGAAAGTGGTAAAAGAAGAAACACAGCAAACGAAGCCAGTCAGTCGCAGCAAAGTAGGCAGATTTCTAAGTGATGATGAGTGGTAGTTTCTTTTGAAAAAAATCATTCGGACAAGGGGAGACAAAGGCAAATGACTCCTAAGACAATAAATTTTTTTCTTGTAATTTTTACCGGTGTAATCATTTTAATTCAACCGGCATTTGCAGGAAATAAGAAGATTATGGCTATAAGGGCCGCAAAGGTAATTGCTGAGAGAGCAATTATTGAATCGGTATACGGTCTTAAGCTGCGCGCCACCGAAGAAGTAAAAGATATGATTGCAGGCAATTTTGAAAGTAAAACGGAATCAAAAACAGCCGCCAACATTTGTGGTATAAAGTATGAA
Source organism: Pseudomonadota bacterium (assembly GCA_043818915.1). Classification (GTDB taxonomy): domain Bacteria; phylum Desulfobacterota; class Desulfobacteria; order Desulfobacterales. The sequence goes on along the minus strand of JBDRFJ010000084.1, from coordinate 28,042 downwards.
GAAGTTGTTTATGATGCTGAAAAAGATATTGCCAAGGTAACTGCATCCATCAGCTTAGACAGTATCACAAATGTTGACGGGCAGACCTTGAAGCTTAAAAACAAGGTTTTCCAAAGGGTTGGGTTTGGCACATCAACCCCGGCAAACGCAGGGCCTTTAAAGGCGTTAAGAGCAGCGGAAATAGATGCCTATACACAGCTAATTAAACGGATAGTCGGTTTTACTTTAGAGAGCCAGACAACAATTGAAAATTTTATGTTAAAATCGGATGAAGTAAAGACAAAGGTTATAGCTACAATATATATGGCAAATATAGTAGATTTTGGCTGGGATGATTCAGGAGATGCATTTGTGAAAATGTCTTTAAATATTAATGAAGTATCAGACATGATGGGTGAACGGGTTGTTGGTGAGGAAGGGACCGTAGAAGTCGAAGGATGGGGTACGCAAACAGATGATTTCAATGAAGTTCAGACCCGATAGGAGACCATTATATTAATTTATCTGAAATCTTATTAACAAACAACATAACGCACGAATAAAACGCCCCCTTTCTTCTCGCTCCAGCCAGTTCGCGAGATAGTAAAGGGGATATTTTTTGCAAAAGCAAAGGGAGATTATGATATGATGAAAAATATAGTTTTGGGGAAAAGCACCAAATTTTTTCTTTTGGGGATGCTGGTTGTTATAGCGATTGTGTTTCTTATTGGAGCTGATAATAGTACTGTACTGACTAACGGCAGGTATCAAATATCTTCTTGTGGAGCCAGCTTCGGAGAAAATTCTGGCGGTTTAGGCGCCTTTGTAGTTGATACGGTTTCAGGTGAAACAAAGATCGTTTATATAAAGACATATGGAACTACGAAAGATGGGAGAGTTGTAATAAACAATCTCAATAAGAATTTTGGCTCTTTTGAATAATAACAGCCTGCGACTTATAGCGTCACCGCTTCTGTATTGACTAACTCTTTGTGTTCAAGTATGTTATTTATATGGTTAAAAAGAGCAAATACGATATGCTCGTAATTTTTTCTGCCCCAGAGGATCATGAGAATGAGAAGGCCAGAGTCTCGTCAGCATGTTTTTTGCATCCTGTTAACTCATTAACAAAGGCCCGTAACAATATTGCCAAGGTGCTATTGGCAAATCTGGACATCAACAAAACCGTCCATAAATAACAAAAGGAGTTCCGGCTATGACTCAAGAACAAAGAAAATACGTCCGGGTGAACACAGTGTTGTACGCTACTTTTTCCGATGGCAGGCGCAAGTTTAAAGATGTCATACGCAATGCGAGCGCGGGGGGGGTGATGATTGAAACCAGTGAGCCTTGGGAGGTTGGCAAGTTACTTGACATCTTCATTGATGCGCGCTCTTCGATAAAGGTACGCGGCAAAGTCGTTTGGGTGGCAAAGCATGGACAGGCGTATAGGATGGGTATTGAGTTCGAAGATCTGAGTACAGGTGCCGCGGGCGTATGGGCTGACGTCCTGATGAGTTTCACTGACATGTGGATTCAAGCCGGCGTAGATTGCAAAGTCTAAACTTCGAGAGTCTATCAAAGAGACGGCCTTACACCGAAAGGGGTGCTGACTATGTATTTGGAAGAAGAAAGAAGGGCGTATGCCCGGGCTGAAACCTTGCTGTCTGTTGTTTATTATGATGGCAAGAGATTCCTGAAAGAGTTGGTACGTGATATAAGCGCGGGGGGCGTAATGATTGAAAGCAGTGCTCCTTGTGATGTAGGGACCCCTTTAGAGATGGCAATCGATTTCAACAACCCAACCGTAAGGGCTAAGGGAACAGTGGCCTGGATGAAAAAGGACAGTAACAGCTACAAGCTGGGCGTCCAGCTCAAAGAGATAAATGCCGCCGCTGCGGATGAGTGGGCCTACTTTTTGAATCGCTCATTAGGGTTGACGGCTTAACAGTAGTCCTTTGGTCACAATCTATTCTTTAGTATGCCCTGGCAGCGTAATCGTACCGCAATTTCCTGAACCGCACGTATGGCTTTCTACAGAAGGTTGGCTCGCTCCGCTGTTCCCTCCGGAGATGGCAAAACTCGCAGCGCTCATAAGGCGATGTATATTGGGAGATTGGCATTTCGGACATTTCATCTCAAATTCATCGGCTTGACCGAGATTGAGCAATTCAAACGTATGATCACACTGTTCACATCTGAACTCATATATCGGCATTTCGTGTTTCCCCCTTTTGTTTACGAATAATAATCCAGATGAGGCAGTTTCAAAACGTCCTCAAATAACAAAAATTTATAATTACATACCTGAGAAGATCATTCAAGACTTTTTTCACATACTTTATAACGGATTGATAACTTTATAAAAGACCCCTGATGGGCCTGTTATTTAAGGATAAAATCAATATTGAACCTTTTTCTGTTTCGCACGTCTAAGTTTATAAAAACAGAGAAAAGACCGTGTTGACAAATACAACAGAAAAGGGAGATTAAGACATGAAAAAAATAGTACAAAAGTTTATTCCGGCCACATTGGTATTGTTGGCTACCCATTTCATCCTGCCAGGTATGGTTCCGGCTCAAGAGGATGAGAAGGCGCCTGATCAAATTGAAAAAGTTATCGAACAAAGACCTCCAGGCTGGGATCAGGGTGTAAAACAGGGTTGGGGCGAATCCGATGTGCCTCCTGGGCTTAGGAGAAAGGCGGAAGAGCTGAGAAGGCTTCGCAAAGAGAACCCCGAAGAATATCGACGCTTGGTACACAAGAGGCAAGAGCATCTTAGGAAGAGATTGCAGCGGTTACGAAGGGAAGACCCGGAGAAATTCGAGAATATCATGAGTAAGAGAAGGGAAAGGGTCTCGAATAGGCTGGAGCGAATGAGGGACGAGAACCCCGAACGATTTAAGGAGATAATCTCAAAAAGAAGAGAATTGTTGCATCAAAGGCTGGAAAGGATAAAAAAGGATGATCCGCAACGATATGAGCGGATAATGAAAAGAAGAGAGCTACGCAGGGATGCGGGTTTTAAAGGCCTACGGGAAAAGCCGAACCGACACATGAGGCCGTCAGGCAGGAGTCACGGACAGAAAAAGCATGGTGGCAGAAAGTAATTCGATGGATCGAGACCGGGAACTGATACGGTTGATTCAAGGAGGAGCAAAAGATGCCTTTGCCGATCTGGTGGAGCGGTATAAAGACAGGGCGTTGAGTATTGCCTATTCTTTTACGGGAGACTATGAAGATGCAAAGAACATTTCCCAGGAGGCATTTCTTAAGGCATATCTATCGATCCCAAAGTTCAGGGGGGGCTCCTCTTTTTATACCTGGTTTTATCGCATCTTGATCAATACCTGTAAGGATCATATTCGTAAGAAAAGCGGGGAGGGGTCAATTTTTTTCCCTCCCAAAGGGAAGGAGGATGAAGAAGGGACCGCACAGGATATCTTTGAGACAGAGTCCGATTCTAATCCCAATCCTCAAGATGAGTTGTTAAACAAGGAAATGAATGAAAAGATAACCCGGGCAATCAACTCTCTCCCGGCAAATCAAAGAATCGCGTTTGTGCTTAAGCACATACATGGAATGAGTATAGAAGAGATAAGTAACATTACACGTTGTGCCCCAGGCACGGTGAAGTCACGCCTTTATCACGCGGTAATGAAATTACAGGTTGGGCTTGGAAGTTATTATAAAAAAGGGGAATATAAATGAAGGACTGCAAAAAGATACAAAAGTTACTTCCTGCCTATTATTATAAGGAATTGGGCGGAGAAGATACCCGTTTTGTGAAAGACCATTTGGCAGCCTGTAAGACGTGTACCCTACGATTTGAAAATATGGAGGGGATATTGGACTTGGTCGGCAAAAAAGAACTGAAACGTCCTCCCGCCGAAGCTCTAGACACCTATATGTCTGAATTAAACGAAAAGATAGAGCGGCGAATTGCTGAGCAATCCACACCGTTTTCATTCATAGACGCAGCCCGTATCTTTTTGTTGGGGAGTAGAGTGAGGATAGGAGTGGCTTCCGCTGCTGTCGTCGCCATTGTTTTTAGCCTCTTGTTTCTCCGTAATTCCTATAACATCGGCCTTAATATGTTGAGGTCCCCGGAGCAACTCACAAACGAACTGGTTCTTATGGAGCTTCTTGATGAGGATGTTATCAGTGATACCGATGAGTTCCTCGTTGCAGAAATGGAACTCCTTATAGATACGGAGCCGGCACCCGCATCTACCCTGGAAAAAACAGAGGCTGAGAACATAGAGGATGAGTTGAAGCTTCTTGAGAGCCTTGATGAAGATGTGGAACTTTTGATAGAAAACGAAGAGGATGTCTTAATTGATGAATTGTTAATGACCTCATAAGACGAGAGCTTTGCACAACTGCCATTTTGAGCGCTGACGCTTCACTGCGTGCCCGTGATGCGGCGGCAGGCTTCAAATTTTGCACGAAGTGAAGCGTCAGCGCTATCCTCGATCCGCCGGAGGCGGACCTCCGGTTAATCCCGCCAAGGCGGGATTGCCTTTCTTGCCTGACGAAAAAATGTCGCATTGTGCAAAGCTCTCAAGACGTCATTTCATAAACATCCATACTGCCGCGATAAGTCCGGACAAAATAAAGCCTGATTCAACCAGGAATTCGAATCGAAATCCTGGAAACATCCAATAGCGTTCGTATACCGTAAGGATACCCGCCAAGTAGAATACGCATAGAAGCATAGGAAAACCAAAAGATGAAACCACGCCGAGCGCATATCCCGCGGGAACAGCGACATTCAAAAGGACCAGGAGAATTTTTAGAAGGCGAAGAGTCTGTTTTTCCCCCAATACGATAGGAAGGGTTTCCTGTCCTACGATTCGGTCGCCTTGTGTATCTACAATGTCGAAGATTGCCGACCTTATGAAGACCAATACAGAGGTCCATATGAATACGAATATTATGGACGTATTAATGGTGGGGGATACTGTCAGGGCAGGCAAGATTACCGTCACCACGCCCCATGCTGCTGCGATTAAAAAGGTTTTTGATCCGGGGATATCCTTGATCTTTTGAAAACGACCAACAATTCTTATATCCCCGGGCACGATTTTGATGTTATAGAGTAATCCCAGAATACTCATGACAAGGAGGATTAAGAAGGGCTTTATTCCCAAAAAAAAGGCCATGGTCAAACCGATTGCCCCGGAGCAGGTAGCCATGGCAAGGAGCGGGCCTTTGAATTTTTCGTCAAACCCGGCGCGGTCCGGATCGTTGTAACGCTTTGCCTCTTTATTGGTAAACCGGTTCATAATGTGCATTGAAAGGACATAGAATGCTGCCATAAGAGCCGTGGAAAGGGTGGGCTCGATCCCAAGGAGAAGAGCGCAGGCAAGACTGAGACATCCTGCCCCAAGCGATACGTAGAGATTGCTCAATAAAAGTGTGCGTTGTATTTTATGAGTGGCGCTCCGCCAACCTATTTTTCCTTCATGGGAGAAATTTTCGAGCGCCTTAAATACCTTGCTGATCACCCAGGTCGGAGTAGATGCCCCGGCTGTTATCCCTATGCGATGCATTCCTTCAATGAGGGAGGGGTCAAGATCCGCATCTGTTTCGATATGAAAGGTAGGCACGCCGGCGTTTTTTCCGATTTGGGCAAGCCTTTTTGTGTTTCCGCTATTATGGCCTCCTACAACGATGATGGCGTCTACCTCTTTTGCCATTTCACGAATTTCAAGCTGACGTTTAATGGTGGAATCGCAGATGGTGTTGAAGACCTTATAATGCGGAAAACGGGTGGAAAGCGCTTGGGTTATTTCCAAAAAGAGGTGAGCGTCTTGGGTGGTCTGGGCTACAACAACGGCCCTGTCAAACGCCGGCAGCGTTGGAATATCTTGTAAGCGGTTTACTACAATGCCGCGATCCTCGGTATAACCGAGAAGACCGATAACCTCCGGGTGATTCTTGTCGCCGACAATAATGGTGTGATACCCTTGTTGCGCATATTTTTGGATAATGGTTTGTACCTTAATAACGCGGGGGCAGGTGGCGTCCACAACAGTAAACCCCATTTTTTTCAGAGAATCTTTCACGTGGGGGGGAACGCCGTGGGCCCTGATTAGAACTGTGCCGGGTTCTGCTGAAGAGGGATCGGTTAAGACAGAAACCCCCTTTTGTTCTAATAGATCGATAATCTGAGGATTATGGATGAGGGGACCATAGGTGTAAAGAGGTTCTTTTTTGGTATTGGCGGCCTTCAATACCAGCTCTACGGCCCTCCTGACACCCATGCAAAATCCAGCCGTCTTGGCAAATTTAATATTCACGGAGAGTCGTAGATTACACTTTTTCTTTTAAGATTATTTTGTGATTTACTAATTCGAGGGATTTTATCTGGGCACGGACGACCTTCTGATCTCCGAATATATTGATAATCTTCAGGTTTCCGTTATCCGGTTCGACCGTATCCACGGCTTCCATAACCAGCTCTTCTTGTCCGTTGCGGACAATATATGCATTTGCTTCACACATGGTTTTTTTCCTTTGATATTTTTTCTATTAAAGTCCTTAGCCGTTCTTTAATCAATGTTTCAACAAGGTGTGGCAGGGGGGTAGAGACCAACCCCACGATTTCAACGTTCTCCTGTGTCAGTGGAAGGAGAAATTTCTTTGCCCGGCACGAGGCAACAGCTTCGGCAATCCTGGGAGTAACCTCCCCCATCATGGCGTTGGCCAATACAATTCCTATTGGACCGATAATGACATCGGAATCAATAACGGACCTGACAATGGCATTTTCTCCAGACGCCCCCCGGTTTGCCCGTGCTTTCAGCATCTGAGTAGTTGCGATCGCATTGGTTCCCAGGGCGAGGATTTCGACCGACTCGCCAAAAGCTTCTTTCAGTTGCTTGATAATAGCGCTTCCGATACCCCCGCCTTGTCCGTCGATTACACAAATACGCATCATGAAACAGAACACCCCTTCAAGTATTTCGATATGGTTCCGTCATACGCACTGGTTATTTTAAAGACCTTTCGGGCTAAATAGAAGCGTGTTTTGAGTGTAGTGGCGCCATCGTTTTTTCGCATCTCATCCAAGACCATGTCGTAATCTGCCGGATCGATAATCACAGTCACATCCTTATAGTTTTTTGCTGATGATCGAAGCATTGCCGGTCCCCCGATATCGATGTTTTCGATAGCCTCATCCAGGGTACAGCCTTTTTTTGAGACTGTCTTTTCAAACTGGTAAAGGTTGACCAACACCATATCAATCGGGAGGATATCGTGCTTCTTCATCTGCTGGACGTGCTCTGGAATATCCCGCCGTCCAAGGAGCCCTCCGTGAACTTTCGGATGCAGGGTCTTCACTCTCCCGTCCAGCATCTCAGGAAATCCGGTATAATTTGAAATTTCCTGTACCGTGACGCCCCCATCACGAAGCTTTTTTGCGGTACCGCCGGTAGAGAGAATTTCAACACCAAATCCCTGGAGTTCCTTTGCAAATTCTACAATGCCCGTCTTGTCCGTTACACTGATTATTGCGCGTTCTATCTTTTTCATGGCCCATCCCCTTTACAAAAGAGTTGACGGAAAATAGAATAACGATTATAAAACAGTGTTCTTACCATAAAGTATTGATGTTTACAACCAACAACTGAGACCTGTGCAAGACATTCAATTTTGTTCAAGATCTCCAACTTTTCTTTTCGCCCCCGTAGCTCAGGGGATAGAGCAAAGGATTCCTTGTTTTCTTGAATCCCTTGCGCCTTGGGTATTCTTAATCAAAGGGTTTATGGAATGATCCTGTAGACCCTTTGTTCTTTGGTACGATGGCCGGCCAATTACTTAAGTAACTTAATTCAATTCGCCAAACAGTTCCATTTTTAGAAGGGAGTTCCTTTTTTGGTACCAGTATTGCATTTTGTATATTGTGGTCAAGGAGGAGGACAATATGACCGATAAAAAACAATGACCGATAAAAAACTTGACAAAGTATTCTGTCCAATTGTACTTTGTTTAAAAATAAACATAACCTATCACTCAAACAGAAAGGAGGTCTGTTTTGGCGCTCAAGATCAAAGCGACTCCGAAACTGAATAAAAAAGATTCCGAAAATTTTATCAAGCGCGTCGAAGCAAAAGCTTCGGTTGCGTCACACCCTATTCCTACGCCTAAGCTTGCTCGCTTTGCAGCGAAACTTATGAAACATGCCCACTCTGTGCCGCCGAAATCACATAAGTGATGAGTTGTTTGTCCTCGATAAAGTAAAAAATTTTTCCATAACAATAAAGTGCGATTGTGGAAACCAGGACTTGAATGAGTTCTTCCATAAGGACGCTGTTCACTACAAAGAGGATCTCCTTGCAGAAACTTACGCCCTTTATTTAAAACCGAAGGGGGTGAGAAGGCTGGGGCCGCTCGCTTTTGTTGCGCTCGCAAATGACACGATAAAGCTCTCAAAATCTCTCAAAAGGAAATTAATCTCTCACAAGAAGAGGTATATAGAGGAATATCCCGCAGTAAAAATCGCACGTCTCGGCGTTCATAAGGAGTTCCAGCGCAACGGGCTTGGCACTCACCTTATCAACCTCTTGAAAGCGCTCTTTACTACGAACAACAGGACCGGCTGTAGATTCTTGACTATCGATGCCTACAATATAAAAGGGGTGTTAAATTTTTACAAAAAAAATGAATTTGACTTCTTGCACGATGAAGACAAAGAAGAACCCACGAGAATCATGTTTTATGACCTAAAACGTTTTGTAGTCCCTTAAGCTTGTCAGTTCTGACGCACTCTTAAAGCCCACCATTTTTTGACCCCAAAGTTGCATGTCTTAATAGATTCCCCTGCGAATTCCTTGCTCTGTTAAATTGTAGGTGACATCTCAGGACCGATTCTGAGCGGTTATCTTCAAATCTTGATAATCTGCTATATTCAACTCGCTATTTAACAGGATGAGCCTCGAGTGAGGGAACCGAACGGGCGGTGGATATTCAAAACGTTTTGAAAGGAGATGGACGAAGATAAATAATAGTTGAAGTGAGGGGAGGCGCTGGCGTTGCAGAAGGTACCGAGACACCCTGCTACGGCAGATAGGAAGCCTATCCGGAAAATGGCAAATTTTCTTTTAGGCGGTTCGAAGTGAACATATCAAAAGTCTATTAAAACGTTTTAACGATAGTCTGAGTTACGTGTACATAGCGAGACTGTCGAAAAAGTCCAATGGTTGCATTTTTTGAAAACTCACATATTGTAAAATCGGGTATTTACAAGTTACAAAATCGTGGTGTTATAGTTTTTCGACAAGCTCAGTAGAAACCGTGCCTTCAGGTTTAATATGAATACCAACTATCTCATCAAGTCCTGTGTGCATTTAGACTGATATGATAGTTGGATTTCTGCTTCAAGCTGTAGTCCCTATTTTGGATTAGAGAGGCAAATGCGGATCTTTCGCGGGCCAAAGAATGTTTGTCGAATTCCCTTATAACGGTCTCCTATCTCCCCGGTCTTTGCAACGCCTTCAACAAAAAGAGAATCTTTCTGCCCCTTGCTGTCTTCAGCAAACTGCCCATGAAAAAGAACTAAATCCCAATATATATTTTCTCTTTCCACCTCAAGAGTAACTTCGGAGAAACTTGATTCTGTAACAATTTTCGGATAGGCGAGTTCGATGTTATTGAAAGGAAGTGAAAGTGTAAATGTATTTACGGGTTCAATTATCTTGGACATCTTAAAAAACAATTGATTGCCTGGATGGATCTCCAACAGAAAACCTTCCGCCATGAAGTAACGATACCACTGATCTTTCAGCATTCCCTCCATGGGGTTTATGGGCTCACCAATGAAGCCAGCCCACTGGCCACGCTCATGAGATACTGTCTTGCCACCCGTTTTGGCCTCGAAATCAGTGACAAAATTAGTACTGGGCGTTCCAACCAGTATCTGAACAGTTCTCAAGGGATCGCCTTCTATCTCCAATAAACCTGAGAACACTATCCTCTTATTTCCCTCTGATACAGTAAGAGATCGGACTATGGCTTTGTTTGTCAAGATGGAGTATTCCATTGTGAAGTACTTGCAAAGGGAGACTTTAACCCCTTTTTTCAGGGCTATTATCTCGCCACGCTTCTTTTTTTGAAACTCAATTCCATTTAGCGGCTCCCTGTAGCCAAAGTAGAAAGACTTTTGAAATCCTGGGCCTCGCCACAAGTTCATTTCGCTATTGTTGAACATGGGGCTATGACATTCACCATATTTTTTTCCTGATCCACAAGGACATATAGTATCTGGGTCTAATGGCTTTCCAAAAGAGGTTTTTATGTCGTCGAGAGTTTGGGCTGAGAAGGTTGTGGCTTTATCTATCTCATTAAGGTTCCCATCAAGCTTTGGGAAGACGTATGTAACGGCGGCATGATTATTCACCGGCTGCTCAGGATATACTATCTTGGTGCCGTCTACATAGTCACCTTGAATAACTATGTTGTCACGTCCTATCCCATTTCCTCCAGAAACAATAGCCGGACTTTGATCGCCTGTCATTACTGCAGTGTCGTTCGGTTCGGGCGATTGAAATAGGCTAAAAATACCCGCAATTACAGCCGCAATGATTATTGCTGCGAATGCTATCCATGCTGCTTTTATTTCTACTGGCTTTGCCATCCAAGTATCTCTATTATAAAGTTTTTATATATAACCTCAAAAACAAAAAAGCCGAGCTACCTTTATTAACATAGGCAACCCGGCTATCTCTTTTAGACCCGTGGCTTTCCGTCACTGTCTCACGACAGGTTTGGCTTTTCCTTATCTTTTATCTTTGCGCTCCCAAGAAAATAGATAATGTCCTGTCAGGAGTCAGGTAGACACATTTTGATGTGCATCTCCCCCCTAAATTTGCAACTGAAAGGTTGTGAGCTACGATTATGGTCGGAAATCTTCTCAGTACCCATACTTTACTAGTTGACCCTGGCGCTGTCAAACACTTTGGTTTTTATTCCTTGCCAGTACCTATGTACGCTATTTACGCAGGTCTGTTTTGGATAGGATTTGTATATCGTAAATTTTTAGGCTTTTCAATTCCTTCCGTCAATAGCGGTTACCAAAGGCACATTTAATATGGCCGATGAGCGATTCTGGGGAGCGCAGCTTCTCGAAATCCGTTCCATCCACTTGGTTAGAAGCTACGCCTCGAATGTTTCAAAAGCAGTCAGGTTCTGTGAAGAGTGTAGGTCTGCCCCTTCATAATCCTGCAAGTGTGAAGAATGAGGACCTCATGCCTTTCTACTACTATTTCTTCCACCTTAGCACTCCTTCCTGTGTGAGATTTTGAACGAAGTCAGAGAATTTGTCGGGGAATTTCCCATCGAGGCGTTTGAGAATCTTGTATTGTTCCTGTGCAGCACTCTTGTTGCCCTGTTTAAAGTACAACATGCATAGCAGAAGGTGGTCATATGTGGAGTCAGGGTTAATTTGTATGGCTTTCAAAAAGGATTCCTCCGCCTCCGCATATAGATTAAGCCGAAAGCAGATAAAGCCAAGGGAAGAGTAAACTGATGCTAGATTTTTTCCCTGGAGAAATTCTATGGGACGCTCAGAGTTGGACCGTAAGCCTTGCCTGTAGGCTCTTAGAGCCTCTTTGTAAAGGCCGCATGCGTCGTAAGCCGCCCCCAACGCAAGGTGATAAACTGGGTAGTTAGGGTCTTTATGTGCGGCCTTCTTCAACAGGGGAATTGCGGCCTCACATTGGCCAAGCCGAGCATGGGCGAGTCCCCGATTGTAATAAGCAGATGAATTATTCGGATCGAGTTTCATCGCATGGTCATAATCACTTATAGCCAACGAGTATTTTCCCGTCTCCAAAAAACAGTCTCCTCGTCGGAAATAATACGATGAATTATTCGGATTAAGTTCGATCGCCTTGTTGAAGTCCTTCAGTGCTTGGTCCCAGTTTTCAAGATCAAGGTTGCACGATCCTCGATCAAAATAGAGGTCCGGGTCGGGTAAGCGTCCTTGTCCTACGATTATGTCTATCGCTTTGCTGAGATCCTCTATTGCTTGTTCGTAGTTACCCAATCTCTTGTTGAAGTACTTCCCCCGCAACTTATAACCATTTGCTTCTTCCGGGAACAGACTTATCGCCCTGTTATACCAAGATAATGGTTTATCATAAGCATATGCTTCCGCATAGTATCCCCTTAAGCATGTTAAGGCTTGCTGATGCTTCGGGTTTAAGGTCAGTCCTTTTTCCAATGCCGATGTCGCCGCCTCTTCAAGCCTAAGTATTGCCTCCTCACTCAGGTTTTCATTACACTTCAGCCCATAGGCCGCACCAATGCGGAAATATAAATCCGCAGCATCCTTTGGATCGTAGTCAGTCCTTTCTTGTAAGGTCTGTTTTGTATACCTACCTTCATATAGTCCAGCTTCGAACTTTGGTGGTATCTTATGCTTCTCAGAATGTCTCCTGTAGAAATCTATATCCCCGACAATTAATCCGCCAGCGTCAATTCTCTTTTCTAGTTGATCGACATGTCTATCATATGAATCAACATTTATCCAAAAGCAATTGCATGTGAGGATGTCCAGCGCTCTTTCAAAATTTTTGATTGCTTTATCATACATTTCGAGTCCCAAATAGGCCTCGCCTATGTCCCTGCGGACGGTCCACACGTCGAGTGGAAAGTTGTATAGAAACTTGCGCAATACAACAATAGCCTCATGATAGTTTTTTTCATTATACAGCAACACAAACCCGAGAATGCCATATGGCCCCAACTCGGGATCAAGTGTAATCGCCTCTTCAAAACACCTACGGCCTTCGGCCCAATCACCATCGAGGAGAGCTGTTATGCCCCGATTCTCCCAATCTATAGAACGTAAGACGTTGGTTTGTTGGGTGTATTGTTCCAGTTTACCTATTCTCTCCTTATTATTCTTGGTGGCAGATAGCTCTCTTTTTAGTTGCTCTATCTCTTGTAGGGCATCGTTAGCCTTTTTTCGTGTTGCCTCCAGCTGTCGTGTTTTTTGCTGATCTTTTCTCAAACTGTCAATGGATTTAGCGACCATACTGGGATCAGCAGTGATCTTTGCCCTTAACCAATAGGTTTTTCCATCCCACTTTTCTTCAATAATATTTGTCCGTACAACACCAGCAGTGAGGATGGTAATTTGGTCTTTTGTCAATTGATAGTTTTTGACCTCTGTGTGACTCTCAAGATAGGTGCCCAGTTCCTCCAATAAAAGGCGCTTCACCTGTTCAAGGGCAATGGCTCTGGAACTAAGCTTGCTATCCGCTTCACTCGCTCGGTATCTGTACTCCTTAAAAAAAGTTCTCAATTCGGCACTGGCAGGCAGCGCAAGGAACAGAACAAAGACACAAATAACATGCAGTCTTATTATTTGTACAAACATTTCCTATCCTCCAAATACAAGACACCGCCCTCAGTTTTGAGAAACGGGGTCTTCGTATTCAGTGCATGACTTTGTTACCTCTCGGGATATTCATACCTGACAGACTTGTTGTGGACATCGTAAACCCATGTTTTTCGAAAGACAGACCCCTTCAAGTTTTCTTTCACGAATTTCGATACGCCTGGAAGCCAGATATCATCCGGGAACATAGGATGAATATCAATGTAGGCTAGGAGTTCAACAGGATGTTGCGTCTTATATCGTTTCTGGAACTTCTTATCTATCTCCTTCCTCGTTGGGTCACCAACAGCGCCGAAAGACTCAGGATCAAAAATGGGGCCACTGAAATCCCCACGCGTGATGTGGACTCCCTTAAGAATTCCCTTTAAGCGTTTTTCGTTCTTTAACACCTCTCCCTCAACTGCTGGCTGTAATCGCAGTAAGAGCCTGAAGGATAGTTCCAACGACTTAAGCCTTTGACGCAAGGATGCGTCTTCTTCAAATTTAAAATATAGAAGCGCATTACCAAAAGCCTTCTGGAATGCGATACGCCCGTCTTGGGGCAAACTTTCATAATGATGCCGCAGCCCAGTCTTGGTCTTTAACAAAAGGTCAAATCGTCTCGCAAATTCTGGATCAATAAGTTGGACCAGCTCAAACGCAATGGTACCCTCCACATGAACTTGACAAAGGATATCAGGTTCTGGTGGTAGCCGTTTTTCAGTTGTTCCCGGCATTACGGGCAGACTGACCGCCTTGGCAAAGTCAGAGAATATTGCTAGCTCTTTTTTAGCGTGCCTATCGGACAACTCACAATTCCTGACAGAGGTTCATGTATTAAACTGCCATAAGGACATGATCTCTTGCCATTACCCATCAACGCTATTCGAACAGGGCTGTTTTAGATACCATTTACATATCGTAAGTTTTTAAGCTTCTCAATTCCTTCCATGCATCAGGCATTTTCAATGTCGGGGCAAACGCTGGACGCACAATTATAAGCATCTTTAACGAGGTCAAGCTAACACGATCAACCAGCTAACATAAAAATATAATCGCATGGTCGATAAGTTGAAGTCAACCTTAAAGCCAAGTCCCACACATAACGGGAACGAAGGCATGGAAAACGGTCTTGCCAAAAAGCAGGCCTTGGTGTAAAGATATTCCACACATTTCAATTTTACACACTTTCGCCCCCGTAGCTCAGGGGATAGAGCAAAGGATTCCTAATCCTTGTGCCGCATGTTCGAATCATGCCGGGGGCACCATCTGTTTTGTAATATGAAGAGACTTCTTACCTTTCTGGGTACTATTCTTGTATTTCTCTGTTCTTACCCCTTTCCCGCGGACGCGGTTTTAAAGGTGATCATGGTCACTGACGCGGCCGGACTTGGGGACAAGGGGTTCAACGACCAGGCCTGGAGGGGAGCGCTTCGCGCGGGAGAAAAGTTCGGGGCGGAGGTTAAGTTCATACAATCACGTGAGCAGGCCGACTATATACCAAACCTGACGCTGGTCGCCCAAGATGCCGACATCGTGATATCGCTCGGGTTTTTATTCACAGACGCGGTCCAGGAAGCCGCCCCGCGTTTTCCCGATAAAAAGTTTATTCACATTGAGGGTGATATTCATCTCCCAAATGTGATAAGTTATGATTTTAGATCAGAAGAAGCCGGATTTCTTGGAGGGGTGGTGGCTGCGCTCGGAACCAGCAAAGGAGTGGTCGGCGTGGTCACGGGAATGGATATCCCTCCGGTCCAGGCTTATGTGGCAGGCTTTAAAGCCGGCATCTTGACCGTCAATAAAAATATGAACCGAAGTGTACGGGATGTTGTGGTCTCTGTCGGTTCTTTCAACGACCCTTTAAAGGGCAAGTCTCTTGCGGAACATCTGATCAGCCTGGGAGCTGATGTCCTGTTTCGACTTTGCGGAAACAGCGGCATGGGGGTTTGGGAGGCCGTAAAGAAGAGAGAGGGAATCTATCTGATCAATGAAGACCTTGATATGGACGATCAACTTCCGGGGAAGATCCTTGCCAGCACATTAAAACGGTTTGATATTGCCGTATTCGAAGGTATAAGATCAATAGTACAGGGGAACTTCAAGCCGGGTCATTTCTGGCTGGGGGCCGATATGGGAGGGGTGGGAATATCTGATATGAAATATTCGCAAGGACATTTTACAGAGGAGGAGAGGCTCTTCATAACCAAGGCAAAGAATCTTTTGCGTACACAAAGAGTCCCTATACCAGCCCACCCCGGTCAGATTACAACATTCAACATTCCGGAGCTTTAAATCTTAAATGACGCAAGCTGCCGTAACAATGACCTCAATACATAAATCGTTTGGCAGTGTGGTCGCAAACGATGGGGTCAGCATCGAGATCAAAGAGGGTGAAGTATGCGCCATTGTAGGCGAAAACGGCGCCGGCAAGACCACGCTGATGAATATTCTTTCAGGCCTGCTTCAACCGGATCAGGGTTCCATAAAGATCTATGAAAGGGTTTGTCGTTTCAAAAGGAGCGCTGATGCCATACGGGCTGGCATCGGCATGGTTCACCAGCACTTCAAGCTCGTTTCTTCATTCACTGTCCTTGAGAATGTTATCCTCGGCCATGAACCAACAGAAAAGGGGTTTATCTCTTATAAGAAGGCAAGGGATAGAATACAAGAAATTGTGGAGAGCTTCGCTTTTCAGCTTCTCGCAGATGAGCCGGTTGATTCGCTCAGCGCCAGCCAAAAACAACAAGTTGAAATCCTGCGCTTAATTTACCATGAAGCCCAAATCCTTGTATTTGATGAACCCACCTCGATGCTCACGCCGATTGAAAAAGAGCGGTTTTTTAGAGGCATAGAACTGTTTCGGAAACAGGGAAAAACAGTTGTTCTTATCTCCCACAAGATTTCAGATCTCATCGATATAGCAGACAAAATGTATGTGATGCGCAGGGGAAAAGTGATTGAGACATATGAAAAGGCTGATTTTGATATTGAAAAAATCAGCAGTGCCATAGTTGGAGACGGAGAAATTGCCGTAACTAATATTTCAAAATCGATATCCGACAGGGATAGCGATCCATTATTAAAAGTTCATTTAAGCCTGCAAAGAGGACAAAAGGGGCGGGGGCGGGTAGCATTCAGTATTTTCCCCGGCGAGGTTTTTGGCATTACCGGTGTTGCCGGGAATGGCCAAAGAGAGTTGGTAGATGCACTTTTTGGTATAAGGCATGACTATATCGGGAGGATTACCTGGAAAGGCGCCAACCTTAAGGGATCGACCACTGAACAGATTAGAAGACTGGGAATATCCTATCTTCCCGAGGACCGTAAAAACAGGGGGAGTATTTCGCTATTTACCTTAGCGGAGAACAGGATATTGGGGTATCATAAAACAGAGACATTTGTTAGGAAGAGGCGATTCGACTTTTCGACGATATGCAAAGACACCCGGCAGCTTCTGGATAAATATCACATCATGGCGCCAGATGAACTGTCAAAAGCAGAGTACCTTTCCGGAGGAAATCTCCAAAAACTTTTGCTCGCAAGAGAGCTGGAAGGGTTCCCCGAACTTATCATACTGGAACAGCCTACCCAGGGGCTCGATATTCGGGCGACAAGAGAATTTTATGAGATCCTACAGCATAGAAAGGAAAAGGGGATGGCTATCCTGTTGATCTCCTATGATCTGGATGAAGTCTTAGAAATAAGTGACAGGATAGGCGTTCTATATGATTATTCTCTGGTTTATGAAGTCGAAAAAGAAAAGGCCACCAGGAGTTCTGTCGGCATTCATATGACAAGGGGGAATTTTTGAACTTCTTAAACCGTTGTATATCACCTCTTGGTTATTTCTTCCAGATCGTTATAATTGGTATCGCGGTAGCTTCACTTACCTCTTTAGCTGTGGGTATTTCGCCGCTCAAGACTATGTCGGCCTATTGGTCCGGCGCTTTTATGAATTTGAATAACCTTGCAATTACGTTGAATAAGAGTTCGCTCATCCTGTTTGCAGCCCTTGCGGCGGCAATTCCTCTGAGGGGTGGGCTATTTAATGTTGGCGGCGAGGGACAGATCTATCTTGGCGGACTGGCCGCCGCACTTGTCGGAATCTATCTAAAGGGGTTGCCGACGCCCCTGACGCTTGTTGTTGCTGTTGCCGCAGGAATTGCCGTGGGGGCGGCATGGGGATGGATAGCAGGGATTATTAAGGTCAAACGCAAGGTGCATGAGGTGGTCACAACCATTATGTTGAACTATGTGGCCCTTTATCTTGTTGATTTTTTAGTCCGCGGACCGTTTTGTGCCGGATACGGGATGGCGAGAACGGCGAAGATTACAGAAAATGCCAGTCTTCCATCGCTGACAATTGCCGGAGGCGCCACCATCCTTTCGCCCGGTATCTTCTTTGCTGTCGGCCTTTGTGTTTTATATGGGTGGTATATGAAAAACAAACCTCAGGGCTACGAAGTCCGTATTATCGGGGAAAGCCGGGATGCAGCGACATATGCCGGAATTGATTATAAATATTATTATGTGCGATTGATGGTCATTGGCGGAATGTTGGCCGGCCTCGGAGGCGCTGTTGACCTGACCGGAGTTCATAAAACCTTTTATGCGGGATCTTTTTCAGGGTACGGTTACGACGGGCTGGCCGCAGCCTTTCTTTCGAGGTGTCATCCCGCGGGTCTTGTTGTTGCGTCTGTATTCCTTGCCTCCTTAAGGAGTGCTGATCGGTATTTTCAACTCTATGCAGATATTTCTCCCAACATTACCCTTATCATAGAAGCGGTACTGGTGTTTATTGTATCGGGGAAATATATTGTGCGGAAACTGGAACTGGGTAAATCTGAAAAAAGGGATAAATGAGAAGCAGATGGAACTTTTTTTGCTCAACTCAACCATAGCCAAGACAATGCCTCTCCTTTTAGCCGCGTTAGGGGGATTGGTCTCTGAACGGTCGGGAGTCATTAATTTCGCCCTTGAAGGGATGATGCTCATGGGGGCGTTTTTCGCTGTTTTTGGGTCTTACTATACCGGCGATCCTTTCTTGGGGATAATGGCGGCGATTGCGGCAGGAGGGGTCATGGGGCTTCTCCACGCTTTTGGCACGCTCATTATGGGCGTTAACCAGCTTGTCAGCAGCATAGCATTGAACCTTTTAGCATTGGGTACAACCGGTTTTTTGTTAAATCAGATCTTTGGGGTGTACGGCACTTCGCCGTCGGCTCCGTCGGTTGGGCCGGTCCGGATAGGCCCCTTTTCGGTTTCGCCGTTTGTTTTGTTTGCTGGTGTGCTCCTAATGATACTGTGGATTTTTCTTTACAGGACGCGGGCCGGGCTTCGCCTGCGCGCGGCGGGAGAAGGTGGCAGCGAGGCGTTTGCCCTTGGCGTAAATGTAAAAAAGATACGCTTTTGTGCCGTCGTTGCAAGCGGCTGTATTGCTGCCGTTGGGGGAGCTTATATCTCGCTGGGCGAAATGAGCCTGTTTATTGAAAATATGACAAACGGCCGCGGATACCTTGCTATAGCGGTGTTAATATGCGGCAGATGGCGTCCTTTCCCTGTTATGTGGTTTGCTCTCTTGTTTGGGTTCGCAACAGCCATTTCCGAATACGCGCATGTCTCGTTTTCGGAAATCCCGTTACAGGTTACGCTTATGTTACCTTTTGTCCTGACACTGTTGGTGCTTGCGGGCTTTTTTGGAGGGGCAAAACCCCCGGGGGGGCTTGGGAAGTAATGAGAGACCTTTGCAAAACTGCCATTTTTCCGTGATGCAGCGTCAGGCTTCAAAGTTTAATCCTCGAAATACCCAATGTATTCCTCCGGTTAAAATTTTCGCCTTCCTTGCCTGACAAAAAAATGTCGCGTTTTGCAAAGGTCTCAATGAGTCGGGCGGGAGCTTGGAAAGGGATTGCCGCACTGTTGCACTAATAGATACTTTTTATAAAGATATCCATAGGAAAAAGGGGTGGCAACAAAGACAATTTAGGGCCCAATCCATGCCCCGCCCGACCACAAAGCGCTTTGTGGCGTGTTGAACAAAAAAAGCCCTATTTCCTTTTAAGAAAACAGGGACTTCAAAAGCTCTTATACATGTTGGTTCTCCTTCTCTTAGAAAGATAGAAACCAGACAACAAGCTTGCGTTTTGTTCAATTAATATTACATATACATAATTATATTAATAAATATTAATACCACGAGGTAATCGATATGTCAAGCGATAAGCGACTCATTTCACAATATCGATTTCAGTAATATTGAAAAAGCTCTGGTGACCCGGCGTGAAGACAATCAGCTTTGATAATGATGAATTACTAAACGGTTACAGCCGTTCCACGGCGGCTTTTACTCCGTGCACCACCTTTGCCATCCGTTCATAATCAAGGGTGTCGTATTGATCGGTTGCCATGTGATAATGGGGGTTTCTGTAGAAAGCGGTATCAGTTATCATTACTGCCGGATAGCCGAATTTGTAAAAGGACCAGTGGTCTGAGAAGTCAATGCCTATTACTATTGGTGGGGCGTTAATCGAAAATATCGGAAGGTCTGTTCCCTCCTTGAAACCGTCTCGGATTCTTTCTGTGAGCTTCTTGGACCGAAGGTTACCGACCGCTGTGATAAAATTTCCTTCGGTCGGAAACTTTCGGTTCATAAAAGGGAGCGGAAACTCCTGGCTGCGGGGGCTATCAACGAAATAACCGATCATCTCAAGACAGATCATACCGAGGACTTTTTGTCCGCTTTTTTTGAGCATCCGTGCGTAGTGGTAACTCCCCATGTTCGCCGTTCTAAACACAGGGGGCTCTTCCAGGCCAAAAGCGACGAAATGGACGGCCGGCATCGTCTCCATTGTCGAGATAAGCCGGGCCAGTTCCATAAGACCGGCAACCGCACTGGCGTTGTCGTCCGCACCAGGACTTCCAGTCACTGTATCGTAATGGGCCCCTACAACAACAACCTTTTCTTCAGTGTTTGATTCAGAATTTCCTGCAATAATATTCCGGTAGGTTCTTCCCCGGTACGGAAAAGGTTGTTCGGTGATTTGGTAGCCATGTTGTTTAAAGTTATAGGCTACATACTCTGCAACTCTATCCAGCTTTTCAAAATCCTGGTAACTCCGGGGTCCGATCTCAACAGAGAGATATCGGACGCTCGCTTCGAGGCGCTTTATACTTTCCTGGAGGTTCACACTACCCCTTTAATGAGTCGATAAACTCATCGACGGAAAACGCGGCCATGGTAATTGCCTGCATGGTCCCCCTGGAACCAAGTTCCACTGAGATTTTGGAAACAACCGTATTATCCGGGGCATCTAAAATATTGATAAAGTCATAAGGTCCCAGCACAGCATATTGGGCCAGTATTTTTGCCCCCATCGCTTCAACCTCTTTATTTACCTCCTTAATTCGTTCGGGGTTCTTTTTAATGGTTTTTCGGCCATCATCGGTTAGGGTTGTCAGCATTACATAATAAGCCATGGTAACCTCCTTTCGTTTTCAGAAGCATAAGGTTGTTAAACAGCTTTACAGGAAGATAAC
Organism: Pseudomonadota bacterium; assembly: GCA_043818915.1. Taxonomy (GTDB): domain Bacteria; phylum Desulfobacterota; class Desulfobacteria; order Desulfobacterales. The sequence continues at coordinate 7,133 of JBDRFJ010000084.1, read as the reverse complement.
ATCTTACAATACTTATTATTATATTCTCAAAATTATTAGTTTCCTGTCAACAATATTATGCAGCCTCGATCTTCTGTTTTATCCTCTCGCACAGAATGAACTGCAAATCGAGCTCTCTACCCAAGGCCTCCTGCGCTGCAATGAGGCTTTTGCGGTCGATTTTGTTTTGGATGTTCTCACAGATATAGTTTAAGCAGATGGCATGCTTGGCCTTCAAGGTGCACCCGGTTCCGCCCAGAAAGCCGCAAACCGTCGGATGAATCGGTTTGTAATGAAGAGTGCTGCCCAACAAGAGGTTAATCAATAACAAGATAACATCGCATTTGTTTTCTGTTCCGGCACGGCAGCAGTGTTGAGCATTCTCCCCGCATTTTTTACATTCAGTTAATATACCTGCGGACAAAAACTCCTCTTGGGTTTTTTGTATCAGTTGCTTTAGTCTTTCAAGCTTGCACGAAATCTCTTGATCTTGTGTCAGTTGACTACCGAACGTTCTGTACAAATTGCGGGCCGATTCGATGTTGTTAGAGATATATTGGGTCATAATCATTGCAAAATATATCTCAATTGAGTGGAAATGTTCAAGTCAATATTAAGCGATAAGATTAAACTTATCCGCTCAAAGAACCGAATAATATTAATGATCTTAAAAACTTTTGTGGAGGCCCAATGATAATAAAGGATAAAGAAACTCTCAAAGACTTTGAAGTCGAGCTTAGACGTAGAGAGGCAGCTGATTTTGAGCGTAACCTCAAGGTGTTTGATGCGCTTTACCGAGAAGCTCGGGAGCTTGGGAGGGTCCCCGGTGATAACCCCCTGGAAGGGATTGAAAAGGACATTAAAATGGCAGGGGCCTTAAACCATGTTTGAAGAACTTCTTGAAAGTTTAGGCAATGCCCTTGAAGCAGCTAAAGTTCCCTATATGATTGTTGGCGGACAGGCTGTTCTGCTCCATGGAGAACCTCGTCTTACAAGAGATGTGGACGTTGTGGTTGGACTCAAAGCGGGTGAATGGGAAAAAATTGAATCCCTCGCCGGAAGCCTCGGATTTACCCCGCTGATTGAGGACCTGACCGAGTTTGTAAAAAAAACATCCGTACTCCCGGTTCACGACAAGGAGACCGGCCTTAGAATCGATTTCATATTTGCCGTTTCTGAGTATGTGCAGAAGGCCGTTGGGCGCGTAAGGGTTTTAGAAATAGGAACGGCAAGGGTTCGGTTTGCATCCCTGGAAGACGTTCTCATCCTTAAGATGATTGCCGGACGTCCACGAGATATGGAGGACGCCCTGACCATTCTGATAAAAAATCCACGGACAAACTTAGAGTACATACGAAAATGGCTTGATGAGTTTGATCATTCGCTCGAGGAAGAGTATAGAAAAAAGTTTGACCATCTTATAAAAGAAGCCGGACTATAAACAGCTACGTTGGGCGGTGAGGTGAGATGCCGCTTAATCGTAACCAATTCAATCACCCGCGATATGGAGATTATTCACCCGTACCCCCATTGGCCCCAGGTAAGCAGATCTTTGCACTGTCTCCCGGGAAAAGTAGATATCATGCAGGGCGTCGCGCATCGTGCCGGATAATGATCCGCCCTTAATGGGCATGGCAACACCATCCTTAATTAAATATCCTGTTCGTATCTCTCCGGAAAATGCCCCTGTGACAGGGTTGGGTTCAAAGGTGGAAAAACGGAGCAGATGTACCAGTGAACCAGAAGAAAGGAGCTCCTGGAGCGACTGTTGTCCAGGCTGAATCTGGATGTTGGCAAAGTCACCCGTGGGTTCCAGTTTTAAATAGTCAGCATACCGCTTATTAGCAGTCCGTTGTTGAAACCTATTTTGCTTGATAACGGTTACCGGTTTACAGGGAAGTCCGTTGTCGTCAAAGGCCATGCTTTTCATCCCCCCTGGGATAAGGGGATTGCTGGTCATAGTGAGCGTTTCTCCCGATACGGGGGAAGGCATTATTGGATCACCCTCCTTGAATGAGGACCAGCCCTGGTAAGCAGCTGTCCCTCCTGCCTGAGCCGCAAAATATTTGAAAAAGGTGTCCAATGCCTCTTCTGAAAGGACCACGTCATATTGCCCGGAAGGAGGGATCTGTGCCGGCAAAGCGTCCCGGGCATAGGTTGAATAAGTGTGCACCATTTGCTCTATCTTTAAGTCTTCATAAAAGCGGGCATGCTTCATACCCTGGCTTTCCGCCTCTTGTCCCTCCCGGCCGGCCAGAAGAACGAAATCCACAAAGAGTTCTGTCTCCTCCCGAGATTTATCTAATCCGAGAGAGTTGATGAGGCGTAAGCTTCGGTGCGTTACAAATATCTCTGAGGAGCTCATACGGATATCCTTTTCCAAGGCATTTACAAGATCCTCCCGGATTTTAGAGAGCGTGGTCTTGGGGTCTCGTTTTACCTCTTCGTCTACCATTTCAATAGAGGAATAGGACAAAGGAGGTTGCGGCAAGATAAACGGTTCATTGGCTACCACCCTGGCCATCTCCATGGCTTTATTGAGTCTGGCCGGAATATCATCTCCTTCGCTCAGGATAATCGTTGATTCTCCTTGAACACTCTTTCCGCCCCTGTTGTATCCCACATAGAGCGTCACCCTGTACCGCGTAGTGGTCACCTTTCGGATCGATTCAACATCGTCAAAGATACAATACGCTTCATGTCTCGTGGAATCGATCTCCATGACCTCCCAGGCGGAGAGGCTTTTTAATGTAGATAGATGCATCTCAATCTGATCTATATTCATATGCTTGTCCTATGCTAATCGGGCTTTTAATCTTAAGTACGGTCCCCCATCGGTCACCTTTATCCATTCCTTGTGCCCCTTGCCGCACATCCCCAGTCCGGAAATTTTTACGTCATCTCCTACCATGGTAATGGACTGAAGGAGTTCCGGCACATAGCCGGTAACAATGACAGGAGTATAGACCTTTCCGGTTAATCTGCCGTCCCGAATCTTTTCCGCGTAATATCCTTCTAATTGAATTCCCCATCCTTTGGGGTCTTCCATCCCATTAGAGGGATGGTCCAGCAGGAAGCCGAATCGGATGTCGCGGATCATATCTTTCAGTTTGTTTTTTCCCGGGCCAAAGTAGGTATTTGTCATCCTGGCATACGCCTTGTGCTCAAAAGACTCTCTCCGTCCATTGGCGGTCCGTTCCAGGTTTAGACGGGTGGCGGAGTTCAGATCGGTGAGTCCGGAACGCAATATACCCTGTTCTATGATCCGGGTGGCGGTTCTCACCTGCCCCTCATGGTCAAAAAGGAAGGATGCGGCTTCACCCTTACGGGCTGGAGAATCAAACATATCCACCAGAGGAGATGCCACCTGCTGGTTCATATATTCTTCGCCCTTGGCCCGTTTTTTGAGAAACATATCGGTTTCCGTTCCATGGCCAAAGGCCTCGTGCGCAAAAATTCCGGCAAATTCCGGCGAAAAGATACAGTCATAGGTCCCTGGGGTGAGCCTGTCCGCCATGAGGATCTTGCCGCAATCTGCCACCAGGCGAGTGATTTCATCGTTAGAGATGCGGAAGTGTTCGTATCCTCCCTGGCGGCAGCGTCCTGTATGGAGACGGGCAGATCGTTCCCCATCGCGCATGACGATCATAGCGACGGCCTGCGTCCGTTTGAGATCCTGAAAGAGCGTCTTGTGACGGTTTACGAAGAATTCACGGTTGCGGATAAAGGAGTACTGACAGAGGGCATTGACGATTCTGGAATCAAATGAGTGAAGTCTGTCAACATAGGTCTGACACGCTTCCACCTTTTCTGCAAGAGGGATCTCCGCGGGGTCGGTGCGACACGGGACAGTATAGACCTGTCCTCGGTTTTCTCCGGGATCGATGTATGGACCGTGAGGGTCGATCCCCTCCTTTTCCGCCCAATGGACCAATTCTTGAGCTGTTCGGCGAAGCGAGTCATGTCCGAGATCATGGGTGGAGCTTTCCATGAAATGGCGTCCCGTGAATACCGTAAAGACAATACCCCGTTCGGGATCAATGGGATCGGCTGATTGCTGCTTGGTCTGCACCGTAATCCGTTCTCCGGCAACCTCCGTGGCCAGGGCGGCGGCATAGGGAACGGTATTTTCCATTTCGTGAACCAGTTCTTTCAGAATATTCTTTAAATGCTTCATACGTTAATTACCTTGCCTACTCTAAAGTATTAAACAACGTTCTCTTGAATTTGCTAAGTCGGCGGAGATACCACTGCGATGAAATCCGATCCATTAGTGCAGAAAGATTGTTTCTTCTTGTGGTCTATCCAGGGCAAGGAGTAGGAGAAGATATCGTTTCAGATTTTTGGTGATGAGAAACTCGTCCTTGACGCGTTGATGACCATTTTCGCCCACCTTTTTGGCAAGGGCCGGTTGGGTAAGAAGCGAGCGCATGGCCAGACCGGCTCCCTCCACCGAATGGACCAATAACCCTGTATATCCATCAATGACCTGGGTAGGTATACCCCCAACAGCACCGCCTATCACCGGCCGGCTTTTCCAGAGCGCCTCTGAAACAGTTAGGGCAAATCCTTCTCTGAGCGATTTTTGTAGCACGATATCCGAGCCGCGCTGGAAGGCATTGATCTCGGTGGCAATGGAAGGGCTGAATAAGAGAAGGTGAATATCCGGATCATCTCCTGCTTCCGCTTTGACCTTTGCCAGAATCTTGTCACTTTCAGGGTCATCCGCTGCCTTATCTCCTACCATAAGGAGACGACAATCCACATATTTCCTCGCCATCTTAAAGGCCTGGACAACACCAACAGGATCTTTCCACGGATCATATCGTGAAACCTGGGTCACGATAGGTTTGTCTCTGGGAATCCCGTATTTTTCAAAGACACTCTCCACATACGAAGCATGCAATTCCCTATTCTTGTCATCCAATGGATCGATAGCAGGATAAAACCGATATTGCGGGATATCCAATTCCGGGGAATACAACGCTGAGGAAAAGACAGCCGCATCGTATTGTTCCACATACGGCTTGAGGAATCCCCAAAGTTGTTGGTTGGGATGAGACAGGTCGATATGGCATCGCCATACCCATCTGTTTTTTCGATTCTGATTCCAGTGAATTAAGGCAGCCGGCTGAGGATCGTGGATGACGATGAGGTCCTCGTCAAACTCCATCTCACTGTTATTCATTTCGTTATATTTCAGATAGGTCTTAAATATATCCTCATGAAAACAGACTTCCTTGCCCTGTAAGGCATTATGAAATGACTTGGTTATTTCAAAAAATTCCTCTTCTCCTCTAATTACGTCCCACGTAGTCTTGATCCCCAGATCATTCAGAAGGGGCACAACGCGATTGAGCATTTCAGCCACCCCGCCACCTACCGCTGTTGAGTTTACCATCTTGATAGAGCGGCTGCCCACATGCGAGGCCAGGATGGTCAGTTCTTCAATAATGTCAGGGCCAACCACCTCCTTATAATCGAACAATGTGGGTGCGTTCATACTTTTCCTCCTGAATGTGCTTGTGATGCGCCCGAAGTTTCTGACAAGTGTTGATCGATCAATTGTATGATTCTGCTGCGGAGTCCTTCCAGAGTATAAAGGTTGATGTCGATTTTTCTGATCGTGTGTGCCAACCGGGGCATGTTCAGACTCTTCTCTATCCATATAGAAAAGTCGTTGTCCTGTAGTCTTGTACGGAGCCGGGATTCAATAAAGTGATAGTATATGGAATACATGCTGACGGTTGGAAGGACCCCGCGAAACGATTTGAGATCATAGGCAAACTTGTCCGTTCGATAGACGATCCTTATCATATCATAAAGATAGAACGGTTCATTAGCTGGTTTTTTAAAGGAATCCGGTTTCTGATCTCTATAACGCTCAATGATTTCAATAAGATGTGTTTTCAAGCACTCTATTGTATTATATTCGGATAAATCAACAGCCATGAATTTTTCTGCCAGGGCCTGTTCGTTAAGGCTCTGGGAAGCCCAGAGGGCAAAATCGGTATTGTACGGGACCTGAACTTCTCGCATTTGCAGAAAAGCAGAGAAGGTATGATAGAAGATAGAAGAATCCGAACAGGTCTTTATGAGGTCGAGCAGCCCTTCAAGATTATGAGCTTTTCGCCCCGTGAGTTTTACCAGAGACGCACTTGACAGGAACTGAAATACATCCGCCATAAGCCTACTCCATCTTTCGGGAAATTACAGGTCCACCAGGACAATATCAATACTCTTCCATATATTCTGATATCATCATCCTGCGAAAACCTCAACCCTCAAAGTCCACCCACTGCTTGACCTGTTCCTTAGTCGGTACAGCTCCGCCGGCCTTTATTTTGCCGTTAATCATCAGAGCCGGAGTACCCAGGACACCTGCCGCGGCGATAGCCTTGATGTCTGTCACATGCTCTACCTCGGCCTCCTTCCCCATTTCACTCAGGACTTCGTAGACTCTTTGCGTCAAGTGCTCACAATTGGGACATCCCGGTCCGAATACCTTGATTTGCAGCGAACTCTCAGACGATTCTTCCACAGGGATGCCGAGATGTTTCTTGAATTCGCGGACAAAGGCTTTTTTGTAGTCATCTTCCGCCGATGTAGGGATATAATTTTTTTCAGAAACCTTCCTTAACAGTTTGTGACCGATCTCTTCATCAGTGCCATCTCTTAGCGAGTCAGACAGCTTCTTTATGGCGGTTTTGAGCCCGGTGATCCCTACGCTGTGTTTTCCTACAGTGATAAGGGTATGATCGTTATCGGTCATAATGCGTCATCCAATTTATAGACTATCCGAATACGAAAAACCGCCAAGTACGGTATTCAGATATGGGAATACCGCACTGATATCTTCGGACAGGTGGGCGATGCAGTGCACGGATTGAAAACTTGGATTGCATTCCGGTCTGAAGATTTCTTTGGTATAGTTTTTAAGCAGCATAATAATTCCCCAGGAATGGTCATAGCCACAACGGCCATGTTTCATCTTATGAAGCAAACCAACCCCTTGTCCTAAGACAAATCCTGACCAACATAAGCATTAGTGGTACCTCGATCAGCACACCGACCACCGTCGCGAGTGATGCCCCCGAAGAAAGTCCGAACAGCATGGTGGATGTAGCTATGGCGACCTCAAAATGGTTTGATGC
>JBDRFJ010000083.1:0-28866 GCA_043818915.1 Pseudomonadota bacterium | reverse complement strand
AAGTTTGTCCTCAAACATCAGGCCGGAGAGAATGCCGCAGTTCACCGGCACAAAAGGGTTTTCAGATCTGGGGCTTTGGAGGTGGACAATCTTGGCGAGCAATTCCTTGCCTGTGCCGCTTTCCCCTGTAATGAGCACATTTACATCATATTTGGCCACCTGATGTACTACCTTCATTATGGAGCGCATCACGTCACCTTCCAGGACAAACTCTTGCATGATCGATTCCTGGAGATGCGTTATATAGGGAGATCGCAGTTTCACAGGCCTTCTCAGTTTTAGATTGCAGAATACTACAACTTAGGAGCCCGAAACCGTAAGTGCAGCGAGTCTCAACTCTGACAGAGCATTAACCGTTTCTCTGCTTTTGAGGAGGAGCATATGAGACGTCTATACTAATGGTTACGCTACCTTATCACGAATAATCCCAAAATGTCAAACGAATTCATCCTTAAAACGGCAATCTTATGCCAAAGCTGGCAAAAGCTTGCCGAAAGGATAAGTCTGAAGCCGTTGCCTGCCAGGTAAACGCGAGTGCAAAAGCTATTAAATATCGACATGTTAGAAAAATGCAAAAAGATACTCGAAAGTTGGTACAACCATTGCTCTATAATATACAATATCGGGGGAGATTGAACATGCCTACGGAAAAGTTAGTTAAGGATTTGACACGTCCCTTGGATCAATATTGTTACATCAAAGAGGACGAGACAGTACAAGAGGCCCTGCAACTTATGGATAAGGCAAGGGAGGAGGGTAAACATCTATGCCTTGTTGTAGTGGGAACCGAGGCTTCCGAAAAGGAGATTATCAAGGGCTTTGTTACACCTGCTGAACTTGTTTTCGGATTATCAGCCCACTTTTTAAAAGGGGCGCGAAAAAGTGGCCCTATCTTCTGGGAGGGACAACTCGAAGCAGAATGTCTGGAAGGGGTCAAAAAGCGCGTCGGAGAAATCATGGTTCCGATCAAGGCCTGTGTTCGGGAAACTGAGTTGCTGATGGAGGCCGTGTTTTTACTCAACAAATATCAAGTCGATTTTATCCCGGCAATAAGCAAGGAAGAAGTGGTAGGCATCATTCACATCTATGACATTTTAGCCCATATTGCCGGGCTGGCATCAGGGAAACAGGGTGTATCTAAGGTTAGTGCATTTCATAAATAACAGAAATCGAAAAGGAGGTGTGGCATGTCGAATGCCAAAAAAGTCAGGGATCTCATGGTTGAAATAACCGAGTACCCGCATATTCCGTATTGGATGAGCGTGAGGGATGCTATATTCTTGATTCGCAGTACTTATGACAAAGCATCGGGCCTGGGCGTACACCGCATGGTTTTGGTGTTTGATGAAAGGTATCAACTCCTGGGTGTCTTGACGCTCAAAAGGCTTCTTGCGGGCATTGAGCCAAACTTTCTTAGAAAGGACGAAAAGTCACCTTACCAGGGCCTCGCACACGCCGATTATGCAGGTCTTGCGGCCCTTGTTGAAGGGACCTTTTCTGAAAAGTGTAAAGAAGAAGCAAAAAAGCCGGTGAGTGAGGTGATGATTCCGATCCGAGCTACGGTTGGCGTGAATGATTCTGTTGCCAAGGCGGCCTTTATCATGCTTCAAGCGGACGTCAACCTGATTCCGGTAATGGATGGTGAGAGAGTAGGAGGCGTCCTCCGTATGAGCGATGTTTTCAATGAGCTAACCGCAATTGTGGTAGAGTGAGGGAGGTGTAAAATGGTTGAGAAGAAGAAACCGATTGCTACTGGGCCGGGCCTCCCGGAGATGCCTGATGAAATAGTTCTTTCTCCCACGAAGCCGAGGCTGGACTGGAAGCGCCTGCTTTTCATGTCGATAGGAATTATCCTGTTCATAGTAGTCTATTATGCCCCTCCTTGGCCGGACGCCGTGGACCCCATGGGAACGCATTTCCCCCTATCCCAGGCGGCCAAGGGGGCCTTGGCCGTTTTTTTGTTGGCCGGTACCTGGTGGGTATTTGAGGTCGTGCCGATCGGGGTAACCAGCATCATGATAGGGGTGTTGCAATCCCTTTTCCTGATCAGGACGGCCAAGGAGGCCTTTAAGGATTTTATGGACCCATCTGTAATGTTTATCTTTGGCTCGATAGTCATCGGCATGGTATTTACCAAGACAGGCCTGACCAAGCGTCTGGCATATAAGATGCTGGTTATTGTGGGAGAAAAGACCAGCATGATCTATCTCGGCTGCTTTGTGGTGACCGCGGCGCTGACCCATATCATGGCACATACCGCGGTGGCCGCCACCATATTCCCCCTTCTTATGGCCATCTACGCGCTTTATGGAGAAGGCGATAAACAGACCAAGTTCGGCAAGGGTCTATTCATGGGCATGGCCTATGTGGCGGGCGCGGGTAGCATCGTGACCCTTTTGGGCGCGGCGCGCGGCGCTGTGGCCATCGGCTTTTTTAATGATATCATGGGACAGGATATAACCTTTTTTCAACTCACCTATTACATGATGATTCCGGGGTGGCTGATGACCTTTTTACTTTGGGGATTTTTCATGGTTTTTTTCAAACCGGAGAAAAAGACGATACCCGGCCTAAGGGAGAAGGCGAGAGCGCTGAATGCCCAATTGGGAAAGGTTACCGTAAATGAGATTTTAGCCATCGTCATTGTCGTTGCGGTGATCGTTTTCCTTGGGCTGCGGTCCTTTTTGCCGGAGTTGAAAGTGTTTCATAAAACAGCGATTGTTTTGCTTTCCACCGTTGTGTTTTTCCTTGTAAAAATTCTCGATATCAAGGACCTGGAAGAGATCCCATGGAATATCATCCTGCTCTTTGCAGGGGCCATGAGCATCGGTTTTTGCCTCTGGGAAACGGGCGCGGCCAAATGGATGGCGGTGAATTGGCTGGTGATGTTCCAAGAAGCGCCTGGTTTCATATTTATCATGAGTATAGCCTTTTTTGTCATGATGATGACCAACTTCATCATGAACGTGGCTGCTATTGCTATCTCCCTTCCCGTGGCCCTGGTTATCGCTCCTTATCTGGGAGTGGCCGGAGAGGTGATCCTCTTTGCATCACTGGTAACAGCGGGTATGCCTTTCCTCTTGCTGGTAGGCGCGGCCCCGAACGCCATAGCGTATGATTCAAAGCAGTTTAGCACAGGCGAATTCTTTCTCTACGGCATTCCGGCCAGTATCATTCTAATGGCCGTGGTGGCCCTGTGCGTGGGTGTGATCTGGCCGATTTTGGGGATGCCGATCTCTGTGCCGACACCGTAGGAGGGCCAGAGGCCAGATGGTTTTCATTTAACATTTTTCATTTAACATTTAACATTTGGCATTTATCATTAAAAGCGGACTGATTCATTTAAATAATGATCAATGATCAATGACAAATGACAGATGATAGATGACCAATTTATACTGGAGGTTGATATGGATTATTTGCGCCGTCCCTCAATCATCCCTGACAACCGGGCAGTCATGCCCCTGCAGTACAATCTGTCGACATTTTTTGGCAAGCTAAGGGAGGTTGTGGCAGATTATTGCAAGTTTGATATGGCCGAAACCATGCCTGTAAAGGTTGAGTGTCCGGATGAGAGCCAGGGGCTAAAGACCCTTTATATGATAGCCACCTTCGGGACATACCCTTTTGTCGGAGGGAAACTGGGGGCCGAACTCGATACAAAGGCTATTGCTCCGGCCTCACATCACGCGGAGAATCTGGTTTATGTGATGGGAGGCCACACCGGGTACGACGGCGAGAGCAAGACATGGGGCAAAATCTACCGCGAAAAAGAGGGCGGATTCAGCGCTTGCTGTGGCAAGTTGGCCGGTGTAATGGGACCTTACCTAAATGAGTACGAATATGCTAAGACTCATATCAAACTTTTTAAAGCAGATGGCCAAGTTTTCATTGAAATTCCGAACCGGCTTCTTGGGATTCACAGCATTGATGAGACACAATCTGCCAAGCTGTCCCTGGAACCTTCTTTGATAAGAGGCGATCCAGAATCAGGGGGGGGTATGAAATCCGAAAGCCCACGTTCGGTTACTTTCGAGATTCATCCGGATTTGAACTACACTCTCGAAACCACGAAACGAGACATAACGCATGACCCCACCCCAATAGGAGATGACCTCACCGGGGACTATTTCAAATTCGTTTGGGCCTCATCCGACCCCTACCCTGATGACATCACGCGGCGATTACATCCCCTGATGCATCAGATTGTCTCCAGTTCAGACTATCCTCCAATGGTCACAGTTGCAAATGTGCACACATGGATAGAATTTAACCGGTTTGTTGATGCCATGCACACGATTCCGGACGTGGTGCCTAAAGGGATTTTTGGTGTATCCGGTTTAACGGTTGATCTCTATTTTAAAGAGCGGTCTTGTCATTATTCCAATGTCTATTATCCCCAATACGCTTTTTTAAAACGCGCCGGCGACAGAGAAGGGCTTGTTATGGGACCGTCTGAGATCAACAACCTCATGGACGCTTATGTCCCAACAAAGGAGCGGTACCCCATAGACCGAATCATTGAGTGCAATGACGGGGCGGACAAGGAGATCAAGTTTTAGAGGAGGAGCATCATGCCGCAGTGTAAGAAGTGTGGCAAAAAAGGCTTGTTGTTGAGATTGGAAGAAAAGACAGGGCTATGCTCCCCCTGCAACGCCGCTTTTGAAGAAATGAGCAGACATTTAACTGAAGAGATAATGGAAAATGTAAATTCGGTGGTACGGCCTGATGACCCGGAGACGATTGTGTCCCGGTGTGATCAAATAGAAGAGAGTATAAGCAAGTTGATTTCACTCCATGAAGAGTATTCGCTGAAACCTAGCTCGGTACTTCTATATCTTATGAGTTGGTCCGGCGCAATCAAGCAAAGGGCCTTGAGCGCGACGCAAAAATAACCGTGACCTACCACTTAACCGGTGTAGGTCTCTCGGCAAGAAAGAGTGGATTAAAAGATGGCTGAAATCAAAAACCTAAAAGACCTCGTAATTCCTATCACTGATTATCCCCATATGCCCTATTGGGCTACCTTGGAAGAGGCTATTGTTCTGTTGAACTTTTCCTATGAGACAGGTCATTATACTATTTTGGTCTTTGATGAGTCTTACAGATTATTGGGAGTGTTACACCAGAGAGAGATACTGAGAGGTATCCAGCCAAAGCTTGTAGAACTCTCCCCCAAAGGAGTTCCTAACGAATGGGAAGAGCTTATGTCAACTGCTAATCCTAAGCAGCTAAAAAGACCCATAAAGGATTTCATGACTCCGTTCAACATAATTGTAGACGTCGAAGACCATATCCTAAAAGTGGCTCACCTCATGCTCAAGCACAATACAGGCCTGCTACCGGTTAAGAAGTCAGAAAAGGTGATAGGGGCAGTGGGAATGCATAATATATTTCACGAGATTACCGCGTTTATTCTTAAGTCTAAAGTAACTGCTCAGGGACCTTGTCCTCAGGATACCAAGGCGCTGAGATTATGAAAGTAATAAAGGGGAGCTGAGAGGCCAAGTGCGTAGTTTATTGGACATATTTAAAAAGATCAAGTTTAAAAGGACCGAGACTTCCACACCATCACCTCCTGAGAGAACGATATTCAAAGAGAGGTACGATTGCTTCCAGAAGCTGCTCTCTGCAAACAACAGCGTCTTGGAGACGATGGCGGATATGGAAGAAAAGATTTCAGGTGATTATATATTTGACATGTCGTATGTGAGATCCGCCTGTGAGACCGTGGTGGAGAGTGTCCATAATATAATAGAGCATCTCAACAAGCTCTCAAATGGAAAATATAGTGCTCTATATGACGCGTTTGAAAAAATTAACTCAGATATTGAAGACTCTCTTGCCAAGAAGGCGGAGATCCCGGTAACCCCTTTTACTATACCCTTTGAACAGGTGACAAAGGATATGGTAAACAGCGTGGGCGGCAAGAATGCCAATTTGGGGGAGATGAAAAGTAGGCTTAATCTGCCGGTTCCGGGGGGCTTTTGCATAAGCGCTTACGCCTTCAAGAGGTTTATGAATCATAATAAGTTGAGCGATAAAATTATTCTATCTTCGGTAGATGTAGGGGATATATCAGAGCTGACCAAGGTAAGCAAGGAAGCGCGCGAGTTTATTCTGCAAGCCGAACTACCTCCAGACTTAGAAGAAAGTATCTTAAATGCCCACTTGGAATTGAGCAAAAAGGTGGCCCATAGGGGAGGCGGCACACTCAATGCGTCCGTTAGAAGCAGTGCCATCCATGAGGATGCCCACTTCACCTTTGCGGGCCAATATGCAACCGCGCTCAATGTTACCCCAGAGAACCTCCTGGCAAAATATAGAGAGATTATCGCCAGCCTCTTTACCGCAAGGGCCATATTCTATCATAAAAGTAAAGGCTTTCAAGAAGAAGATATGGTCATGGCCGTTGGCGTAGTTGAGATGATTAATTCAAAGGCCAGCGGGGTTATGTACTCACGCGATCCCACGGAAGCAGGAAGGTATGCTATTATAATCAATGCTGTCTGGGGCTTGGGGCCATATGCCGTAGATGGAGTTGTAACCCCGAACACTTATGTGGTTTCAAGGGATGCTGACAGAACCATTTTGGAGAAAAACGTACCGGTTCAACGGGTTATGCTTGCATGCAACCCTGAAGGGGACGTAGGAGAAGCTAAGGTCCCGGAGGAGAAAAGGGGACAACCCTGTTTGACCGATAATCAAATAAAGGCCCTTACTGAATATGCCCTGATACTTGAGAGGTGCTATGAAAAGCCACAAGACATAGAATGGGCGCTCGACCAAAACGACAACCTTTTTATTATACAGGCCAGGCCCCTCAGAATTTTAGCGGAAAAACCGAGCAAGCCCATTCCCACATTTTTGCCGGGCTATAAGGTTCTGATTGATAAAGGCCAGATCGCGTGCAAAGGCGTTGGCGCGGGCAAGGTATATTTGATTACTAAAGAGGAAGATCTCAAGTCCTTCCCGGAAGGGGCTGTGCTGGTAGCCAAACACACCTCGCCTAAGTTTGTCACCGTAATGAACAAGGCCAGCGCCATTATCGCCGATGTGGGAAGCCCCACAGGCCATATGGCATCGCTTGCCAGGGAATATATGGTGCCTACTATCCTCAATACCGAGATAGCCATGAAGACCTTAAAGGCCGGTCAAGAAATTACCGTTGACGCCATTAATAGGAATATTTATGAGGGGCGCATAGAGAAACTCATTGAAGCGGGGAAAAGGGAGAACCCCTTCAAAGATACCGCTGTCTTTAAGGTCTTAAGAGGTGTTTTGCAAAGCATAGTTCCTTTAAACCTCATATACCCTGAGGATGAAGAAAAGTTTAGGCCTGAATTGTGCGAAACCTTTCATGACATAACACGGTTTGCCCATGAAGTGGCAATGAATGAGATGTTCAAAGTAAGTGGAGGCCCGGATGTAAAGAAGGGCGGGGCCGTAAAGCTGGAGGTTAAACTTCCCCTTGACATACGTGTGATAGACCTTGGTGGCGGTGTGGAAAATGACTCAGACAAGATTACGCCCGATAATATTCGTTCCATACCTATGAATGCACTCCTGAAAGGGTTGATGGAGATAGAATGGCCTGGCCCCCCGCCTGTAAATGTAAAGGGCTTTCTCAGCGTAGTTGCAACTACCACCATGCAACCTCACTCTGAAAAGTCACTATGGGAACCCAGCTTTGCTATAATATCCAAGGAATATATGAATTTTAGTATCAGGCTCGGTTATCATCTACAGACCCTCGAAGCATATGCTGGTGATAACATAAATGATAACTATATCCGCTTCTTATTCAAAGGTGGAGGGGCATCCCTGGATAGACGCGCCAGAAGGACTCAACTTATAAAAGAGGTTTTAGAAAGAATAGATTTTCATGTTGACAGGACCGGAGATGTCCTGGATGGCAGGGTCACCAAGTATGACAGAGCAACCATTGAGAAAAAATTAGGCACAATGGCTAAGTTGACCGCATTCACCAAACAGTTGGACATGACCCTGTTTAATGATGCCGTTGTAGACTGGTATGTTCAGGAATTTATCAAGAAACATTACACTGAGGAAAGTGAACCAGGCGCATGTTAATACCTCTGAGATGAACTTATACCTTACCTTCCCCCTTTAGCAAAGGGGGATCGAGGGGGATTTTCACGCATAAGCGTCATATCAAACAATACGACATTAGGAGGCTGTCCGAGAATTCTGATCCTACTGCAAAAGAGTGAGAAACGGCCCAAATTCCCGCAATTTTTCGTCAAATAGGCTTGCTATTCTCCTCAAATTTGCGAAAATTTTGTCTCGTTCTCACACTTTTTCGTTACGGACATAATTCTCGGACAACCTCCTAATCTGTAAAATAGACTAAATTTATCGGCTATTCCGGGAGATTATGAAAGAGGCACAAAAAATAAAGTTACAGGAGGAATCGTTAGAAACCAAGAAACTTCTACAGGCCGTTATCAACGGTATTAGAGACGAAATTATAGTTATTGACAGGGCTTACAGGATAAAGGAAATAAATGAATCAGGGGCAAAAAGGCTTGGTAAACCGAAGCATGAGATTGTTGGTGAATATTGTTATCGTGTGCTTCACGGTATGGATAAACCTTGTGATATGCCTGACCGTTTTTGCCCTGTGGAAAACACACTCAAAACAGGTGAACCTGGTGTGCTGTATACACATTTTGAAGGGCGTGAAGTCAGATGTTACAGGATTATAGCCTGTCCGGTATTGGACGATCTTGGCGTAGGCACCCAACTAATTGTAAGCGGAGTGGATGATACTAAATCAAAAAAGAGCCCATGGCAGGTGCATGACAACCAGATGTTGTCGCCCCATGGAAAGTTTGCTGCCGCTGTGGCCCATGAATTCAATAACCCGCTGGCGGTAATACTTAGTTTTGCCGATCTTCTCCTGGAGAAGATGGAACCTGGTAGCCAGAGCTATGAGATTCTCAAAACCATAGAGAGGCAAGCGCTTAGTTGTAAAAGGATTGTTGAATGTCTTTCAAACCTTACAATATATCGCAAGACAACCGGCAAGTCTACCGACGTAAATGTAAACCTTGAAAGGATGGTTTGTGTGATTGAGAACATATTGCTTACAAGAAACATCACTTTAGACAAAAACTTTGCAGAGGGTCTACCAAGAGCAAGAGGGGATTCAGAATATTTGCGCCAGGCCTTCATGAATTTAATTACCAACGCTATCGCCGCTATGGATAAAGGAGGACATTTGAGTATTGATACCAGACTCAATGCCCCTGCTAATAGAGTAGAGATTATCTTCAAGGATACAGGACACGGTATTAAAAGGGAATACAGAGACAAGATATTTGATCCCGGTTTCACCACAAGAAAAGCAGGGGGGGATGTAGGATTGGGGCTTTCGGTCAGTTATGGTATAGTGACCAAGTATGGCGGAGACATAACCTTTGAGACAGTGGCTGAAGAAGAGGACAGAGAGAGAAAAGGTACTACCTTTGCCGTGTCTTTGCCTGTTGCTCCTTTGGATAGTGAACAAATATAATGCAAGCGTTACGCCTGAAAGGGGAGGTAATATGGCACATGTTTTAATTGTAGACGATGAACTGGATATCCTTACTGTTCTTGCCATGATAATTAAGGACAACACTAATCACAAGGTAAGTACCACCAATAATCCCTTTGAGGCGCTTGAACTGGTTAAAGAAAAGGCCTGCGATCTACTAATCGCCGATCTTAAGATGCCGGGCATGGACGGTATGGAACTCATGGGTGAGGTGAGAAAGGTGGATGAATATATCCCAATACTTATCATTACTGCCTATGGTTCCCCTGAGTTGGCGGAAAAGGCTATACACGAAGGCGCCTATGATTATATTACTAAACCCTTCCGTAAGGAGCAGATACTCATTGCTATCAGCAGGGCCCTGGAATGGCAAAAGATGAGAACGGAACTGCGCCAACTAAAGGAAAAAGCCGGAGAGAACAAAGGGGGTTAGCACAGCACATTGGATATTGAGAAAATGGGTCGGTTTAGTTTGTTTCTAGACGAGTTACGAGCCAGGCTGGGGGTAGTCAGTCTATCAGCCAAAGTGATATCAGGCGTAAGCCTGATTTTGATTATAGTGATGGGCTTCTTTACGTACCATGATACGGTGACACGAGTAAGATTTCACTTTAACATGCAGGAGGAGAGGGCGCTTGAGATCAGCGATACGGTAATGAGAAGCATTGAATACCCCATGCTTGACGGAGAGATGGAATCTGTGCAGGCCATCCTGGAAAGCTTGTATACATTGAAGGATGTGGCAGTGGTAAATCTTTGCGATATCAAGGGTATCATCAGACATAGTGGATCGACGGTCAACATAGGCAAGGTTGACGACTCAGAGATTACCAAAAGGGCCTTGGACACCAGTTCCCTGGTTAAGGGCCTGGGTATGTTGGGAAAAGAAAAGATATTTCATCATGCGATGCCTATCCCCAATGAGAAAACCTGTTATAAGTGCCACGGAAGTGAGACAGAAATATTGGGGGTCTTAACCGTGGGAATTCACTGGACCGCCATAGAAGATAGAATTGCGGCAATTAGAAATAGAGAGATTAGCTTGGCCGTGGTTTCCGTTATGGTAGTGGGTTTTTTCCTGACTCTATTCTTGTCCAAATACATTACCAGCCCTCTCTCCATACTTACCCGTTTAGCAGATGAAATCAGCCGCGGAATGCCGGGGTTTGAATTTGGCAGGATGCTCAAATGCTGGGAGGTGGAAAAATGTAATCAAACTACCTGCCCGGCATACGGAAATACTGATATCATGTGTTGGTATGTGGATGGTACCCTCTGTAAGGTTGAGCCATCGGGAAAATTCCCTGAGAAGCTGGACATGTGTCGGGATTGCAGGGTATATAAAGCCCATGTGGGTGACGAAATGATCCAGCTGGCGGACTCCTTCAAGCATATGGTTTATAGGCTGAATGTTTCCGAAAAAGAGATAAAGAAATTAGAAAAAAGAACCCAGTTAGTCCAGGCCGCTAAAATGTCTACCCTGGGTGAAGTATCATCAGGCATAGCCCACGAGTTGAATCAACCGTTAAATGTTATTGGGGTAGATGCTGACTTTATTAAAAAGACTATCAAGAAGGGCAAAAAGATCGAGAATGAAGAATTAAAGATAGTAGCTGATGAAATTAGGGACCAGGTAGATAGAGCATCGGCAATCATTAATCATCTGCGGGATTTTGTGAGGGTGAGTATCAAAACGGAGAAGGTTTGGGTGAATAAACCTATCAGAAATGTCTTTATGATAATGGGGCAGCAGTTGAAATTACGCGAGATAGAGGTTCAACTGGACCTGGATGATAACATACCCCCTATAATGGCGGATAACAATAAGTTAGAGCAGGTTTTTATAAATTTGGTTATCAATGCCCGGGATGCCATTGAGGAGAAAGGCAAACCTGGAGGCAAAGTTAGAATAAGATCATTTTTAGACAATGGGAAGGTCACAGTTGTTATATCAGATACGGGAAAGGGTATTCCCGAGGATATAATAGATAAGATATTCGAACCATTCTTTACCACCAAAGAAGTGGGCAAGGGAACAGGGTTAGGTATGTCCATCAGCTATGGAATCATTAAGGATTATGGAGGAACCGTAAAGGCAAGCAGCAAGGTGGGGGAGGGTACATCCTTTGAGTTGAAATTTCCCGAATACGTAAATGCTTAGATGGTATTTTATAAGAGTAGTATCATGTTAAAACTCTTACTAATTGATGATGAAGAGCCTATAAGGATAGCTCTGGGGAGATCGCTGAGAAGCGATGGCTACCAGGTGCTGACGGCAGAAAATGGCAAGATAGGGATAGAGCTGTTTAGAGAAGAAAAACCCTCAATCGTTTTAACCGATATAAAGATGCCCGGCATGGATGGAATTGAGGTACTGAAAAGGGTTAAGGAAATCAATCCTGAAGCCGAGGTGATAGTCATTACCGGGCATGGGGATATAGATATTGCCGTCCAATCCTTAAAACTCAACGCCTCCGATTTTATCACTAAGCCCGTCACAGATGAAGCTCTATCCATTGCTTTGAGAAGGGCCAAGGAAAAATTAGATATCAGAAGGATGCTCAAGGAATACACAGACAATCTGGAAAATAAGGTAAAGGAAGCAACAGAGGAGTTAAGAGAAAAGTACGAGGAGGTAAAGCGGCTGCAGCAAGAACTGATTCAATCCGAACGGTTAGCTGCCACCGGAGAAACCGTAGCCGGCCTTGCCCACTGCATCAAAAACATTGTAGTCGCTCTCGAGGGAGGAGTCGACATAGTAAATGTAGCGCTTGAGAAGAATAATATGTCCAACCTCAGCATTGGCTGGGATATGGTGCAAAGGAATATCAGTAACGTTTCCAGTTTGGTTTTAGATCTACTTGGTTACTCTAAGGAGCGTAAACCTGAATATGAGAAATGCTTGCCTAATATAATTGCAGATGCGGTCTGTGAACTGATGGATCCTAAAGCCAGGAAGTCCGGTATAGAGATTGCCAGAGATTTTGATCGAACCATAGGCGAGGTATCTCTCGATCCCAAAGGCATTCATCGATGTCTGCTTAACCTGGTTTCTAATTCCGTTGATGCATGTATGTCCGATGGAGATGAGAAGAAGGAACACGTGGTGCGGGTGACCACAAGGCGTGAAGATGATGGCTTGGTCACATTTAAGGTTTCTGACAACGGTTGTGGCATGGATGAGAAAGTCAGAAAGCAAATCTTCACCAGCTTTTTCAGCACCAAGGGATCAAAAGGCACAGGCCTCGGCCTGCTCATTACCCATAAGATAGTCCAGGAGCATGAGGGACGCATAAGTGTAGATTCTGAACCTGGGAAAGGGTCAATTTTTACCATGTGGCTACCGCGTGAGCGCCGAGGAGAGTAACCGGAGAGTATAGTTCTGGGTGCACATGGAAGGAGAGCAAGCGTTGAACACACGAGAAGAGTTGTTAGAAAATAAGAAATTCTTAGAAGGTGTTATCAATGGCATTAGAGACCAAATCATGATTGTTGACAGGGCGTACAGGATAAAGGGAGCAAACGAAGCGTTTGTGCAAAGGCTTGGTAAACCAAAGCAAGAAATTATTGGTAAATGTTGTCATCGGCTTCTTCATAACCTAAAAAAGCCTTGCGATACATCCCGCCATGCCTGCCCGGTACAAGAGGCGTTTAAAACAGGTGAAATTACAGAGGTCCTACACACACATTCCGAAGGGCATAATGTTAGATATTACAGGGTCATCGCCTATCCAATATTGGACGATCAGGGCAATGTTGACCGAGTGATTGAAATGGCAAGGGATGTTACCAAATGGAAAAAAACCGGTGATCAGTTGTATAATGTACAAAAGCTGGTGTTCTTAGGAAAGTTGGCAGCGGGCTTGGCCCATGAACTCAATAATCCGGTAGCGGTAATCCTTGGTTTTGCCGATCTTCTCTCAGAGAAGATGGAGCCTGGCAGCAGAGATTATGAGATCCTCAAGACGATAGAGAGACAAGGGCTTAATTGTAAAAGGATTGTAGAAAATCTCCTGAGCTTTGCCGCGCGTCCGGAGACGAGCGAGTATTCTACTGATGTTAATGTAAGCCTTGAACACGTGATTTCTGTGGTTGAGGATATTTTAGTTATGGAAAAGATCGACTTAGAAAAGAATTTCACAAAAAACTTGCCAAGAGTAAGAGGAGATTCAGGACACTTACAGCAAGTTTTCATAAACTTAATTACCAACGCTATTGCCGCTATGCCCGGGGGAGGGCGGTTGGCTGTTTGCACCAGACGTAATAGCGATGGCGGCAGAGTGGAGATTTCTTTCAAAGATACGGGACACGGAATCAAACGGGAAGACAGGGACAAGATATTCGATCCCTTTTTCACCACAAGACAGGTGGGGGAAGGGACAGGATTGGGTCTTTCGGCCTGTTATGGCATAGCGGCCAAGTATGACGGGGACATATCCTTTGAGACTGTGGCTGAAGAAGATGACAGGGAGAAAAAGGGGACCACCTTTACTGTGTCTTTGCCTTTTGTTCATTCGGAAAGTGAACACGTTTGATAATTTCGTAAAAAGCTTTCAATTTGCTTTTTTGGTCATTTGTTTGAATTCTCATTTGTCATTGATCATTTTATATCTATCATCTATCATTTATTTAATAACGAATAACGAATAACGAATAACGAATTAAGCCAGGTAAGATCATGCTGGGTTAAGTATATGGCGAAGAAAGCAAAAACATATTTTGGCGAGAAATACTATAACATAAGAAGGGCTATTATTGTTCTTGGCGTTCTCATAGTGGTTCTACTCATGGGCGCTTTCTGTCTGGGTATACTCTCTGCCGGACATATGAAAGATATTATCAGCGAGGACTTTAACCAGCAGCAATTGGTATTGGCCAAGTATGCCGCCAATCGGATGGAAACCCGTCTGGATTTCATCAAAAGCGAGCTTGCAGTATTAAACCTCTCACCATCCATTCAATATCTGGAGAAAACATCTTGGGCCGGCCGGATGAATGGCACATTCTCTGTTGTGAAGGATGACGGGGTGTTGGAGATAAGACTGGTAGACGACAAGGGAAAGACAGCCTATGTTGTTGATAAGCGTGGTATCCCGCATGTAATACAGGGGCCTTTTAGAGATAAAGAGTATTTTAAATGGGCTCGTATGGAGAAAAACAAGAACAGGATTTATGTGGGCGAAATTACGAGGGAGAGCGAACAGCATCCCGAGAGACTTATTATGATCTTGGCGACACCCACTTATGAGGAATCTGTTGATGAGGCACACCCGGTGCCTACCGGTCGCCTGTCCGGTGTTCTTATATTCACTGTGGACGTTGCCTCTTTAGTCAGAAAGGCTACCAAAGACATACGATCAGGGAAGACCGGATATGTTTGGGTTATAGATGGTAACGGTACATTTCTATACCATCCGCAAAGGGACTTCATCGGTAAGGATGCTTTCAAGGCCCGCGCCATGAGAAGACCCGAGATTTCTTTCGCCCAGATCAATATGATTCAAAAAGAAAAAATGCTTAAGGGAGAGGAGGGAACCGGGTCGTATATCTCCGGATGGCACCGAGGGATAGAAACCGAGATGGAGAAATTGATTGCCTATGCGCCCGTTTATTTAGACTTGAGCCCACATGCCAACTGGGCCTGGTCCGTGGCCGTGGTAGCGCCTATAAGCGAAGTCGAGGACGCAATACATTCGGTTTACATCCGCCAGGCACTTATTCAGGGTACCATTATCCTTGTTATTATCTTAGGAGGTGCGTATGTCGTAAGTTTTGAGAGACGCTGGTCCAAGACACTGGAAAAGGAAGTAATGGGTAAAACGGAGGACCTGAAAAAATCACTGGACGATCTGAAAAAATCAGAAGAGCAATACAAAACCCTTGTAGAAAGTGCGGAGGACCTGATCTTTAGTGTGGACAAGAACGGGAAGTTTCTATCCATGAACAGATGTACCGTCAATTTCTTTAGAGGCCGACCGGATGATCTAATCGGCAAGACTATGTGTGATCTCTTCTCTCAAAAGAGCGCGGAGTTGCAAATGGGTTTTATAAGGCAAGTGTTCGAGACCGGGAGGAACATAAATGTAAAATATCCGGTGAAAGTTGGGAACCGTGAGTATTGGTTTACCAGCAACTTCGTGGCCCTTAAGGATGAAGGAGGCAAGGTGTTTGCCTCCCTGGGAATCTCAAGGGATATTACAGAGAGAAAAAAGCTGGAAGAAGAACAGATGTACAATACTGAAAAGTTGGCGTCCCTGGGAAAATTGTCTGCCGGTGTGGCGCACGAACTCAATAACCCGGTGGCGGTAATCATTGGCTTTACCGACCTTCTCCTGGAAAAAATGGAACCTGGCAGCAAGAACCATGAGATTCTCGAGACCATAGAGAGACAGGCGCTCAATTGCAAGAGGATTGTTGAAAGCATTCTGGGGTATGCTCGATATCCTGAGGCAATAGAATATTCTGCCGACGTCAATGTAAACGTTGAAAGAGTGATCTCCGTGGTTGAGAACGTCCTGGTTACAAAAAAGATCACTTTAGAGAAGAGCCTTGCAGAAGATTTACCAAAAGTAAGAGGAGATTCGGGACACCTGCAGCAGGTTTTCATGAATTTTGTTACCAATGCTTTTGGCGCCATGGAAGGAGGAGGGGTTTTGACTGTTTCTACCAGACGCAATCCCCCTGGCAACAGAGTAGAAATTCTTTTCAAAGATACAGGACACGGCATTAAGAGGGAATTCAGAGAAAGGATGTTTGATGCTTTTTTCACGACAAAAAAAGCAGGGGAGGGGACAGGCTTGGGCCTTTCGGTCAGTTATGGTATAGTGAGCAAGTATGGTGGAGACATAACCTTTGAAACAGTTGCTGAAGAAGAGGACATGGAGAGTAAAGGTACTACCTTTATTGTCTCTTTGCCTGTTGCTCCTTCGGGAGGGGAACAGGGATCTGAGTAAACTCAGGCGTTGCGCCTGCACGGGAGGTGAAGATGGCTGCACAGATTTTGATTGTGGACGATGAACTCGATATGCTTGCCCTTCTTGCTATGATCATTAGGGAAAAAACTGACCACGAAGTAACCACCACTAATAATCCCTTAGAGGTGCCCGAATTGGTTAAAACAGGAGACTACGGTCTGGTGATCTCTGATCTCAAGATGCCGGGGATGGATGGTGTGGAGCTCATCGGTGAGATTAGAAAGTTAGATGAACATATTCCCATACTTATCATTACAGCCTATGGTTCTGTTGAGTCGGCGGAAGAGGCTATACATAAAGGAGCCTATGATTGCATCACCAAGCCCTTCCGTAAAGAGCAGATATTGATTGCTATTGAGAGAGCCCTTGAATGGCAAAAGATGAAAACGGAACTGCGCCAGCTAAAGGAGAAAGCCGGGGCAAAACAGTAAGCGCCAGACTTTTATTCTTTAGCCTTGAAGAAAAATCGCAATCTTTATTGGTGGCCGAGAGGATGCCAAAGTTTACCTGCACGAGGGGGTGTTCAACCCAGCGACTCCCTGATCCCGTATTTTTTAATCTTTCTCCATAAGGTGGTTCGTGGAATAGCAAGGATTTTGGCCGCTCGTACCTTATTGTAATTGGTCGCTTCGAGCACCCGTATTATATGGGCCTGTTCCTGTTCCTGGAGGGAAAGAAAGTCGCTGGTTTCAACGGTTTCTACTTCCAGATGGCCAAGATCTTCCGGGAGTTCGTTTTCGTCAATCCATTCACCTTCCCCCAAGGCCACGGCACTGGAGACGATGTGTTCAAGCTCTCGAACGTTACCCGGGAAAGAATACTTCTTCATTACATTGAGAGCGCGCTTGGTAAAGCCTTTAATGCGCTTGTTATATAACGCGTTATATCGTTCTAAGAAATGGGCTATAAGAAGAGGGATGTCCTCCTTCCGTTCCCTGAGCGACGGGGTGCGTATCTTGACTACCTTCAGACGAAAATAGAGGTCTTCCCTGAAGCGTCCGGCCTTGATTTCGTTTTCGAGTTCCTTGTTAGTGGCGGATATTACCCTGATGTCGAGGTCGACAGTACGTGATCCTCCCACCCTGAGCAGTTTTTTTTCTTGGATGACTCTGAGCAGCTTGACCTGCATGGAGAGAGGCATCTCGCCTATTTCGTCAAGGAAGACGGTCCCTCCCTGCCCGGCTTCGAGTAAGCCTATCTTAATGCTTTCTGCTCCGGTAAAGGCCCCTTTTTCGTGTCCAAAAAGTTCATTCGAAATTAACTCTTCCGTAAAGCTGCCGCAATTGAAACTGATAAAGGGTTTGTCCTTTCTTGGACTGCCAAAGTGGATTGCCCGTGCAGTCAACTCCTTGCCTGTCCCGCTTTCCCCCTGGATAAGGACGTTACAATTTATCTTTGAGACTGTATTTATTACCTTGACTAACTCGCGTATTGGGGAACTGACACCAATGATCTCCCTTACATGATCCTTTCTGAGAAGATCCTCCTTTAATTGCTTGTTTTCATGAACCAGGCACACCTTATCTACAGCTCGGTTCACTATAAGCATGGCCTGTTCTGGAGTGAAGGGCTTTTCGATGTAGTAAAAAGCCCCCCGCTTTACTGCTTCCACGGCGTTTTCGATAGATGCGTAACCGGTAATCATGATTACTTCCGTCTTGGGGAACTGTGCTTTGATCCTCTCAAGGACTTGCATCCCATCCATTTCCGGCATACGCACATCAGTCAAGACGATATCAAAAGGGGCTGTTTTCATTCGATCAATGGCTTTTTGAGGCTCCAAAAACGTTTCCACCTGGAAACGGTTTTTGCTTAGTTTCCTCTGTAAATTGCTCAGCACCAGTGGCTCATCGTCAATGACCGCAATTCTTATGACTCTGTGCTTATCGTATTTTTTCAACTACGATCGATCCTCCAAAGAGCGACTTGTGTTTATGTTTTATTTAGAACCCTTGGGAATATCTGTCAAAAGGGAGGGAAACCGTAATCCTGGTGTATTTTCCCTCTTCGCTTGCGACGTCAATCTTACCCCCATGCTTAGTCACGATCCCGTGGGTAACAGAAAGGCCCAGGCCGGTTCCCTTGCCCGGCGCTTTGGTGGTAAAAAACGGGTCGAATATGCGAGGCAAGAGGTGAGCCGGTATACCGCAGCCATTGTCTTCGACGTGAACGTTCAAAAAGCCTGGCGTTGGGGCTTTTTCGACGGTAATTTTGATTTTACCATTCTTTTCAACCGCATCCAAAGCATTCAGGACCAGGTTTAAAAAGACCTGTTTCAACTGCTGCCTGTCTCCGCGTATGTAGGGAAGGTTGGACTGGATGCTCACGTCTATTTTTACGCCGGACACTTTAGCCTGGTTGAGGGCTAATTTAATCGTTTTGTCAACCAGGGCACCCAATTCAACAGATTCAGCGACAGACTCGCTTTCCCGTGTAAAATCGAGCAGATTGCGCACGATACTTCGTGACCGATCTGTTTCGCTGATAAGATCGTTGATCATTTCAATCAGCTCATCCTCACGCAGGCCCTGATGGTCTTCGAGTAGTGAATGTGCGGTAAGCATGATATTGTTGAGCGGATTGTTCAACTCGTGAGCCACTCCTGCTGTTAAGGTTCCAATAGCTCTCAACTTGTGTGACTCCATCATGGCGGCCTGATGTGCATCAAGCTCCTCGATCATCCGGTTGATGGCAACGTCAACCGTGGTAATTTCATCGCGGTACTTCCGGGTTGGTGTGATCGGAGAAAAGTCGCCCTTGGCTATTCTGTGGGTACAGTCGACGAGCCCGGCGAGCCGCCTGATAACCCTTTGCGAAAGGAAGTGCGCTACATACATTCCGAGCAAAAGGAGGACAACGAGAGCATAAATGGGGGCCTGCTGGAGGAGATGGAGCGTTGTATTGACCGATTCTTGTTCCTTTGAAGCGAGTGAAGCCGCCGTTTTTACCATCTCCGCACCGTGTCCTCTTAAGGAGGTTTCGATCTCATGCTTTCTTTCGGCGTTCTCAATCCCCCTTCTTTCCAAGATCACAAGCTCGTTAAGGAGACTCCGGTAGGTGTCAAGATGTCGGACTATCGCTTCCGTTTGCTCGGGAAAGGGGACTATTTTGAAGTGTTGCAAGTTTTCTGACAAAACGATCGCGGCATTACCGGCGCACCGTGTGGCATCGTCCAGGTTGGTGCCGTACAGGAAGTAGTTTTTTTCCCACCGCCTTGCCTGTTCGATTTCAAAAAGATATTTTGAGGACGCTTGAAGGAAACTGGTTTTTTGCTGTATCCGGTTTATGGCGACCATGGCACCTATGCTGATGGCCATGGACAAGATAAAAAACAAGAGAAATCCGAGTATCAACTGTAAGCGGAAGCTGAAACTCGGGCGTTTAAGAAGCTCCCGGTCAGCGGCGTGTATAGTAAACTTCTCTTTAGTGGCAGACTGTTTTGCACTATATGGTGCTTTGGCATCATACTCAACAGGGTTAGTCATGGCTTACCCATCCTTTATAATATCAGGCCTCAGCCGGCAAACCACCCACTCTCTCTTCACCCTAGGCTTCTGCCCGGATTTTTCCTTTGAACTCAAGGGCACGTGCTGCGTTTGCAATGACTGCCCGAAGGTCGGCGGGCGTAAACGGCTTTGCAATGACATCAAAGGCCCCTTTGTCCATGGCTTCGCGTGCCAGCGCTGCCGTGGCAAAGCCTGTTATCATGATCACCTTGGTCCGGTCTGATTTTTTATGCACCCGTTCCAACACTTCGATACCGTTCACATTAGCCATCATAATATCTGTTATCACAATGTCAAACTCTTTTTCGTGGATTCTCTTAAGGGCCTCTTGGGGATCCTCGAAGACCTCAACGTCGCAGCCAACCTTGGCCAGTGCCGGCTTCAGCCTATTCCCGACTATCTTTTCATCATCGACAAGCAGAATATCTAATCTATCTTTCATGGCTTTGTCTCCCTACTCTTTGTGGCTTTGTGCAAACTATTTTGTGATGCACTGAATTGATGGTTTCGTAAAAAGTCTTTTGTGAACGACTTTCTCCCAAAATGCTCATGAAGTTAAACAAAATGTACTTTTTACGAAACCATCAGAAGTACATAGCGTCACACATTCTATCTATTGCCCATGGGCCGTACTTAAAAACAGTTTTTTTTCTCCATACACCTCCACGTGTTTAACTCCGTCTATTTTCATGACCCGTTGCTTAAGATTTAGACCCTGTTGCTGTTTTTTTCTTTTAACGGCTTTAGTACATACGAAAACCGCCCCCTTGTCGGACTTTACCTCTATTTTGGGATCAATATCGATCAAAGCCGCTCTTATGCGACAGGACAGTGCGCTATTCTTCATGCACTCCAATGAATACGTCATTGGCTGGAATTTCTTGTGCTTGACAGTACCGGCAATGGTTTCTATGGCGTCTTTGGTGTCTTTATCTTGTATGTGTCCGACATTTATAACAAGATCATATAGGTGTGAATTGGTAATGTCGATGCCGTAAACCGCCTTGGCCCATTTCTTCCAGTGCTCATCCTCATTGAGAATCTTATTGCGTGCTTTCTCTTCAGATATGTTTTCCTGTTTCATTGCGAGGTGTATCCTGTCTTCCAAATTGGCAACAATTCGAACCTTGAGTACATGAGATACTCCCTGGATAAGGGGGTACCCAACGAGGCCGCTATATACAATATTGTCCTTCAACATATATTCTGCAAACGCAGCCTCTATATACGCAAGGTATCGTTGACTTCCACGTGAGAACACGGATGGGACATCCTCAATAGCCCGGACAAGTTTCGATTTTGGAACCCCGAACTCCTCGGAAGCCGATAAAATTGCTTCCTGGTCGACACACTCATATCCTATTTTTTTGCCAACTTTTTCAGATAGTTCCTTGTCTTTGCTGTAAGAATCTGCAGAGATCGCGATAATAGACACTTTTAACCCCTCTCATATATGTTATTTTCTGAATGTGAATTTCTTAAATGCCGTAGAACAAATAAAGCATTCCGATCAGCACCACGATGAAGAGTATGGTCATAATCCCCCCCGCTTTCATAAAATCCACGCTTCGATATCTGCCAGGGCCCATGTAAAGGGCGTTAACCTGATGGGTGGGGAGCATAAACGAATTGGAGGTGGCTAATCCTACCACCAGGGCCGCCATACGCGGGTCTGTGCCTGCTGCCATGGCCATGTTCACCACCAGAGGTACCAGCAGTACCGTGGCGCCTACGTTGGAGATGACCAGGGTAAAACAAGTAGAGAGCATGGCGATGACAGTCAGCAGAACAACGGGAGAAACAGTCCCTATCAAATCAAGGACAGCATAAGCAATCCACGCGGCTGTACCGGTCTTCTCTGTTGCTATTCCCAAAGGAATGAGGCCGGCCAGGAGGAAAATCGTACGCCAATCAACAGATTGGTACGCCTCGTCTATTGTCAGAACTCGGCAGACAATCATCCCAAAGGCTCCGGTCATGAGGGCGACTGACAACTGGATTTTGAAAATAATGATCATTACCAGAGCTGCTGTCAGCCACAATCCGGATAGGAACGCCTTGTCGGGCTTGAGGACTTCGTCGACAGGGGTGGTAAAGATGAAGTTGTGTCTATCCTTGAGAATATTGAACCGTTCCCATGTCCCTTGAAGCAAGACAGAGTCACCAGAACGCAATACAATATCTGAGAGCCCGGAGAAAAATACATTGTCAGACCGGTAAAGGGCCAGAGGGTTCACCTGGAACTGTTCCCAGAAGTGGTTCTGTCTCAGGGTCTTGCCGATCAGTTCCGAACGGGGCGCAACAACCGCCTCAACGGTCCCGGATATGGATTGCGATAGTTCATTTTTGAATACTTCCAAAGAGTCTTTGATGTGCAGCCTCTGTTTTTCAGCCATCATTTTAACATTTTTCTCGAGTCCATAGACTACCATATCGTTGTCGGACCTTATCTGCATGTCTGGAGCAAGGGCAAGCAGCTTAAAGCCGTCGCGTCCGGCAAGGCCGACCACGTTTACCATATATTTGTCTCTGATGTCATTTATCGTCACCGGCTCCCTGAAATCGGTGAAATCGGCTGGTGTTCTTAATTCAAAGGGCTCACCGAGATGTTCGTAGGAACTCGTCAGCCCCTGTGAAGCTTCTTCACCGGAATCCCCGGCCACCTCCCCTTTTGGGAGCACAAACCGTCCAAAAAGGATGAAAAATCCGATTCCGCTTCCGACCAGGGCCAAACCAACGGGCGTTACGTCGAAAAGCTGGAATGGTTTAAGGTTGAAGGGGGCTAACAAATCGTTGAGAAGGATCAACGGACTGCACCCCACAAGGGTAATGGTTCCACCCAGGATTGCACAAAAACCTATAGGCATAAGCATTTGGGAAAGTGAGAAGTTCATGGCTTTGCTAACACGCTTAATAGCGGGAAGGAACAAGGCCGCAGCACCGATGTTCTGCATGAAACTCGAAATCCCGGCGACGGTGACGCCCATCGCTATCACCACCCGCGATGCACTGTTTCCGGCGAGTTTCGTTATAGGCGTAACCAACCTGTTTATGAGACCGGTTTTGTCCAGACCGGCGCCTATGATGATAACCGCAATGATGGAGATTACGGCGTTACTGCTAAAGCCGACAAACGCCTCTTTGGGGGTAACTAAACCAAGCAAAGGGAGGGATACTGCCATAAGGATGGCTACCATATCCACGCGTATCCACTCGACGATAAAAAGGAAAATCGCCACTCCGATCATTGCCATGACCATGATCATTTCCGTTGTCAGCACATTTGATTCCATAAATACCTACTCTCCTTTGTGTTTCTCTTTTACCGTCAATATACGACAGGGCGTCATCTGAACCAGAAGGGATATGTCCTTTTCGATCTTGTCGTAGAGTTCATCCTGTTTGTCGTCCGGTATGGCAATTACGATCTCGGCTATGTTTAAGTTGCGTACGAACTCACACACCTTTTCTATGTATTCGCCGCAACACTCGTACCGGGCAAAATCGAGGCCATCAACCGCGCTTCGGTCGATCAGCACCTCTATTTTTTCTCTGATCTCGCACTCTTTTTGAGCCGATGGGGCACTGTCTGCATTTAGCGGGTCTGCATTGGCACGTTCGGTTTCGGAAAAAAAAAGAAAAATTGGTTTTGAACCGCTTCTTTTGGCGAATTCAACCGCATAGTGAGCTGCATTAAGCGATAGTTCCGAAAGATCAGCCAAAGGTATCAGTATCTTATTCAACGAACCTACTCCTTATTAATCTATGAGTGTGGACAGTTATAAGGTCTCCCACACATTCAACAAGCGTTTCATACAGCACTCCATCAAGAAATATGCCAAACTGAAATATCTATCATTATGAATAGGTTTGCCCTTTTAGGGTATTGGGAGAGATACAGCTTCTGTTTCATTGTGAAACTTCTTTAATCTCTTTTTGTGGGGTAAGACGGCGGAATCGAAGCTGGGAAGGACTATAAGCGGTGTTTCATTGTGAAACATTGTTTCACAATGAAGTCGTGCCGTTAATAACGGAAAAGGGGAAGGGTTAAGTGTGAATATACGTTGTATCCGTGCATGACCGCTCTTTATGCGACTTATCACGAAAGCTTTTTTGAGGACATTTCCGGGATCTCCACAGCCCCTATCCCTTTCTTATGGTATGTCCTCTGTTCGCAGGCCATATGTATCTTTGCCATAAGCTCATTGAGATCAAAGGGCTTTATGAGGTAGTCAAAGGCCCCCAATCGCATCCCCTTAATGCCAACTTCAACAGATGCATGGCCGGTCAGCATTATGACCTCTGTTAGCGGTTTAATTTTCTTGATCTCCACAAGGGTTTCGATACCGTCCATTCCCGGCATAAGCACATCCAGCATCACCACGGCAAAGTCCTCTTCCTCGACCTTTTCCAAGGCTGCTGCGCCGCTCAATGTCGTAGTGACATCAAAGCCCCTTTTGGTCAAGTGTTTTGACAGATACTTAACCATCTTTTCTTCGTCGTCGACTATTAATATCTTGTATCCCACGGTTCGCATCCCCTTCAGGCGCTTCTATAAGTTTACTCGTTTCCCGTTACCCGGATCGTATTCTTGCAGGAAGCGTGCCTTACAAAACGATGTCACAGTTTTCAGGAGTCCCCGCATGTCGCTCCGCCGGAGACCGGCAGAAAAACATCGGAAAGGGTTTCATATTGAAACACAATCCTAATATCTTTGCCGCCTCTCTTAAAGGATAACCAGTTACAATCATAAGATATACAAGCTTGGCATATATTTTGATAGGCTCTGTATAAATTCTGTATAAATAATGTCCTAAAAAAGAGGTGTGGGATTCTTAATGGTTGGATTAAGACAGATTATTAAAAAACTGTTTTTCAAGGACGGGAAGGGCGCTGAACCAGAGGAATCGTCTAATGCCGTTCGCTCCGTGTTAAAGACCAAGTATTGGAACTTTAAAGCGCTGTTAGATATTAACCATAAGACGCTTGAGATTATGTCTGACATGGAACACGCGCTTCAAGGGGGTCATGGCTTCGGCATGGCCTTTATTCGTGCCAATTGTACCGCCATTTCAGTTAATCTATATAAAATCATTGATAAAATTAACAGAATTTCCCCTGGCCGCTGGCAAGAGCTATACGATGTCTTTGCAAAAGTCCAGAATGAAATCAATCGTATTTTGGAGGACCGTAAGGACTGGAAGGGCGGAGAAATGGTGCTCCACCTGGAGGTGGTCAATAAAAATGCTATCGATCATGTCGGCGACAAGATTGCCAATCTGGGCGAAATCATGAATCGGGTAGGCCTTCCGGTGCCTCAAGGATTTGTTATCACAGCCTCTGCCTATGAACTTTTTATGGAATATAACGGCCTGAGGGACAAAATCAACCAGAGGCTTCAATCTGTGAAATTTGAAGATATGGAGTCGTTGCAAAATGCGAGTATTAATATTCAGGAACTTATCGAACGATCCCCGCTTCCTCCTGAGCTTGAAAAGGCCATAACGGATGCCTACAACCTGCTTGAAGAAAAAACAGAACATGGTGTTCATGTCTCAATGCGCAGCAGCGCTTTGGGGGAAGATACGCAGGTTGCCTCTTTTGCCGGCCAGTATCGCTCAGAACTCAATATAAGCGAGGAATTCCTAATACCTGCGTATAAGCAAATTTTGGCCAGTAAGTACTCACTTCAGGCCATCACGTACCGCCTCAATAAAGGATTTCGAGATGAAGACATTGCGATGTGTGTCGGGTGTATGGCAATGGTCGAAGCTGTTGCGAGCGGAGTGATGTACTCGCGTGATCCCGGCAATACTCGCAACAATGTGGTGATCATTAACGCCGTTCCCGGCTTGGCCATGTCGGTCGTGGACGGCAGCGCATCTCCGGATCTCTTTGTGGTCTCCAAGGAACCCGCCGGACGGATCCTGACACAGGAGATTCATCCCAAGCGACAGAAATTTGTATGCTTCAGCGAAGGAGGAATCCGCCCCGTGGCCTTGGCGGAGCAGAAGAAGGATGCCCCCGCCATTACTCATGAGCAAACCCTTTTTTTGGCCGGAGTGGCCGTGCGTCTCGAGGATCACTATGGGGCGCCTCAGGATATTGAGTGGGCTATAGAAGAGGATGGGGTAGTCAAAATCCTGCAAAGTCGTCCCCTGAAGCAAGTAGATACGTCAGCACGGGTTATCAAGGAGATGCCTGATGTAACGATAGGGCAACGAGTTATCATGGAAGGAGGGGTTACGGCGAGTCCCGGCGTGGCCTGCGGCCCGGCATTCATAGTCCGCACAACCTCGGATGCACTCCACTTTCCCCAGGGCGCTGTCCTGGTGACAAAGTATGCCTCGCCGCAATGGGCCGCGCTTTTGGATAAGGCCATAGCGCTGATAACTGATCGCGGCGGCATCGCCGGGCATTTGGCTACTGTTTCAAGGGAGTTTGGCATTCCCGCGCTTTTCGATGCCGATGTAGCCACGGACAAAATCCGAAACGGCGACACTATCACGGTTGATGCAGACACACGTAAGGTCTACGAGGGAAAGGTTGAGCCACTGTTAAAAGAGGCACAAACAGAAAGGCTGAATCCGATGAAGGGGACCCCTGTTTACTCCACCTTGGAAAAAGTCCTTGCGCATATTACACCGCTTAACCTTACGAATCCTGATGGGAATAATTTTACGCCCCAAGGGTGTCGTACTTACCACGACATTACCCGGTTTTGTCACGAGAAAGCCGTGGACGCAATGTTTGCCTTCGGCGGGAACAATAAACAGATAAAACGGGCAGGCAAACAATTGGTCGTCGATGTGCCCCTGCAGTACTGGGTTATTGACCTTGGAGACGGATTTAAAGGACCGGTTGAAGGCGACACAGTCAAACTTCAAGACATTGCATCCACCCCGATGCTGGCCATATGGGAAGGGATGATTGCCGTGCCGTGGGACGGCCCCCCCGCTATCGACACAAAAGGCTTTTTATCGGTCATGATGGAATCTACCATGAATCGTAATCTGTATTCAGCAGGCCGGTCTTCCTACGCTCAAAAAAATTGTATAATTATTTCAAAGAATTTTTGCAATTTTAGTTGCCGATTTGGTTATCACTTTTCTGTAACACAGGCGTTTTTAAGTGAGCGACCCAGAGAAAATTACATTAAGTTTGGCTTCAAGGGAGGTGCGGCGGACCTTGACCGCAAGCTGCGCAGGATGAAACTTATCGAGGAAATCTTAACCCGGTTTGATTTTCTCGTGGAGATCCGTGAGGATTTTATAGGCGCCCATATAGAAGGATGCGACCGGGATTTTTTGAAGGAACGGCTCAGGATACTCGGGTATCTTAACATACATACCAGACAATTGGATATGATTATGGCCAATACCGCCAGGGTAAATTTTTACAAGGACAAGATATTGTCCGACATCCGTTCCTTGATTTCCGTACAATCATCTTTTTAGCAAAGACAAAAGGTAAAAGGCCGACCCATAATTGTCGGACAGCCTTCTAAGAAACAATGTCGTATCTTTCAAAGACCTCACTTTATCGGCATGGCACTCATCATTTTACCGTTGCGTTTCCTCTCGACTTTACTATAATCGTAATTGAGCGTAAGCGCTCAATGTCTGCGGAAGGAAGGTCTTCGCTATGTTCAAATTTTTTGATCTGTTTAAAAAGAGTAAGATTAGTGAACGCATTGCGCCGGACAAGGTTCTTTTTCAGCGCAAATATCGTTATTTTACAAGCATACTGGCCGGAAACAATCGTGCCCTTGAAATCATCACCGACCTGGAGCATATTTTTTATGAAGACAAGCCCTTTAACCTCGGCCATGTACTGGCCCAGTCGGAGATATTAATAGGTGAGGCCCTTAACATCGTTGAAGACCTGAATGCTCTGTCAGGCGGAAAATATCCCGGGCTTTTTGATGCCGCCGACACAATAGGCGCTGGTATCCTTGCCGAGCTGGAAAGGAAGAAGAAACTTGATAAGACAAATTTTGTTTTTCCGCTTGAAAGACTCAGTCAGGAAAGTGTTAATGACGTTGGTGGTAAAGCCGCCAACCTCGGCGAGGTCTTTAATCGGGTCAACCTTCCCGTACCGCAGGGGTTTGCGGTAACCGCTTATGCCTGTCAGTATTTCATGGAGCATAATAACCTGGCCGATCTGGTGGACAGTAAACTGAGGCGCCTGGATGTCAATGATACTGAGAGCCTGATGAGGCTCAGTGACGAAATACGGCGCACGATCTTGGAGGCTGAACTCCCAATAGATCTGGAAAGGGCCATTCTTCAGGCATTTAGTGAGTTGCAGCAAAAACTCGGACCTGATATCCGTATTTCGGTCAGAAGTAGCGCTACCACTGAAGATTCCGAGGCGAGCTTTGCGGGCCAACATTCTACGGTCCTCAATGTGAGTCAAGAAAATCTGATCAATGCGTATAAAGAGGTGGTGTCGAGCACCTTTAATCCCAGGGCAATTTTTTATCGCCGGAGCAAGGGATATATGGACCAGGATGTCATCATGGCCGTGGCCTGTGTCATGATGATTGACGCAAAAGTCAGTGGTGTCATGTATACTGTTGATCCGCATGACAGCCGACGCGCAGTCATTCTGATCAGCGCTGTTTGGGGGTTGTGCGCGGGCGCGGTGGAGGGATCAGCAATCACCGATCTTTATCATGTTAATAAGAAAGACAGACGGATCCAAGATTCAACAGTGGTTACCAAAGCAACCATGCTCAGGTCTGACGTTCGTGATGGTCTCAGGGAAGAATCAGTGGCCGATGATATGAAAGACAAGCCTTGTCTTGAACCGGCACAAATAGAGA
>JBDRFJ010000082.1:0-3618 GCA_043818915.1 Pseudomonadota bacterium | reverse complement strand
CCTTCTTTCTCTCAATAAGATATCCGGAAACATACTTATGAATGATGCTGGATACCAGAGTCTGGTAGGGAATGCCCTCTTGCACTGCGATAACCTGTACTTGATCCAAGTCTTTTGAAGACATGCGAATGTTTATTCTCTTGTCTTTTTGCAGTGTATTTTTTGCATACTGCTGGAGCTTCTTGATTTCCTTCTTCGCGTTCTTAACCGGCACCCATTCTCCACGTTCATATGATTCAAGGATATCTTTTTCCTCATCATCTAGAATTGTCTTTTTCATTTCTTTTCCCTCACATACTTAGAAGTGGCTTTTCTGCTCGGTATAATGGTTTTGAGAAATATCTCTTCATTATTCTCAACATAAGGAACAAGATATACGTAGGTATCAATCATTAACACAGCAATCTTTTGCCTTGGATACTTTTCTTGATTTGGATTTTCAATTGTGTCAAGAATTCCTCCTTTTTCCATCAGGAGGACAACTTGTTCGAAACAAACGCCTCTTGTAGTTTTCAGCGATTCATTTTTTTCATTGTCCCAGCGGAATATATTCATGTGCTAAAACTACGGCAATGTGTGCCTTATGTCAATATCTTTTGTGGGCTTAACGTCATAATCAGCGGCTTTTTAGGGGCGGCGTTTTGTGCCGCGTCTAAAAAGTCCGCTGGATTGATTCGTTATGCCATTATTGATGCGCGACTTGGCGAAGCTCGTAAATTCGCCCATATTTCGCCGCCGACTCCAAGTCCCCCTGGCGAAGAGCATCTCTCACGTCGTCCAATTTATAGGCATCTTCAACACTTAGATAAGGAGACCAACCGGTGTCGTCTTCCACCAGAGCGACCTCTACCTCAGCCACATACTGACCTTCATGCACATACTTTGACTTTTTTCGCTGTTTCATCGTTACCGCCTCCGCTTAAACGTTTTATCCCACCGCTCCGGATCCGGCCGGTATGCCGTGACCAGAACCACAGGCTTGTCATGACCTTTCGGGATACCCCATACAACATGAATGGGCTCGTCCGCTCGATCTTTCTGCAATAATAGGACGCATGGCCCCTTCGCATAGTCCAGGTATTCCTCAACAACCACCGCCTCCTTAACGCCAGCGAGCACTTCTCTTGCCGTCAACCCATCCTCAGCCAGTTCATCGTATCCGTGTTCAGATATCCGAACGTCACCAGCGCGTAACAAATCACGCACCCGCTCAATGAAATCACTCAAACCATATTCTCCTTTTCAGCCACTATCATTTCTTAGCATAACGCAGGGCATCAGCGGGCGCACGCTTTTTGCGCTCCGCTGAATGCCATTGTTGGCTGGCTTTATGTGAGCGGGGCAATATTCAAAAGGTCCTGTTGAGTCTGTGCCCTTTCCCAGTCATCAATGAGTTCCTGCCGGTGAATCGTTGCCCATTCGATCACAAACCCCTTCACGCGAGGCGGCAGCTCACCCGAAAAAACCGATAAGTTGCGAATATCAATCAGAGCCACGTCGCCGCTGTACTCCGCATGGAAATGAGGTGGATTGTGATCGTCAAAGAACATTTTGATAACGATTCCGAAAAAGCGGCTGATTTCAGGCATAAATTGGCTCGCAACGTAAGGTGGAAAAAACGTCTTCCGGTTTCTTTCCCGTTACTTTGAGGTACAAGGAGTCAGGGCAGAGATCAATTTTATCGAGCCAGAGAAGCTCGCCGAATGAACCGATTTGAACCTGTTCGAAAATATGTGGGTCATGCCACAAGGTGAAAACACCTTTGCCGACCAAATCAGAAAGGTCAACCTCCCCACACACACCGTCATCAAAAGCCACTTCAAGGCGATAATTTTGTAATGCGGACACCTTGGTGATTTTAACCATTGTTTCGCACCTCCTGTTTGTCTTTTATAGCATGTAACGGAGTGTAATGAAAGACGCAACCTGTGCCGAACGGCGCGCTATTCCTCGTCGCTGTCCATGGTTTTATTGGCCATGTCTTTCTGCTCAAGCTCCTTCAACGAGACACCATTGATATCCTTCCATTCGCGCAGTCCATTTGCGTGCCCGCCGTGGATCACTGAAGCCGCAGCACTTGGGCTTGAGAACTCATAGTCCTTCGTGAAGACCAGTTTGTCCGATGCTTGGATGAGGACGCCCTCGGAAATAAGTTGAGACCTGAGGATTGAAGGGTATGGGTACTTCTTCACTGATGGCCGTTCGGCCAGGACGGCCTCCGAACCTTTGAAGACAATGAATCCGTTCTCAGCGGGTCTGCCTGTAGCCTTGACGTTCTTGATCGTGCAGGTCAGAAGGTCAGATGGCTTTGGTGACACGGTCGCCTTCGTAATCGGTTTCAAGAACTCCTGCCCGAGGACGGGGAGGAGTTGTTCAACTCTGGACAGGAAGACATCCATGTCTGCGGCATCTGGCTCCGGAAGGTGCGAGCCGCTCGAGTGCGTGTTCTCCAGTTCGAATCGATCGGCGAATTTGGTCAATTCGATGAGTTTACCCTCAAGATACTTGATGTGGGCCTTGGTGAGATTCTCGTCCTTGCTGACGAAGAAGATGATCGTCTTCCAGAAATCCCGATCGAGGTGGTTCTTGATTCTGGATCGGACGACTTCAGCCTCGCCGATATAAACTCTCTGCTTCCCAGTTTCGGGATTGATCCCGGTGAGAAAGTAGACGCCAGGCTTCGCGGCTTCGTCTCGCTGGAGAATCAGATCCAGCTGAGAACGCGGCCCAGCCACGGCTTTTCCCGTCCAGTTCGATATTTCCGCAGTCCTGACTGAATCGGGCTCACCTAGTGCGAGGAAGATCTTTACCGTCGATGTTTCCTTCATTTCTCATCCTCTCGGCCAACGAAAAGCTAAGCCGGAGCAGCCCAGCGGGCTGCGATCGGCTTTAGCGCCTTATTGGTTAGCCGTTTGCATTGAAGCCTTCGTGAAACACAACAGTGCCATGAGTCGCGTTTTCCTCAAACGGCAATGCAAGAACGTACTGCGGTGGGACACCGTCAACAACCAGATCCGGAAGGCTTCTAAAACCGAACTGTTCGTAGTAACCAGGATCCCCCACGAGCACGCAGCCTTTTGCCCCCAAGGACTTTAGTAGGGCCAATCCTTCACGCATTAGCCGTTTTCCGATACCCTGCTTCTGTAACTCAGGCAAGACAGAAATAGGACCAAGACCATACCAATTAGGGCTGCCATCGGAAATAGTAACAGGCGAGAAAGCAATGTGGCCCACGACCTTCTTCTCATTTTCTGCAATCAGGGAAATCGTAAGCGCGTTTGCTTTTCGTAATGCCTTAATAATAAACTGTTCTGTGTGGTTGCTAATTGCCAGGCTCTGAAAAGCTACTTTCGTGATCTCCGAGATCGCTTCAAAATCGGACTCGTTCTCATTGCGGATAATTATGTTCATTTAACGTATACCTCGTGTGCTTACGTCCTGCTGGCCAACGTTAGAAGTCACCCGACGCCCGCTTTTGGGCGGTCGGGTGAAGTGATTGGTTAGCAAAATGTCCTACGTTAATGAATAATCTATTCCCCTCTGGTTCTGCCCGTCTATCGTCTGGACTTCCAGTAGTCCGGGTGCCGATGAAGATGCATGACCGCAAGGATGTAGATG
>JBDRFJ010000081.1:0-19524 GCA_043818915.1 Pseudomonadota bacterium | reverse complement strand
GTGTCAACAGAAATACTTTTATGCCTCATCGTTTACTCCCGCCTTCTCAACTTCCCGCCCTCTCAATCCCTCACCCGATTTTTTATACACATAAATTCTGTCCACAATCGGATCGATTTCATTGAAGCTCACCAGCCTGCTGATATACCCCGCCTTGATTTTGGTATTCTTGCTTATGAGGAGTCTTCCGGTGAATGTTTCCATGTCGCGCGCAAGGACCATCCCTGGTTCTAACTCATTTAAAATAATCACCATCTCGTTATCGTTTACAGCGCACTCATTTTTAAGGACATTTGAGAGGTGTATCACAAGCTCCGGATCAAATCTCTTCCAGCCCCACTGCTTAAGCTCGATCAACGCATCATCCTGAGTCATCTTGTCGCGGCGTACCAGATCATCGTATGCATCGGCCACGCTGATGATCCGGGTTCCCAGGGGGATCTCCTCCTCTTTAAGGCCGTCCGGGTATCCTGATCCGTCAAAGTGCTCATGGTGCGCCCTTATCAGGATGCTGACCTGATCGAGATTATCAATCGCGTTCAAAGACATCTGCGCTACTATGGGATGCTGCTTATAGACTTTTTTTTCTGATGCCGACATTTGCTCGGGCTTCTTAACAAGAAGATCTTTTGGCACGCTCATAAGCCCTATGTCGTGGAGAAGACTGCCAAGTTCAATGAGTTCGAATTCAGAATCATCCAGGTCACTGCATTTCCGCGCGACCCCTCTGGCAAGTTCTGCCACACGTTTGGAATGTGCTACCAGATCGGCATCAAATAAACCGATGAGGTTGGTGAACACACGAATTGTATCAAAGAAGCTCTTTTTCAACTTTCTATTCATCTTCCGGATCTTTTCAGTCCGCTCTTCCACCTTTTTTTCAAGTCCCTCATTAATGGTTTTAAGCTCGGCGTTTTGTCGTTGGGTTAGCTTTGTGAGGCGCTTGTTCTCGGCGACCAATTCATATTGCTTCAAAGCCAGCCGTATGGTTACCATAAGCTCCTTGTCATCCCACGGTTTGGTAATAAAACGGTAGACATTCCCTTTATTGATGGCGTCCATGGCGGCCTTTATGTCGGCATACCCCGTAAGCATAATCCGAATCGCGTCGGGTGCTGCCTCCTGGGCCTGCCTCAAGAATTCCGCACCGGTCATTTCGGGCATTTTTTGGTCTGACATGATAAGGGAAACCGGATTTTGTTTCAATACGTTCAATCCCTCCTTACCATTGTTTGCCGTGAGGACATGATAACCATCCCTCCGCAGAACCCGTTTCAGAGAATTCAAGATATTTTCTTCGTCATCAACCAGCAAAAGCGTATGCGTCATCTTCTTGTCCGTCATATCATTAACACCCTATCCGTGTCCGTTCAGGAATGACATCTTTTGTCCCAATACCGCGTTCTCCGTCCCGCCCTGGCGGGACTACGCCTGCGGCAGAAACCTTTGGGCGGTCTTGTCTTGGGAGAAAATCTACCATTCCTGGGCAGACACTATTTCACTTCAGTAAAAGTCAGCACAAGCCCCCTGCTCTTTGATTCAGCACGCAATGGGGCACATTTTGCCATAAACGTGGTTCCATCTTTGCACGTGTACACTGCCTCCTGAGGCACAGCGCTTTCAGCCGTCTTATAGATTAAATCGCTTATCTCTCTATCAAAGGCGATGTTGCCTTGTGACCCTAATAACAATTTCCCTTCTCTCTCAAACATCTCGCAAGCGCGTCTGTTGGCGAGTACTATCACATTGTCAGGATCCAATCCAACCACTCCAACTGATAAATGCTCCAGTATTTCATGGGATAGTCTCAAGGAATAGGTTTGAAGCTCATTTTCCTGTAGCCGTTTCTCGATCTCGACCTCCAGATTTTCATTCAGGCGGAGAAGCTCTTCGTTCTGTTCTTGTATTTTCTTTATCAGCGCGATGTTTTTCGTTTGCAAGCGGTGCACTTCGAGGGCATCTCTGACCGTCTCCTTGAGCTGATCGTCTTCCCACGGTTTGCAAATAAATTTATAGATCTGCCCTTCATTGATGGCTGCGGTAATGGAACTGACACCAGTATATCCCGTGAGAATAATCCGCATGATGTTGGGAAATCGTTCCTTTACCTCCGCCATGAATTCAACACCGCTCATCTCAGGCATCCGATGGTCGGATATCAATAGGTCTACAGGCGTCTCTGCCAATATCTTCAGCCCTTCTTGTCCGCTCGAAGCTGTTAAAATCTTGTACGGTTCTCGACGGAACAAGCGCTTTAAGGTCTGTAAGATGTTTGCTTCATCGTCTACGAATAAGATCGTGTATTCATGTGCGTCATTTGTCATTGATCATTTTCCATTTGTCATTGATCATCTGTCATATGTCATTTGTCATTATTTAAGTGAATCAGTCCATTTTTCAATGATAAATGCCAAATGAAAAATGATCAATGAATCTGAAGTCTTCTCCTCGTTCATTAATTTTTTTAACACCATCTTGTTCACCAAATCCTAAGAGATATAGACTCAATCCTTCAATCCCTCAATATCGCCCGAGATCTGTAGAAATGCCGCAACCGACTTTGGGTCAAGCTGAGTACCCGAAACCCTTTTTAATTCCTGAAGCGCTACTGAAACCGGCAGTGCCTTTCTATACGGACGATCCGCCGTCATTGCCTCAAAGGTGTCTGCAACGGCTATAATCCGAGATTCCATTGGGATCTCCTCTCCCTTGAGTCCGTCAGGATATCCTTTCCCGTCGTAGCGTTCGTGGTGATGACGAACCACGGGAATTATTTCTGCTAAGAATTTCAGGGGACTCAGTATTTGGGCTGAAATGGTCGAATGGGTCTCCATGATGGCCCTTTCCTCCGGTGTCAGGGGCCCCTCTTTTAAAAAGATCGACTCCCGTATGCCTATTTTCCCGATGTCGTGCAGAAGTGCCGCCTGCCTCATTGTCTCCACGGCTTCGGCGGACAAACCCATACCGCGGGCTATTATAACGGAATATTTAGCCACCAATTCTGAATGCCGTCGGGTATAGGGGTCTCGGGCCTTTAACGCCTCTGCCAATGATTGTACCGCCTCCCAATAGGCGTCTTGTATTTGAAGCTCTTTTCCCTGAGCAACGTTCAAATACTTCTTAACGCTCTCTTCAAGGTCGATATTCTTCTCATAAAGAATTTTGTTCTCTTTCTGGTGGGAATCAAACAGGTGTTTGAAATCCTTTAACGCACGATGCTTCTCAAGAGCCTCCTTTACCGCTGATTTCATCTCATCCGGATCCCATGGTTTGACTACAAATCTGTATACTTCGCCCTTGTTGATAGCATCCATCATGGTGATACTATCGGAGAATGCTGTAAGCATAATCTTGAACGCATCTAAATCCCTGGACCGGACATGCTCCAAGAACTCTATCCCATCCATCTCCGGCATCTTACAATCGGTAATAATAAGATCTACGTAATGATCATCCAAAATGCGCAGCCCCTCTTTGCCGTTGTGCGCTTCAAAGAACTTACGACCGTTTCCCCTTAAGGTGCGTTTCAGGGAATGAATGATCGAAGGTTCATCATCTACTAAAAGGATTTTGTCTTCAATTCCGTGCCCCATGGTTACATCTATCCTGTATTATTTTTCCTGATATCCTTAAACCATTGCTCGATCTCAGCTTTTTGAAACCGCCAGTGTTTTCCCTTCCTTCGACTACAATGTTGTCAAGAAAGGAGGGGCTGTCGCACGAAAAGCTCTTTCGGCTGAGAGGCATATATCATGAGCAACCGGGAATATCTCCGCGTATGATTTTTTCCCACTTTTCCAATCGAGTAATAGTTTTGTCCATAACGTCGTCGAGAGTTTCAACGTCAAACGGCTTCGTTAGGTAATCAACCGCGCCATTTCTTAATGAATCCAACGCCCTGCTCATAGTGCTCTGGCCTGTCATCATGATAACCTGGATCCCACGGCGAAGTTCATGGGTTATGTATCTCAGAAAATCTATACCGTCGATTTCAGGCATCATTATATCGGTAATGACTATCATGACTGATGGCGTTTTATTGAGGATGGTTATCGCCTCTCCAACAGACGACGCTGTTAGGATAAGGTTATCAGCCGCTTCTTTGTTCTTAAAGTAGACCTTCAGCAGACGATTGAGAGCGTTCAGCATATTCTCGTTGTCATCCACTATCAGTACGTGATTTATATCCACAACTGCCTCCTTTTTCTTTTTACGAGAGCATCGGTTTTACACAACAACAAAGCAACCATCATGTAGATCTTTTCGGGTATTTATGGGAAATATTAATTAAAAAATGAATGGGTAGACAAACTTTTCTTTGCCAGTTTGAAAAAGAGCGGTAGAAGTTTGATCTTGAAGAAACTTATTATTTGCAGGGGTTATAGCGTCATTCATCTTAGGATACAAAACTTGAGTAAAGAATACATTACGATCGGTCGATATAAGACATATATCCTAAGAAATAAGAACAGAACAACCGCCTTTGAATATCGAATATCGAACAAGGAATTTCGAATTACGAAGGTTTGGTCTTTACCGCTTACTTCATCATTTCCCGCGTGCCGCGGGATTCGATATTCTGCGGTTCAAAACAGGTTCGCAAGGTTGAACGTATGACGCATCATATCCTACTATTTGTAGATGATGAGGAGAATATCTTGAATGCTCTCAAAAGAGTGTTCAGGAACGCGGGTTATATGACCAAAACCGCCACCTGTGGAGAAGAGGCGCTTAACATAATAAGCCGGGATAAAATCTCGCTTATCATATCCGACCACAGAATGCCGAAGATGACCGGGGTGGAACTACTCCAAGAGATAAAGGAGCGATTTCCAGACACCATTAGGGTTCTCCTCACAGGATACGCTAATTTACAAGACGCCATTGCAGCCATAAATCAGGGAGAAGTCCACCGATATTTCGTAAAACCTTGGGACGAAACAGATCTCCTCTTGTCGGTAAAAGAGTGCCTGGAACGTTATGATCTTATCCAAAAGAACAGAAAACTCGCCAGGACAACAGCGAAACAAAGAGACTTACTTAAGAAGGCAAACAAAGGGCTG
The DNA here is from genome assembly GCA_043818915.1 of Pseudomonadota bacterium. Classification (GTDB taxonomy): domain Bacteria; phylum Desulfobacterota; class Desulfobacteria; order Desulfobacterales. The sequence goes on along the minus strand of JBDRFJ010000081.1, from coordinate 14,461 downwards.
TACAGGCAGAGAAGGAAATTGAATGCCATTGTCCAGAGTATGGGCGAAGGTCTTATCGTGGTGGATAATGCGGACACGATAACCTTTGCGAACCGGGCATTCGCTGAACTATTGGGAAGAGAGCCTGTGAATATAACCGGGGAAAAGGCAACAGAGATTTTTGAGGGCATTGACTGCTATCCGACAAAAAACAGAGATTTCATCGCCGCGGAGACAGGAAACCTGACGGAGGGATGCTTTCTCAAAACCGGTGAAGGCGAAATCCCGGTCGTCAAGACTACCGCCCCTTTAAGGGAAAGGAACGGGGCCATATCGGGTTACGTAGAGACTATAAGAGATGTTACCAGGGAAAGAGAACTGGAACAGATGAAGGCTGACTTTATAGCCATGATCATCCACGACCTGAGGAACCCCTTGGTCTCGAGCATGTGCGGCATAAAGATGCTGCAAAAAAAATTGAAAGAAACAGTGGATGAAGACTATTTGTACATCCTTAAAAACAACTATGAGTCGTCCGAGCGGTTGCTCAACTTGATCAATAACATGCTGGATGTGTCGAAATTTCGATCAGGAAAGATGAAGATGCAAAAAGAGGATGTGGATGTTCGTGACGTTATCGCTGTATCACTAAACAGTTTGAGCCACTTCGCACAGGAAAAAGGCGTAGCGCTGACCGCTGATTTCAATACACACCTCCCGACTGTCAGAGGAGACAAAGAAGGCCTGACCCGGACCATGATCAATCTCATAGGAAATGCGATCAAGTTCACTCCGGATGGGGGAAAAGTGCACGTCGGAGCGTCACTTCAGGAAGATGGCGATAATAGGCAGATAACCATTTTCATCACTGATACGGGAAAGGGGATACCCAAGGAAGAACTACCCAGGATCTTTAACCCATATTTTCAGTCGTCAAGAAAAAGTAACCGAGGCGAGGGGGGTACAGGCCTCGGGTTGGCTGTAACAAAGAAAATCGTAGAGGCCCATGGCGGTAAGATATGGGTGGAAAGCGAACTGGGAAAAGGGAGTGCTTTTACGTTTAGTCTGCCTGTATCACAGGAATTGAGGAATTAAGGAATTGGGGAATTCTTAACTCACTTCGCACTCTCTGCAACGGACAACGACAACTGTCAACGGACATTGCCCAATTCTTTCTGTAATTCACAATTCCTCAATTCCCCAATTCCCTTAATTCTTTTTAGTTTTTGTCTCGATTTTACGTCTCCGCGCCAGTTCTCTCATATCAACCACTTGATCTGATTCATCAACGATTTCTCTGCCGAGAATCTCTTCCAGAACATCTTCAAGTGTTACAACGCCTGCAAGCCCTCCAAACTCATCTATCACCACAAACAGATGCTGTCTGCGTTCCAGAAACTCCATGAGCAATTTGTCGAGTCTTATCGATTCCGGGCAGAAGTGAACGGATTTCATGAGATTGCTCAATTTCAGGTGATGCTTGTCGCTTGCAAGGGCGGCGAGTACTACACGGCGTTGCACAATTCCCACAATATCTTCCGGGCTTTCACTGTATACGGGAACCCTGCTATGAGGCCACATTCCAGCCTTTTCTCTTGCCTCTTCAAGAGTCAAATGCTCGCTTAGAGAAAATATGACAGTTCTTGGAGTCATTACATCCTTGGCGGTTTTATCCTCCAGTGAAAGTATATTCTTGATGACTTTTTCTTCATCCGGTTCTATCTCTCCGGAAAGACGACCCAATTTGGCCATCGTTATAATTTCTTCAGCAGATACCGTCTGTACAAATTTTTCTCTCGCAACAAGACGGGTCGCAAATTGGCACAGCCACACAAATGGTGTTAAAAGCCATACGAGCCACTGGAGAGGACGGGCAATGAACGGGCAGAGTTGTTTACTGTAGATTACTCCGGCAGTCTTGGGAACTACTTCTGAAAAGATCAGTATAGAGAAGGTAAAGGCGGCTGAAAAATAGCCTACCCACTCATGCCCAAAGAAAGAGGCTGCAGCCGAGCCCGCTATAGTCGCGCCCGCTGTATTTGCTATGGTATTTAACGACAAGATTGCTGATATGGGCCGGACCACGTCTTTACGCAATTTCTTAAGTATTCGCCCCGAAGATTTTTCAGCCTGTACCATTGCTTCGACGTGACTTATTGGGACTGAATATAGGACAGCCTCAAACAAGGAGCACATGGCGGAAACAATGATGGCAAATCCTGCAGCGAGAATTAGTTCAGTCATGAATAACACCTCTTTTTATGGTTATCATCTCATTTCTATTAAGGATACAAAAGACTATGTTTTTTTTCCAGATAAAATTTGACAGTTTGTATATGTGCTGGTAAAAAATGATTCCGATATGAAAAAAGAAGACGCCATATATTTAGTGGACGGAAGTTCCTATATTTATAGGGCCTATCACGCGATCCGTCATCTTTCGAACTCCAAAGGGCTTCCCACGAATGCTTCGTTCGGTTTTGTCCGTATGTTATTGAAGTTGCTTGAAGACCGGCAACCATCCTATCTTGCAATGGTTTTTGATGCCAAGGGGCCTACCTTTCGTCATGAAATCTACAAAGAATATAAGGCAAATCGTCCACCCATGCCGGAGGATCTGTCGGTCCAGGTTCCGTATATTAAAAATATAGTAGAAGGGTTTAATATTCCGTCCTTAGAACTCAATGGCTATGAAGCGGACGACATTATCGGAACCATCGCTGTAAAAGCAACAGAAAAGGGGTATAAAACAGTAATTGTTACCGGCGATAAAGACTTCAAACAGCTTATCTCTAAGTCAGCTTCTCTATGGGACCCCATGAAAGACCGCTCTATTACCTATGAAGGTTTTAAGGAAGAACTTTCCATAGAACCGGAGCAGTGGATCGATGTATTGGGGCTTGCCGGAGATTCTTCGGATAACATTCCAGGGGTTCCGGGGATTGGCGCGAAGACCGCCATCAAGCTTGTTAAAGAGTTCGGCAATATTGACCATCTGTTAGAACATATAGATCAGGTCAAGCAGAAAAAAATACGCGAAAATCTAATGACTCATATTGGTCAGGCACAGCTAAGCCGTAAACTGGCCGCTATTGATATTAACGTACCACTTCCATTTAATTTTCAAGACTTCACGGTTGTACCGCCCGACCGGGAAAAACTGGGCGTCCTTTTTCGGGACCTTGAGTTTCGTCAATTACAAAAAGACTTTGCTCCACAGCAGGACCTCTCAAAAAAATCGTATCGGACCGTATTCTCAGACTCAGAACTCGGGTCTCTGATAAAAGATCTGAAAAAGGCCGGGACCTTTGCACTTGACCTGGAGACCACGTCAACAGACCCTATGAGGGCCGAAATTGTGGGGCTGTCCTTTTCATGCCACCCGCATGAGGCCGCCTATATCCCGTGTGCTCATTCGTATCCCGATGCCCCTGCACAGCTTGAGATCGATCACGTACTCAGCGCGCTAAGACCGTTGCTCGAAGACCCCAACTACCTGAAGGTAGGGCAAAATATCAAATACGATACCATCATCTTGAAAAGATACGGGATCGCTGTTAAGGGGATCATGTTTGATACCATGGTAGCCTCCTATCTTCTAAATCCTTCTTTGCGGGCGCACAATCTGGACGCGATTGCAAGGGATTATCTTAATCACAAGATGATTACTTATGCGGAGGTAACAGGGGGCGGAAAAAGGGCCCTCGGATTCGATCAGGTTCCTATAGAGAGCGCTTCAACCTATTCATGCGAAGACGCGGACATCACACTTATGGCCTCCCGGGTATTGGGGCCGAAGCTCAAGGAAAAAGGTTTTGAGTCGCTCTTTCACGATGTTGAGATGCCGTTGATCCCTGTACTGTTAGATATGGAGATGACCGGAATCCAGGTAGACACGGATCGTCTTATAGAACTCTCAAAGGATTTCGAGCAGCAGTTACATCTCCTCGAAGATCAGATATTCTCCGTGGCCGGCGAGAGCTTTAATATTAGTTCGCACCAGCAATTAGGAAAGATACTTTTTGAAAAATTGAATCTTCCGTGTCAGAAAAAGACCAAGAAAAAGACCGGATACTCCACGGACTTAGAGGTGCTAACCTCCCTGTCCAACCAGCACGAACTCCCCGCGCTGGTCCTTCGCTATAGATCTCTTGCCAAGCTCAAGTCGACGTATACTGACGCCTTGGTGGGTCTTGTTCATCCTGATACGGGACGTATACATACCTCTTACAACCAGACAGTGACCGCTACCGGAAGGCTTAGCAGCAGCGATCCGAATTTACAGAACATTCCCATTCGAACCGAAGAAGGGCGAAAGATACGTGAATCGTTCATTCCAAGACAAGGCTGGAGAATCATTTCTGCTGATTACTCCCAGATTGAATTGCGTATCTTGGCCCATTATTCGGGAGACCCCATACTGATCCAGGCGTTTGAGGAAGATGAGGATATACATACCAGAACTGCTTCAGAGGTCTTCCAATTATTTCCCGAATTTGTCACCCCGGATATGCGACGACAGGCAAAAATGATCAACTTTGGAATAATTTATGGAATGAGCCCGTTTCGTTTATCAAAAGAACTGGGAATCAGCACCGGCACGGCAAAGAAATATATTGAGAACTACTTTGTGCAATACAAGGGGGTCAAAGAATACATTGATCGTACTATTGATACAGCGCGCAAGGAAGGCAAGGTCACAACGCTTCTGAACAGACATCGATATCTTCCGGATATCCGCAGCAAAAACCGGATAGCAAGAGAGGCCGCCGAGCGCACGGCAATAAATACGCCAATACAAGGTACGGCAGCGGACTTAATCAAGGTTGCCATGATACGCTTGTATGATGCTATTCAAGATGAGGGACTTAAGGCAAAAATGGTCCTTCAGGTACATGATGAGTTGGTTTTTGAGGTGCCTCAGGAGGAGGCTGCAAGACTTAAAGGGCTTGTTAAAAGGATGATGGAGGGTGTGCATCCATTGAAGGTGCCCATTAAAGTGGACATCAACACCGGGAAAAATTGGGCGGAAGCACATTAAACGGGAAAATCCGAAATTCGAAATCCGAAGCACGAAACAAATACAAATAACCGAAGCACAAAATCCGAAACAATATGAGCTGGAAGCCTGTACTCTTTATTCCCAAGGAATACGGCTCCGCTGAGGATTGAATGATGGTTTTGAACATTTGATATTTGAGTTTTTGAATTTGTTTCGGATTTCGATATTCGAATTTCGAATTTATTGGGGAATCATACGGAGCACGAACACGAAAATGACTGAAACGATCGACTTAAAACAAGCCAGGGATGTAGGATTTGCCGCCGTTCAAAAGGCTGCGGACTTTCTTCGCGATCGCTTCGGACAAGCTCACTCCATCAAGAAAAAAGGCGCCATCGATTTGGTTACGGAGGCGGATGAATATGCTGAACGCCTTATCATTGATACCATCCTTGCCTCATATCCGGATCATTCCATTCTTGCGGAAGAAAGCGGGGATGCCTTGACCCGGTCTCCCTACCAATGGATTATCGATCCACTGGACGGCACCACCAATTTCGCTCACAATCTCCCATGCTTCAGTACATCCATAGCCCTTGCCTTAAACGGCGAGACCGTATTTGGCGTGGTTGAAAATCCTGTTTTGCATGAACGCTTCTGGGCGATTAAAGGGGAAGGTGCCTTCTTAAACGGAAAAGCGATCCGGGTTTCATCAACTGAAAGTCTTTCGGAAAGCCTCTTGGTGACGGGATTTCCCTATGACCTAAAGACTATTATAGATACGTTGATGGTACGCTTTAAAAGTTGCCTGGGGGCTTCACAGGGCATTCGAAGACTGGGATCCGCGGCCATTGATCTTTGTTATGTGGCGTGCGGTCGTTTTGACGGTTTTTGGGAACAAAACCTCCACCCCTGGGATACGGACGCAGGCGCCCTCATTGTAAGAGAAGCAGGGGGTATTGTTACCGATTTTTCCGGTAGACCGCACCTCAGAGATATGAAGGAAATATTGGCCACCAACGGCCGCATACAATCAGATCTAATGGGGGTGTTGTAAAGACAATTGCACTCTGGTAGTATGGTACATATGGTAGGTCAGATAACGCTCTTTACAGATGGAGTGCTGGAGTGTTGAAAGTCCGCCTCTGGCGGGATGGGTATGGAGGAGTGACCATATAAGTTTCGTAAGTTTTTACCGCATTATATTCCATTACTCCAATACTCCATTACTCCCATACTCCGTGGAGGATATCTTTGGAAAAAGGTTTTATAAGAATCGACCAGGAAAGATGCAAAGGATGCGGACTCTGCATTGAGACATGTCCTCATGGATTGATCGTGCTAAGCGCTTCTTTTAATCTAAAGGGATATCTTCCGGCCGAACACCGCGAAAATGAAACAGACTCTAATCGCAAATGCAATGGATGCGCTTTGTGTGCCATAATATGTCCCGATATCGCTATAGAGGTATATCGTGAATAAAAGGTTGATGAATGGATGCCACGTTATCGCAGAGGCTGCAATTCGGGCCGGATGTCGATTTTATGCGGGTTATCCGATTACCCCTCAAAATGAACTCCCGGAATACATGGCATACCGGTTTGCGGAGATGAAAGATGTAACATTTATCCAGGCTGAGAGTGAACTGGCTGCTATCAACATGGTCATGGGAGCGAGTATGGCGGGTGTACGAGCAATGACTTCTTCTTCCAGTCCTGGAATCAGTTTGAAACAGGAAGGAATCTCGTATCTTGCCGGCATGGAACTACCGGCAGTTATCGTTAATGTGATGCGCGGCGGTCCCGGCCTGGGTAACATCGCACAATCTCAATCAGACTATTTCCAGGCCACCCGAGGCGGAGGCCACGGCGACTACCGGACTATTGTTCTTGCTCCTTATTCGGGACAGGAAATGGTTTCTACCACTATCAAGGCATTTGGTCTGGCAGACCGGTATAGAATGCCGGTTATTGTTCTATGTGACGGGCTTATGGGTCAGTTGATGGAACCTGTTACCTTCCCGGATCCAATAGAGCGGGCTACGCTTCCCTCTAAAGATTGGATTTTAGACGGCGCAAAAGGGAGAAAAAATCGTCTCATTAGATCTCTCTACCTGGAGCCGGAAGTATTGGAAAAACACAACTGGAAGCTGGACCAAAAACATAAGACTATTGCTGAACATGAAACAGAGTGTGAATCTTACCGGTTAGAAGATGCCGAAATAGGAGTGGTCGCCTTTGGGACTGCCGCAAGGATTGCCAAGGAGGGGGTCAATCTGGCCAGAAGATCCGGATTAAAGGCGGGACTTTTTCGCCCGATTACGCTCTGGCCATTTCCGGAAAAAGAGATCCGCAGACAATGTAAATCCTTACGTTACATACTCGTTTTTGAGATGAATACCGGCCAGATGATAGAGGACGTCAAACTGAGCGTGGGCGAAAAATGCAATGTTCATCTTTACGGAAAACCCGGGGGGATGATTCCGACTCCCGAGGAGATTGAGGGTGTTATTGCGAAACTTGATAATAAATAAATTTTATTTGGGACGCAGATGAACGCAACTATCTGTTGCGGGTTGCGGGTTTAAACAAGGAAGGCAACCCGTAACCCGCAACCCGTAACAGTGTGTATCTGTACAAACCTGTGTCCCATTTTAGTCGATAAATAATATTATGGTAGAATGTATATTCAAGAAACCGGAAGTCATGACGGACAACCATTTTCATTATTGTCCGGGGTGCGGCCACAGTATCATCCATAGGCTTATCGGAGAGGTTATAGATGAATTGGGGATTGCTGAAAAGGTCATCGGAGTTCCCCCTGCCGGATGCGCTGTCATCGCCTACGATTACTTTAAGATAGACATGGGAGAAGCACCCCATGGACGTGCCATACCAGTGGCTGTAGGGATTAAACGGTCCCTCCCCGACCGGGTGGTTTTCACTTATCAAGGGGACGGCGACATTGCAGCCATTGGAACGGCAGAGGTGATCCATGCAGCCAGTCGAGGCGAAGAGCTTACCGTTATATTTATCAATAACGGAGTATATGGTATGACGGGGGGGCAAATGGCCCCTACCACTATTTTGGGTCAAGTTACCACCACTACCCCAGGAGGGCGGTCGGCCAAACGTGATGGGTATGCGCTCGATTTGAGTCAGATGTTAGCGGTGGCAGAGGGTAGTGTCTATATTGAGCGTACCGCGGTTATATCTCCCAAGACGATTCTCCATACCAGAAAGGCGATTAAGAAGGCGTTTGAGATACAGTTAAAAGGTCTTGGATTCGCTATGGTTGAAATCTTATCCCCTTGCCCTGTAAACTGGGGTATGTCGCCGGTCAAGGCCTGTGCTTGGGTTAAGGAAAAAGTACTTGAGAGATACCCTTTGAAAGTGATTAAGGACATGGCCGGCATATGATAACAAGAATCATTTTAGGAGGGTTTGGCGGTCAGGGAATTTTGATGATGGGTTATGTCCTGGCAACAGCATCCATGTATGAAGGGCGACATGTAACCTGTCTTCCTGCGTATGGCGCGGAGATGCGAGGTGGAACCGCAAATTGTACGGTGACTGTCAGCGATGAACCGATTGCGTCGCCGGTTGCCTTATCTTATGATATTGCAATATTAATGAACGGTCCGTCGCTTCTCAGGTTTGAAAACAATGTAAGACCTGATGGAATAATCTTTTTTAACAGCGACCTGATAAAATCCGCACCTCAACGAACAGATGTAGTGGTTGTTGGAATCCCGGCCAATACAATCGCCAAGAAAATAGGAAACTTGCGAATTGCTAATATGGCAATGTGTGGCGCGGTTGCTGAAAAGACAGGATTGGTTCCCCCGGAATCTATCATAAATAGTGTGGAGTATATATTTGCAAACAAGGGTCCTAAAATTTTTGAGATAAACACCCGGGCCATTAGAGAAGGAGCGCTATATATTAAAAATAGGTAAGCGATCAGCGTTCAGCCAAGGCTGATCGCCTATAATAAAGAGAGGAGTCTTATAATGAAAAGATTTGTGGCGATAACATTTTTGATTATCATGCTGTCCATGTCGGCATTAGCAGGTGGTACTTATCTTGCCACAAAATTGTACATAGATCCAACTCTTAAGCATCTAAACAATGCTGTAGACAAGATGCAACCAGAGGTTCAAAAAGAGGTAATTTCTCATTTAGTACAGTTACAAGAACTTCGGAAGATGGGAAGCATTTACATACCCGCAATCTTCTTCGTAACCGGTATCACCGCTACTCTTATTTTATCTCTTCTCCTCCGGGGAACAGTCAACCGGGGCGCTGTAATCTATACGGAACGGCCCAAGGGGAGCAAGAAGGAGATCGCGGCGGAACAAAAAAAGACCGATGCGGCTGATGCGACAGAGGTGGGCGCATGTCGTATACTATCACTACTTCAAAACAAGGGGAGATTGATAGATTTTTTCCAGGAAGATATCACGCGGTATTCAGACGCTCAGATCGGCGCTGCTATACGCTATGTACACGAGGATTGCAGGAATGCGCTGAGCGAATATATTACCTTTGCTCCGGTCATGTCGGAAAAAGAAGGTGAGGCTATAGTGGTTTCCGAAGGGTTTGATCCTTCTGAAATTCGACTCACAGGGAATATAACAGGCGCTCCGCCTTTTAAAGGGAGTCTTCAACATCCTGGGTGGAAGATAACTCAGATAAACCTTCCTGGTATGCCCAAGGGGCAAAAACACACCGTCATAGCGCCCGCAGAGGTGGAGATCGGTCAAACAGAGTAAAAGAAGTGATGTGGAGTACTCCAACGCTCCAGTACTCCAACACTCCAGTACTCCAACACGCCCAGATTCTGTAATTAATTACCCATGAAATATGAAAATGACAGGTAAAATGAAACCATCAAAATATATCGTTGGCATAGACCTCGGAACTACCAATTGCGCGGTGGCCTATGCGGACATCCTTGGCAAAGAGGGCGAGGAACCAAAGATTCGCCTTTTTCGTATTCCTCAAGTCGTAGCTCCCGGCACAGTTGATGAACGAGAGCTTATCCCTTCTTTTTCTTATCATCCGGCTGAAGGCGAGCTGCCCGAAGGGAGCCTGAATCTCCCATGGCAAGATGAGGTAAATTTCGTGGCAGGAACATTTGCCAGGGAACGGGGCGCTGAAGTCCCTGATCGACTCATTTCTTCGTCCAAATCATGGTTCAGTGTTGCCGGCGTGGACCCGACTGCTCCTTTACTCCCCTGGGGAGCGGCCGAAGAGATTCTGCATATATCTCCCATCGAGGCTTCCTCCAGGTTGCTTAAACATATTCGCGATGCATGGAATCACTCGATTGCAGTTGGGAACCCGGATTTCTTTCTGGAGTCCCAGGAGATATTTTTGACTGTACCCGCCTCTTTTGATGCGACCGCGCGGCAATTAACGGTACAGGCCGCTGAAATGGCGGGACTGTCCCGTGTTACGCTCCTGGAAGAACCACAGGCTGCCTTTTATGCGTGGATCGAAAGTACTCACGAAGCGTGGCGAAAGGAAGTAAACGTGGGAGATGTAATCCTTGTCTGCGATATCGGTGGGGGGACAACAGACTTCAGCCTGATTCTTGTTTCAGAGAGCAATGGAGAACTTGGTCTTGAACGGATAGCTGTTGGGGACCATATTCTTCTGGGCGGAGACAATATGGACCTGACCCTGGCCTATGCTATTCGGAAGCGTCTGGCCGGTGAAGGCACAAAATTAGATGGCTGGCAAATGCGCGGACTTTTACACTCTGTGCGCCGGGCCAAAGAAGAGATGTTCCAGGATCCGGATCGCGATACATATCCGGTCACCATACTCGGTAAAGGGCGTAGCTTGATCGGTGGCACGATAAGTACAGAGCTTACCCGTCGAGAGATAGAAGAGGTACTGCTGGACGGTTTTTTCCCGAAATGCGAGGAGTCCGTTCGACCGGAAGAAATGTCTAAGGCCGGCCTGAAGGAGTTGGGACTTCCATATGCGTCGGACCCTGCTGTAACAAAGCACATGGCATGGTTCCTTGAAAGGAATAAAAAAGATTTGCTTCTCGCGGACATATCCACAAAACCCACGGCGGTCCTCTTCAATGGGGGGGTGATGAAGGCCGAGCCTTTGAAGCAACGTATAACAGCAGTCCTTGAAGGTTGGAATGAAGACGAAAAGGAGTTAAAAGTCCTTTCTTCTAAATCCCTTGACCTGGCGGTTGCACACGGTAGCGTATATTACGGACTCGCCCGGCACGGTCGTGGGATACGAATCCGCAGCGGTACCGAACGGTCTTATTACATAGGGATAGAAACCGCGATGCCGGCAGTTCCCGGTATGCCTCCCCCTATTAAGGCCTTGTGCGCAGTCCCCTTTGGTATGGAGGAGGGTACTGAGGCCGATTTGCCGGAGAGGGAATTCGGTCTGGTGGTGGGGGCGTCGGTCTCTTTTCGGTTTTTGGGCTCAACCAGCCGGCATAACGACCGGATCGGCGATATTATTGAGGACTGGGAAGAGGAAGACATTGAAGAACTTGTTCCCCTGGAAACAAAGCTTCCTGCCGAAGACGGTCAGGAGGGGACGCCGGTACGAGTACGATTGCACATCAAGGTCACCGAGATAGGGACACTGGAGCTTTGGTGTGTTTCCGGTACAAAGCGGTGGAAGCTTGAATTTAATGTTCGGGAAAAATGAAACAGACTACACTAAAACGATCACGATACGTCATAGGCATAGACCTTGGCACTACCAATTCCGCTGTAGCCTATATAGATACGCGCATACACCCTACCGGTGGAGGCAGTGTCATTCAAACCTTTGCTATTCCCCAGTTGATTGCCGAGGGCCAGGTCGCAAACCGGGAAGGACTTCCTTCCTTCTTATACCTTTCAACCGGTCATGATCTCCCCGAAGGGAGTCTTGATCTCCCCTGGGTAAAAGATAGTGATTTTGCTGTAGGAGAATTTGCCCGTATTCAGGGCGCAAAGGTCCCGGGAAGACTCGTTGCCTCCGCAAAGTCATGGCTCTGTCACTCAGGTGTGGATCGTAACGCCCCTATACTTCCGTGGGGGGGAGACATGGAAGATGTTTCAAAACGGTCGCCTGTGGATGTATCTGCTCTTTATCTGCAACATATGCGTGACGCATGGAACCACGTGATAGCAAGCGCGGATCCTGCCAAGAGATTCGAGAAGCAGGAGGTAATCCTTACCGTCCCCGCCTCTTTTGATGAAGTTGCTCGCGAACTTACTTTAGAGGCGGCAAGAAAAGCAGGTCTTATGCACATTACCCTCGTTGAAGAGCCCCAGGCGGCCTTTTACTCATGGCTCGCACGTAACGAGGAGGACTGGGAAACGATTATCGGTGCGGGAACAACCATCCTTATTTGCGACATCGGAGGTGGTACCACCGACTTTACGCTTATTCGTGTAAAAGAAGGTGAGGCGGCGCCGGCGCCGGAAAGGATAGCGGTGGGAGAGCACCTCCTGTTGGGAGGAGACAACATGGACTTGGCCCTGGCCCGTTTGATCGAATCCCGAATGTTAGGCAATGCCGCAAAAAGGCTCGATTCTCTTCGGTGGCATATACTTGCTTCCCTTTGCCGAAATGCCAAAGAGAAGGTTATGGGAGATGCTCGGACTCAAACCGTTCCTATCAATCTTCCCGGGCGTGGCAGGGGGATCGTAGCCGGAACCCTGTCTGACTCACTCACCCTGGAGGATGTACAAGAAACTATTATCAATGGTTTCTTCCCTAATACACAATTTAATGAAATGCCGATTCGTGGCACTGGGGTGGGTATTCATGAATGGGGACTCCCTTTTGTTGCTGATCCCGTTATCCCTCGTCATCTCGCGGCATTTTTGAAAAGACACCAGGCAGATAATACGGACGTACGTCCGGATGCCGTTTTTTTTAACGGCGGAGTAGTTACCCCGCCTACAATCAGGGGGCGTATTGTAGAGGTCCTTTCAGGTTGGTTCTCAAAACATGGAGAGGCTGACTGGAGACCCGCAGTGCTTGAAAACGATTCTCCCGCTTTGGCAGTAGCGCGGGGCGCCGCGTATTATGGAATGGTCCGCCGCGGTCGAGGGGTTCGCATTGTGGGGGGTTGCGCCTGCTCTTATTATGTGAGGGTTGTCCCAACCGGTATTACAAAAGAAGAACCAGACAAAATCAGCGCCGTCTGTGTTGTCCCCAGGGGCATGGAAGAAGGGGAAGATGTGGAGATAGTGTCTCCGGAATTCAAGGTGCTGACCAATCAGCCTGTTTCTTTTTCGATCTACAGTTCTAACTCCAGGACAGGCGATCAACCCGGTCATCTTTTGTCCCTTGATGAAGATTCGTTGTTTCAACTTCCCCTGCTTCGTACGCTCCTGCAGTTCGGGAAAAAGGGGGTTGTTCGTAAAATTCCGGTCCATATCTGCGCACGCCTTACAGAGATCGGAACTTTAGAACTTGCATGCCTTTCCAAGGAGACCGATCATCGATGGAATCTTCAATTTCAGACCCGATCCGATACGGGGAAAGATGCTCAGGGGAAAAAAGAGGCCGGGGGAAAGAGAGAAAAAACGATTCCAGAGGAATCACTAACCAGGACGACAGAGATTCTGAAAGTCACTTTCGGCATGCAAAAATCTGTTTCAGGAAAGGAAGAGGTGACTCCCGCCTCCGTGATGAAGGCATTACGTGAGGTTATCGGCAAAAAAAAGGAGCGTTGGCCGATTCCGGCGCTGAGGTCTCTTTCGGATACACTTCTTGAAGGGTTGAACAGTCGAAAAAAGAGCGCCAGGCATGAAGAACGATGGTTGAATCTTGCCGGGTTCTGTCTTCGTCCCGGATACGGCTATGCCTCGGATGATTGGCGAATGAGAGAAGCATGGAAGATATATCATGCAGGTGTTGTCTTCTCATCTGACCAACAGTGCCGAGTGGAATGGTGGACTCTGTGGAGAAGAGTGGCTGGTGGATTGGCTCAAGACCAACAGATGGCCATTTTTCGGAATCTTGCGCCGGTCTTGCTCCCGGGCCGTAAAAAAGGGAAAAAACAACCACGTATTACCCCTCTGGAACGGACCGAGATGTGGCGTACCATAGCTAACTTAGAAAGGCTTACCACCGATGTTAAAGAACAGATAGGCAACGAACTGATGCAGTATATCGGCACTTCCCGTGGCGAGGGTCTCAACATGTGGGTGCTTTCGCGCATCGGCTCGCGCGTGCCGCTTTATGGACCGTTAAATGCGATAATTGCGGGCAAAACCGTAACATCCTGGCTCAAGCGTATTCTTGACACGGAATGGAAAAAGCCGGCTCAGACAGCATTTTGTGTTGTTCAAATGGCCTCTTTCACCAGTGATCGGGAACGGGATATTAATGAACGAGTGAGGGACAAGATCAGAGACAGACTTGTCGGATTGGAAGAGGAAGAACGTTTAGCTAAGCGATTACACGAAATGGTATTGCTCAACGCAGCCGAGGA
>JBDRFJ010000080.1:0-3171 GCA_043818915.1 Pseudomonadota bacterium | reverse complement strand
TGTTGACACTGGCAATCCGATCTCCATTATCCCAAACTCAGTTTGGAGCAAAAGCAAAATAAGCCAGGTTCTCTCCGACAAGAGCGACGTGCACGGTATTGGCGGAGGAAAGGTTTCAGGAAGGCTGGGGGAAATTACGTTACTTTTCGTCGACAGGAATGGCATTTCACCTGTAATAAGGGCAAAAGCTTTACTTTTGGATGATGACAGCGTTCCCTTTTTAATCGGTTTTGAAGACATAATGACCGACATCAAATTGCTCTGTGATTATGCCGGCAAAACCGCCTTTTTTCATGTCCCATGAATTTTTTCCCCTTCGAAGGATTGTTCGCACTAAAAATTCAGGTGCCTGAATTCTTAGTGCAACAACAACAATAAAAACCTTGCCATCCGTGAAATCCGGTGCGCCAGGCCAAACCTGGTGCGTCTTGCTAACTGAAAGGAGTTAGCCATGTTAATTGCCTGTCAATATGTCACGAACGTCCCCCATTACTTACTTACACAGCTTAGAGAACGAGTTAGTTACTTATTGATGGACGTCCCCCTAATCATATGAATGGCTCTTCCATAAGCCTGTTTCATATGGAAGTCTGCCGAAGGTGGATGAAAGCGCTACGCCGGCGCAGCCATAAGCACAACCTGACATGGGAGCGCATGAGGCGCCTGATCGCCAGGTGGAAACCACCTGCTCGTATCTGCCATCCCTACCCGACGATACGATTCGACGCCAGGACCTTAGGCAAGAGCCCGGTGCGTTAGTAGCGCACGCCTGGTCCTTAGATTCCGAATCCCTTCGGAAGATCCGTGCGGGGGGTGCCCCGTAAAGGGCATTCCTACCGCGACCATTATCATAATAAAATTGAAATTTAAGAAATAAAGAGGTAAGTCAAATGGTTATATCAGTTAATCTTCCTGAATTGAATATAAAAGAAGACGAGATAAAATTGTTACTCGCTATAAAACTTTTGGAGGAGGCTATGGTCTCTTTGGGAAAGGCCTCTGAAATAGCAGGCTATTCAGAGAAAGCCTTTGTAGAAATTCTTATACATAGAGGCGTTCCACCTATAAAATATTCAAATCTCGACCTCAGTAAAGAACTACAAAATGCCTGAGAGCATAATTGCCGATACCTCTTCACTTATAGCCCTGGAAAGAATCAAGCTTCTACCTATTCTTTGTGAAATCTACTCAGAGCTTGTTGTACCTGAGGCAGTAATCAACGAGTTTGGGAATTTATCTCTCCCATGCTGTTCGATAAGAAAGGTTGAAAGCACTCTTATAAAACTTCTTAAAACAAATTTGAATTTAGGAAAGGGAGAATCTGAGGTCATAGCACTGGCACACCAGACCGGTTTGGTAGTAATAATCGACGACTTGAAGGCGCGAAATGCAGCAGAAAATATGGGACTGAAAGTAACTGGTACCATTGGGATTTTGCTCAAAGCTGAAAAATTAAAATTAATAGACAGTGCCTATAATAAGGCTGAGGAACTTAAATAAAAAGGATTCTATGTCTCCGATGAATTGTTGGCTGGTATATTTTCGAGGAGATAGAATCTTATAATTTTATGAGTTTAATCTCTGTGCCTCCGCGCTTGTCGCGGCGCAGCCTTGGCGAAGACGGACTTGTCGGGTCGTAGCTCTAGAGCGAAGCCTGAAGCGGGCCTGCCCCGCCATCTTGTCCCGCCGTAGTCTTGACGAAGGTGGAAGTTGAAAACGACGGCGGGCCTGTCCGCCATAGCTTCAGCGACGGCGGGCGAGAGATAAAAAAGGAAACTTAAAAACTGAAAGGTGTCCCTCTTGAGCAAACTATGAATGAACAACGAACCATGAAAGAAAAACAAGGAACCAATGAAGAATGTCAATATTTCACGACCCCATCCCACGCATAGAACTGTGAACAGGTCTATGTGGTACAGGCAGAGGATTCTCCCCTGAACCGTCGTATCAACGTCCGCTATTCCACAAGGTGGAGGCAACCATGAAAAGCATGACAATCGAATTACCTGAGACCGTGTTTTCCGCCCTGCGCAAAGCACCGGCAGAGTTCCTTAGGGAAATGCGGATCGAGGCGGCAGCACAATGGTACGCTCAGCAACGGATCTCCCAGGATAAGGGAGCGGAAATCGCGGGGATCAGTCGGTCAGAATTCATTGATGAGCTTGCGAGCCGCCGAATTCCGGTGGACCAGTCGAGCTTTGAGGAGCTGATGGAGGAAAGTCGGCGTGATTGATGCCTGGGTCCTCAATTCATCGCCGATCATTCTATATGCCCGTATCGGCAGGCTTGACATTATTGAGCGGCTTGTTCCAGGGCTGATTGTTCCCGTAACAGTTACAGAGGAAGTCAAAGCTGGAGCCCATAAGGATGCTACTGCGAAAGACGCAGCAGCCTGGGCAGTCCAGTTTCAGCGGCCTGACATCCCCATCCCATCTACAGTGGAACGCTGGGACCTGGGTCCAGGAGAATCTCAGGTCATCAGCTTCTGCCTGCAGGGCAAACGATGGGCGGTGCTAGATGACAGGATGGCGCGCCGCTGCATCAGTGCACATGATTTGCAGATGATCGGCTCATTTGGAATGATCTTACGGGCCAGGAGGCTTGGACTGATTGATGCTGCCAGACCCTGGGTGTACAAGTTAAGAGACCAAGGGATGTTTGTGGACGTCGCGCTTCTTGAGAGGTCTTTATCTGCCATTGGCGAGGGACAGTGAGGCTCGATCCTTAATCTCCAATCTGGCCATCAACGATATGCCTGCCCCGTGAAGCGTGCAAATTGTCTCAATCGAACTGCAACATAACCACTGATGAAAACCCATAAAGAAAATAGGGCGGGTCTAAGAACTACTTCACTGGGGGGCTATAGCGCTGCGGAAGTTGGCCGGGCTTTGTCGATCAGCCGGGTAAATGCAGGGCGTTGTGCGGAGCGCGGGAAAAAGTCCTTGAGCAGATTGATGATGTGAGAGATATTGCCCAATAAAGTAACAAAAGTACCAACGTCCCTCATTACTCACCCGCTTCGAAGACCTCGAATGTTTAACCCGTTGAATCCTCTGGAGGAGGCATGCGAAGCAGAATTCAATTGGGGCTGGCAGATGGCTCGTGAGCTCACCTACAAGATTAACGGAGCAGTCTTTGAGGTCCATCGAACCCTGCCAAACCCTTGGCCTG
>JBDRFJ010000079.1:0-10454 GCA_043818915.1 Pseudomonadota bacterium | reverse complement strand
GCATGCAGCGCTTTGTCCTATGTATCTCGGCATAAAGGCCGTGATCGCACAAAGCTTTGAAAGGATCCATGCCGCCAATTTAATCAACTTTGGCATTATCCCTCTTACCTTTGCCAGAGAAGAAGACTATGAAAAAATTTCTCAAGGAGACGATATCGAAATTAATAATATCGTAGACCAGCTAAAAAAAGGTAAAGATATTGTGTTGGAAAATAGGACAGAAGACCTGAAGATTCTCCTTGTCTGTGAACTTTCTGAACGGCAAAGGGGGATACTGTTTGCGGGAGGGTTGCTAAACTATACCGTTAAGTAGCAAGCAAGAAAATCCGAAATCCGAAGCACTAAATTCGAAACAATTTCAAATGACAAAAATTCAAAAAACGGCACGAATTGAAACGTCAGAGCTAAACACTATGATTTGGAAAATCGTACTTTTCATTTGCAGGAAATGCGGTACTGCATAAGGTTGAATAATGTTTTGAAAATTTGATATTTGAATTTAGGATTTATTTTAGTTAGTTTCACATTAACTTTAAGCTTATCTAACGTCTCTGATAATATAAGGCTTATGTTCATTACTTTTGAAGGAATAGAGGGTTGCGGTAAAAGCACTCAGATCCGACTCCTGGCGGATTTTTTTAAAAAAAATTCGCGTGATTTTATTGTCACAAAAGAACCAGGGGGCACTGAAATCGGCACAAAGATTCGGTCGATCCTTCTCAATTCTGTTAACGCTAAGATAAATCCGCTAACAGAGCTCCTCCTCTACGAAGCCGACCGGGCACAACATGTAGAAGAGATCATACGTCCTTCACTTGAAGCCGGGAAGATAGTGTTATGCGACCGTTTTTTTGACGCCACTGTTGTCTATCAGGGCTATGCAAGGGAATTGGGGTTAGACCTTATTGGTTGTCTCCATGAAAACATCTTAAAAGGATTGAAACCGGATCTGACCATCATTTTAGATTGTCCTGTAGCGATTGGACTTAAGCGGGCATGGGAGCGCATAGCCGATGCCCCGGACAATGCAAAAGAAGATCGTTTTGAAAAGGAAACCGTTAGCTTTCACGAAAAAATACGCCATGGCTATTTGAGGCTGGCAAAAATAGAACCGGCACGATTTTACGTAATAGACGCTACCCAAAAAATCTCTGTAATACACGATGCTATCGTACGGATTGTAACTGCTCACGAACGAGCCAAATAAGTCAGTCATGAAAAAACGCCCAAAATATGACGTGATTAGAGAAGCGATGGATATCCTCGGCCTTCCGGAAAGGGCAACCATGAAAACAATCAGATTCTCCTACAAAGAATTGATTAAAAAATGGCATCCGGATAAATGTGGTGAAGATCCCGAAAAATGTAAGGCGATGACACAAAAGATTGTCAGAGCATACAAAATCATTCTTAGTTATTGTAACAACTATCCTTATTCCTTTACCAAGGAAGCAGTAAATGCCACACTCTCTCCGGAAGAATGGTTTTTTGAACGATTCGGAGAAGATCCTCTCTGGCGCGGTAATAAGGGAAAAGAGGGCGATGAATCGTAAGAGAATAGTGATCGGAGTCATGGGCGGAGGAAATGCCACAGAACAAGACATGGCTACTGCTTACAAATTGGGCGCTCTTATTGGCAAAGAAGGATGGAGTCTTCTTAACGGGGGCCGGCCCTCGGGGATTATGGAGGCATCTGCAAAGGGTGTCCGAGATCAAGGTGGAATTACTATAGGCATTCTCCCGGGCACTGACCCCTCCTCCGCATCGGAATATATCGATGTTCCGATTTGCACCGGCATGGGAGACGCACGCAATGTGATTAATGTCCTCTCCAGCGACATCATAATAGCATGCCCCGGCTCAGGAGGAACAATCTCGGAAATAGCCCTTGCGCTCAAAAACAACCGAAAGGTCATCCTTCTCAACTTTGATGTGGGCCCAATATTCGACGACTACATCCGCCGAGGTCTCTTACTTAAAGCGAAAACGCCGGAAGAAGCAATAAAATGCGTCAAAAGTCTTTTGGGGGTGACGCCCCAATAACTTCCCCCAACCTATATGCCGTTAAATTCGAAATTCGAATATCGAAATCCGAAACAAATCCGAAACTTAAATATCAAATGTTCAAAACATTAATTCCTCGATTTTACAATTTTTGGTTTTGGATTTTGTATTTTCGTTATTTGAATTTGTTTCGAATTTAGTGCTTCGGATTTCGGATTTCTTATGCACTGCACTAAAAATGCCAGCCAAGATAGTCGGAATTCAAAACTCGTAATTCATGACAATCTTTTTCTTTGCCTCACAACCTCATAGAGCGCTATGGCCCCGGCGACTGATGCATTCAATGAATCAACATGGCCGGTTTGAGGAATCGACGCCAAAAAATCGCACTGTTTCCTGACCAATGGGCGTATCCCTTTTTCCTCGTTTCCTATCACCACAGCTATATTCACGTTGAAATCAAGTGAATAAATATCTGTATTTGATCCCGTAACCATACCAGAAATCCAAATTCCTTTTCCCCTGAGTATCTTCAAGACTTCTGAAATATTAGGTACACATGCTATCAGTGCATGTTCCATGGCTCCGGCAGAAACCCTTGAAACAGTGGGTGATGGAGAAGCAGCCCGTGTCTTGGGAAGAACAATCCCATGGACACCCGCAGTCAATGCGGTCCGAATAAGCGATCCCAAATTCTGAGGATCAACTATATGGTCCAAGACCAAAATGAATGCAGGTTGGATATCGGCAGTTGATTGTTCTAATATGACTGACAAATCCACCAAAGGATAACTGCCGACGCCGGCGGCAATTCCCTGGTGGATGTGGTTGGAAGTACGCTCAAAAATCGCTGTTTCTCCGTACTGAATCGGAATTTGTCCGGCCTCAGCCAGTTCCATAACGGGCGTCAGCCGTTTTTGGGAACGCCCTTTGGCAACATATATTTTTTTAAAATTCCTACGGCCGGCCTTTAAGGCTTCAAAAACCGAATGAATCCCATAAATAACTTCAGGCATTTTAATTTGTCCGTTGTAGGTAACCGACATTATTTTCCCATTTCAGGATAATATTTCTTCAAGCATTCCGGACATATCCCGTGGGAAAAATCTATTCTGGACTCTTTGTGGTGAAAATACTCTTCAACAGAGGACCATGTTTCTTTTTTGTCGTCTAATTTATGCCGTATTTTTTTGCAATGCATACATATCGGAAGAATAGACTCATATATGTATAACCGTCTTTCCTTATTCTTTCTTTCTATGGCTCTTTCAAGAACAAAGAGAAGAGCTTTCCCCAAGGACTCAGTGTTTTTTCTGACAAAATCGTCCGCCCCTGCCCGCATTGCCTCCACTGCTGTATCAATATGTTCTATGCCGGACAAGACAACTATAGGAATATAATTATTTCGAACCCTGATCTCCCTTATCAACTCTACTCCGTCCATCTCCGGCATACGTATGTCTGTGATAACAGCATCGTATTCTGATTCATTCAACTTTTTCAGCGCCTCTTTGCCGTTCTTGACAGATGCAACATGATATCCGCCATTTTTCAGCAGGGATGTAACCATGGATATGATTAATATAGAATCATCTGCAATCAAGACATGTTTCATAAATATACTTTCCTTATAAAGACCTTTTGAACGGGTCTCGTATACGAGATAGTTTTATAGCACACTCGGGTCCTTTGCGTCCAGCGTTCTCACTGCCGAATGGGAAAAGAAATCGGTACAATTAGGAAGGATCAGTAGTAAGTTTAAGTTATGATGAGCTTGTTTTATTCTTCCGTGGTCAAGTTTAACCTAAATTGAGCGATTTTTGACTCGATCTGCACCAATCTCTTGCGCATCAAGGTTTGCGAAAATCCTCGACATATCCACGGGTATGCCTGCGGTTTTCGCAAACCTTGCTACATCAAGATATTGGCACGTCTCTTCCTCAAAAATCGCTCAACTTAGGTTTAATATAGCTCCGGGAATATCTTTAAGCGGCAGTGTTTTGCCCACCCCACCAAGTTTTACCGCTTCTTTAGGCATTCCAAAAACCACACAACTTTTTTCATCCTGCGCAATTGTCTTTGCACCGGCCTCTTTCATTTCCAGCATGCCCCGCGCGCCGTCGTCACCCATGCCGGTCAGAATCACGCCAATAGCATTCGCGCCGGCATATCTGGCGCCGGAGCGAAAAAGGACATCAACAGAAGGACGGTGTCTGTTGACCAGGGGGCCGTCCCTAACCTCAACCACATAGCGGGCGCCACTTCTCTTAAGGAGTGTATGACGGTTGCCGGGCGCTATAAGGACTTTACCGGTGACAACGCTGTCATTGTTTTCCGCTTCCTTGACCTCCATGCTGCAGATATCGTTTAGCCTTGCGGCAAATGAAGTGGTAAATTTTTCCGGCATGTGTTGCACAATTACTATTCCAGGCACGTCAGGCGGCATTACCTCCAGAAGCCCCCTTATTGCTTCCGGGCCTCCGGTAGACGCACCAATAAGCACAACAGAATTTGTAGTCTTGGCCATTGCCTTTCCCCGGCATTTGGGGATAATCACGTCTGCTGTATATTTCTTATTCGGCTCTTTGCAATTAATACGTCTTACCTTAGCCTTTGAAGCGGCTTTTACAGCGTCGCAAATACGAACCTTTGATTCTTCCAAATACCTTTTTACACCTATTCGCGGTTTTTCTATAATGTCTACCGCACCATATCGCAATGCCTGAAAGCTTGTTTCACATCCTTTTGTGGTGAGGCTCGAACACATAACCACGGGAATGGGATGGTGACTCATAAGCTTCCGCAAAAATGTAATCCCATCCATGCGCGGCATTTCTACGTCAAGGGTAATCACATCGGGGATCTCTTTTTTCAATCGTTCTGCAGCCACGTATGGATCCTGTGCTGCAGCAATCACTTCGATTGCAGGATCGGAATTTAAAATCTCCGCAAGGGCCTGACGGACCACTGCAGAATCATCGATCACAAGAACCTTTATTTTGGTACTTTTCATAGATTATCTGCCTTGCTCATGTCCCTATTCCTTGCGATAGATAGTAGGCCCCGCCTGTCTGAAGTTAGTGTCCAGTCCGTTGAGGGTTTCTGAATTTCCGATAAACAAGTATCCCCCATCTTTTAATTGATGATAAAAATTATTTACCAATGACTCCCGCGTATCCCGATTAAAATAGATCATTACATTGCGACAAAAGATAAAATCCATCTTAGTCGGTATTGAGGAAAAGCTTTCCATCAGGTTAAGATATTTAACTCTTACACAATTTCTCAATTTCGGAGCAATACGGTAAAAACCGGTTTGGCTCCGCGCACCCCGCATAAAATATTTATGCACATAGCGTAAAGGAATATTCTTAACAGCTTCTTGGGAATATATAGCCCGCTCGGCAGCTATTAACATCTGCTGTGAAATATCGGAGGCAAAAATCGAAAATGTTATCCCTGGATAGGACTCTAAAAATTCTGCAATTACAATGGCTAATGTATATGCTTCTTCGCCTGATGAACAGCCGGCACTCCATACATTGACCTTTTTCAGACTCCACTTCTTCTTTTCTGACACAATCCCTGGAAGCGCTACATTTTTCAAAAAATCAAAGTGTCCGGGCTCTCGAAAAAATTCGGTCTTATTGGTGCTCACAACGTCAATCATATGAATGACTTCATTTTTTTGACCTTTAGGGCTCATTAGATAATCGTAGTAATCGGAAAAGCGTTGTATTTTGAGACTCCGTAATCTCTTCAGGAGCCGTGAAGTCAACATAGTTTTTTTTACCGGCGGCAAATTGATCCCGAACCTTTTGTGTATAAATTCACTAAACCCTTTAAACTCCTTGTCGGACATCCTCATATTAGCGGGTATAATTGGTGCGTTACTGTGCATAGCTATTCCGATTCTTCACTCAAAAGGATTCAAAAACCTTCTCTTGTGCCTCGCTTAATGGTACATTGCTTCTTTATGCCTGCATGCGGTACGGACCAGTTGGGCCACGTCAAGGATCAACGCCACTGCTCCGTCACCCATTATAGTGGCTCCGGATATCCCCTCGGTTCCGTGGAATACCTTGCCCAGTGATTTGATCACCGCTTGCTTTTCCCCGACGATTTCGTCTATTACCACCCCAACTCTGGTCCCCTCTGCTTCTACAATGACTACCTGCTCGATATCGTGTTCGTTACTTTCTATACTGAACTCCTCCTGCAACCGGATATACGGTACGATTTCGTCTCTCAATGCCAGCATATGTCTTCCGTGCGCCCTTTCTATATCTTTCCGGGTTAACTCTACACATTCTTTTACGCAGTGCAACGGCACGACATACTGGCCGTTAGCTACTGATACGATAAGTCCATCTATAATCGCCAACGTTAAGGGGAGACGAAGGATAATCTCTGTGCCTTTTCCTTGTTTGCTGGTAATATCGATAGCGCCCCGCAATGAATCGATCTCACGCTTGACGACATCCATACCTACTCCACGACCGGATACATCGGTTACGCTCTTTGCGGTAGAAAAGCCGGGCTCAAAAATAAGCTTAAAGAGATTTGATTCAGAAAGGTTGTCAGTACTTTCTATGAGCCCTTTTTCGAAGGCTTTTGCCGCTATTGTCTCAGAATCCAGCCCCTTGCCGTCGTCGTGAATATGTATTACGACTTCACCTTCAGCATGAGCTGCCGTAAGTTTTACAGTCCCCCTCGGCGGTTTGCCCGCTCTAATCCTTTCCTCGGGGGTCTCTATGCCATGATCAATACAATTTCGAATCAGGTGGACCAGCGGATCATTGATCCGTTCGATAACCGTCTTGTCAAGCTCGGTATCATCTCCCTCTGTAACAAAATCGATCTCTTTGCCAAGGTCTGAAGCCAGATCGCGTACCATACGCTTAAACTTACTGAAAAGAGTATTAATCGGGAGCATCCGGATGCCCAGAACACAATCTCGCAATTCTTCGCTAAGACGCTCAATCCCTTCTACGGCGCACAATAGTTCAGATCTCATAACGCCGGTGGCTGCCTGACTCAACTGGGCCTGGGTGGTCACCAGCTCACCAACGATATTGACTAAGAAATCAAGTTTTTCAGCAGGAACCCGTATGCTTGTTGTTTTACTCACACCCCGGTATTTTTTTGCGGCATTCTGTTCTGACAGGGCTGAATTGATTTTTTCCTGCGAAACAGCCCCGGATTCTTTCAGCAACTCTCCGAGACGAGACTGTTTGCTTAAGGCATCCTTCACCTGATTAGATGAAACATCTCCGCGATTAATGAGTATTTCTCCCAACTTTGGTTGAAGACCGCTTCCTTCTTCTGCCGCACTACTTATATCTACAATCTGCACTTCGCTTTTATCCAAAACAAAGATAAAGATGTCATGAACAGCGTTTTCTTCAACATCGGTATGCAAAACCATATCCCAGGCTAAGTAGCACTTCTCAGGATCAATATCAGACAGAGGAGGTATATACTCCGGTAAAAAGTATGTTTGCAGTTCCCCAATTTCCGACAATTCTGCAATCAATCCCAACGGATTGATACCGTGCAGGAACAAATCCGGCCCGGCTTTGAAACGTATGCGGTACACCTTCTGATGTTCCGTACTTTTTTGTGGCTGTGAATCGGACGGAGTAGCGGACACTGCCGACTCTTCCGTGGAACCGGAGCCATGGCCATCGGCAAAGTGGGCAAAGGATTTTATAATCTCATCCCTTCTGTCCTGCGCATCGGTCTCCACATTGTTGAGAGCGTTCAACATGCGGTTGATTTCATCCCTGGAAATCAGTATCAGATCAATTATCTTCTTGTTTACAGTAAGTTCTCCCTCTCGAATTTTATCGAGAAAGGTTTCTACGTGGTGCGCAAAATCTGCTATCTCATCAAAATCGAACATCGCTCCGGAGCCTTTTATAGTATGCATGGCCCGAAAAATGCGGTTTACCAACTCCGGATTTTCCATATCGTCTTCGAGATCAAGCACTGCGGTTTCCAATTCCGCCAGCAGCTCTGTAGCCTCTTCAATATATGTCTGGGCAAATTTATCGCCTGGGTCCATAATATCTCCTTGTTTAACCAATCACCTTTTTTATTACTGCAAGAAGTTGATCGGGCTCGAAAGGTTTAACTATCCACCCGGTAGCCCCTGCCTCTTTGCCTTGCGCCTTCTTTTCCGGATGCGATTCAGTGGTAAGCATAATAATAGGTATAAATTTATACGCAGGTGTCGCACGTATTCCCTCTATCAATGCGATGCCGTCGACATTTGGCATATTAAGGTCCGTTATAACCATGTGAATCTTTTCGTCGTTGAGCTTTTTCAGTGCATCCCTGCCGTCTACCGCATCTATTACATTATAACCTGCCTGTTTTAGCGTAAAATTTAACATTTCCCTCATGCTCGCAGAATCATCAACTGTCATGATTGTTTTTGCCATGATCTGTTCCCTTTGAAAATGTCCGTTGTCCGTAACTCTTACTAAAACCATTTATCCTTGAACATTGCAGCAGACTGGGCGGCTTCAATACATGCCTCAGATATATTCGACCAGTAAATTTCCTTACCTTCACTTTCAGCTGATTTTACTGCTGAACATAAAAGTTGAAGTATTCCAGCATCTATTTCTTCAACCTCACCAAGATCGATTTCAGGGTGCTCGTTCTCGCTGATCTCCTTGATCAGGGCATCCCTTAGCTCGCCTGCCCCTGAAATGGAAAGTATCCCCCGAAGTTTTAAACGCCGGCTTCTGTTTCGTTGCTTTGTCACAATATTATCCATTACTTATCCACTCCTCTCCTTGGAGGCTGTCCGAGAATTCTGATCCTACTGCAAAAGCGTGAGAAACGGCCCAAATTTCCGCAAGTTTTCGTCAAATAGGCCTGCTATTCTCCTCAAATTTGCGAAAATCTTGTCTCGTTCTCACTCTTTTTCGTTACGGACATAATTCTCGGACAGCCTCCTAGTGCACTATCGAAACCTTGAGCTTTGCAAAACGTGACATTTTTTTGTCAGGCAAGGAAGGCGATCCCGCCTTGGCGGGATTAACCAGAGGTCCGCCTCTGGCGGATCGAGGATAGCGCTTACGCTTCACTTCGTGCAAAATTTGTAGCCTGACGCCGCATCACGGAAAAATGGCAGTTGTGCAAAGGTCTCACCTTGTCCGTGTTATCATCCTTATCGGCCAAGCTAAGTGTTTTTTTATGAATATTCCGCTCTATTTCAATTGCGTGGGGTCTATATTTGTCTTGCGACATATATCTATAAAGGTTTTTTTTGCTTAGCCGTAGGCTGGTACAAATAACCGGCCGGCATAAAACCGTTAATTTTTTTTATAGAATTCTAAATGCTGATTTAAAAAATGCGCTTAAGAATCGGGGAATTGAAGGATCGATGAAATTTCATGCCGCACGGATCTCTTCTATAACTTGTTTCAGCTCTGCAATAGCGACACTTAAGTCACCGTTGGTAATTACAACATCATAAAAGTTTGCCTCTTTCATTTCTTGATTCGCATTCTCAAGACGTCGCGCAATAGACTCGGCAGAGTCAGTACCACGATGGGAAAGTCGTTTTTCCAGCTCTTCAAAAGAAGGAGGCATAACAAAGATCAAGATTGCATCGGGGAATCTGCTCCGGAGTTTTTTAGCACCCTGGACGTCAATATCCAATAATATGTCTTTGCCCCTCTTGAGCGTATCCTCTAAGACCTTTGCAGAAGTACCATAAAAATTACCATGGACTTCCGCCCATTCCGCCCACTCATTACTTTTTATTTTTTCGCGAAATACGTCTTTGGGAATAAAATAATAAGCCACCCCTTCTTGTTCCCCCTTTCTGGGGGAACGGGTAGTGTAAGAAATAGAATATACAAGGTCAGGCAACGCCTTTAAGATCGCATTGCAAAGGGTGGTCTTGCCTGTTCCGGAAGGTGCGGAAACAATAAAAAGATGTCCTTTCCTGCCCATTTATTCTGTCTTGGTCTTCTCCTCTTTTAAATCATACCCTGCCATGAATCGCTGGGAAATAGTCTCAGCCTGCACAGCAGACAAAATGACATGATTGCTGTCGGTAATAATAATAGAACGGGTTCGGCGCCCATGGGTTGCGTCAACCAAGCGCGCACCTTCCTTGGCATCATCTTTCAAGCGTTTCATCGGAGCCGAACTCGGTGCTACAATAGCCACTACACGGGTTGAAACTACCATATTGCCAAAACCAAGATTTAACAACTTTGCTTCCATGCTCCCCCCTCAACAAAGGTAAATAAACGCAAATGGTAATACTCAAATAAATTATCAGTTGTTTGCTACCAGTTTCCGCCCAGAAGCGGTAGATTTTATCCCAAAACAAGGCCGCACAAAGGTTTCTACCGGAAGCGTAGCAGTGCTACGTTGAGGATAGAGACCTGCGGAGAACGCAGTATTGGTATAAAATCTACCGC
>JBDRFJ010000078.1:0-20905 GCA_043818915.1 Pseudomonadota bacterium | reverse complement strand
GCTATGCCTATGAAAGCACGAAGATTTGGTTTTTTTCTAACAGTAATATTTACACTTACTATATTCTCATCTCTTATTTCTCCTTCGGCCCACGCCAAAGTAACAGGCCCCTGTGCCAACTGCCACACTATGCATAACAGTCAGGCCGGTTTACCCATGGTAGAATATGGGGCTGGTGAGACATGGGGGAGTACAGAACCACAACCTGCTCTGCTTCGTGGTACTTGCCTGGGTTGCCATGGACAGGGAGGTTCGAGTAAGATTTTGACCATAGGTGGAAGTGAGATCCCCCAGGTCTATCACACTGACAGCACAGATTTGGCAGCCGGAAATTTTGCCTATATCCTTGGCGCTAAGGGGAGTGGCGCCTCGGATGCCAAGGGGCATAACGTGATTGATATCGTCAATGCTGATGATGTTCTCAACGGTCCTCCGGGTCCAGTTAAGCAGTTCTGGCATGAGAATTGTGTCACCGATTCAAACCTGACGTGTGCTGGGGAGAATGGTTGTCATGGTTACCGCTACGCTGGCAAAGGGACTGGAATACCCGCTATAAAAGGCGCTCACCACGGCAATGAGGATGGCCAATGCGCAACTGCTGATACCGCTGCCAATAGCTACAGATTCTTATTCGGCGTAAAGGGTCTCGAAAATACCACGGATAAATGGCAGAATAAGAATGCTGGGAGCCATAACGAATACTATGGGACAACTACCCCACCAAAACTTGGTTGCGGTGGCGGTGAAGTGGGTTGTCATCTTGCTGGCGGTGTGGGGTCGCCAAATTACAGTATAAGCGGATTCTGTGGCACATGTCATGGGAATTTTCATGGGCTAACAGGAGGAAGTGGCAGCGGAACATCGGATGGGATCGGGATCGGAGGGAGTACTTCGGCACCCTTCCAAAGGCATCCAAGCGATATCGTCATAAAGAATGAGGGTGAATATCAGTTATACACAATATACAGTGTAGAGGCCCCTGTTGGCAGGACAACGGTTCCAGAGACTGCGAGTAGTGGTGTTAGTGCAGGGGTAGACGTTGTCACATGTCTTTCCTGCCATATGGCTCACGCCAGTGATTATCCTGACCTGCTCAGGTGGGATTATAACACTATGTTCACAGGCGTTGGTGGATCAGGTGGGTGCTTTACCTGCCACGCCGAGAAAGATGGCTCTTAGTATTAAAATCCACTATAAATGATCTTGCTAAGGAACGCCAATGAGTTTGTGAAGCTGCACCTGAAGGCGAACATTGAGCCGATCATCCAGTATCCACCCGGCCAGCGTCCTGGGCTCCTGTTTGCCAAATACCGGTGAAAAATGGATAGGATGCCTTGCTGACGCCTCAAGGCCTGTCTCTTTTATAAATTTCCTCGCAAATTCATAATCCGAACGATTGCCGATCACAAATTTGACCTCGTCCCCATCGCTTAGCCTGTTAATATTTTCAAGATCATTCATTTCCGACATACCGCTTGAGGGAGCCTTAAAGTCGACAATTTTCATGCATCGGTTATCCACAGAGCTGATATCCTGGCTCCCGTTGGTTTCAAGGAGGACTTCATACCCTCTTTTTAGCAACACCGAAACAATGTCGGGTGTTGCTGCCTGAAGCAACGGCTCTCCGCCTGTTATTTCTATTAGCGGACATCCATAGCCTTCGACAACATCTATGATCTCGTCTATCTTCATCTCGCGGCCATCCTCGTAGGCATATCGCGTATCGCAATAAGAGCACCGCAAATTACAGCCGGTCAGTCGAACAAAAACACAGGGCCGGCCTGCGTGTGTGGATTCTCCCTGAATAGAATAGAATATTTCATTTACTACAAGAGACATAACGTTCTTTTTGACACTTTCAATATACGCTGTCAAACATTTTTGAACGCTCCCCTTCCTCCTATCTCTTCTCTATTTTCTGTCCTCTGTTTTCTGTCGTCCGCCTTCTGTCTTCTATTTTCTATTTCCCTAACCAATTGCGCTTTAGGGTATATGGTGCTATAAATTAAGTTTCACCGTTTTGAACATTTGGTATTTGAATTTAAAATTTGTTGCGAATTTCGACTTGCCCGCTCGTGCCTCGCTATGGCAGGCGGGTATTCGGATTTTATGTAAAAAATGGGTTTGGACAAAATCATCATAAGGGGTGCTCGACAGCACAACCTTAAAAATATCAACGTTGATATCCCCAGAAACCGGTTGGTGGTCGTGACCGGTCTTTCCGGTTCCGGCAAATCAACCCTTGCCTTTGACACACTGTATGCCGAAGGTCAGCGCCGATATGTGGAGTCGTTGTCAGCCTATGCCCGTCAGTTCCTGGAAAGGATGGACAAGCCAGACGTCGATACTATCGAAGGGCTTTCGCCTGCTATTGCCATTGAACAAAAATCGGCCGGTCATAATCCCAGGTCCACCGTAGGAACGGTTACGGAGATCTATGATTATCTTCGTGTTCTCTTTGCCCGCATCGGACATCCACATTGCTATCAGTGCGGTCGTCCCATCACTCCCCAGACCATTCAACAGATTGTCGACCAAATCCTGGATCTGCCGGAAGGGACAAAAATAGTCATTCTGGCCCCGATTATCAGGGACCAAAAGGGGAGTCATCAGAAATTGTTTCAACAGTTACGCAAGAACGGCTTTACCCGTGTTCGAATAAACGGTGAAACAATAGAATTAGAACATGATCTTTCCTTAGATAAAAACAAGAAGCACACAATCGAGGTGGTCGTAGATCGCCTGATCGTAAAGGAGACCATCAAGAACCGGCTGGCCGATTCTCTTGAATTGGCTATGGGACAATCTGACGGCTTGGTCACAGCAGATGTTGTAGGTGGCAAGCCGCTTTTCTTCAGTGAAAGAGCTGCCTGTATTCACTGTGGCATAAGTTATCCGGAAGTTACCCCGGCAAGTTTTTCCTTTAATAGCCCTCAGGGAGCTTGCCCCGCCTGTGACGGTCTGGGTACCATGACAATCTTTGACCCCGAGCTGATAGTACCGGATCCTGATCTTTCTCTGAGAAAAGGTGCGGTTGTTCCGTGGGAAAATAGACATAGTGTCCATTTTCACCAGATACTGGATGCTCTCACTCATCACTACGGCGTAGATATATACACACCTTTGTCGGACTTGCCTGATTCATTTACGGATGTCCTTTTATATGGCTCGAAAGGTGAAGAGATCTGTTTCTATTTTGAAAAGGACGGTCGACGATTTTCTTATACAAAGCCCTTTGAAGGGGTCATACCAAACCTCGAACGCCGCTATAAGGAAACACAGTCTCCCCAGGTACGAGAAGAAATCGCACAGTTTATGAATCTTAGAGACTGTCCTGAATGTGGGGGGACACGTATAAGGCAAGAGATACGTTCTATAAAGATCGCCGGTCTTTCTATTGACCAGGTCACCTCTTTTTCCATCTCCGAGGTCCTTTCTTTTTTTTCTTCATTGACATTGTCCGGCAGAGATCAGACCATTGCCGACCGAATTTTACGGGAAATTTCACAAAGGCTCACATTCCTGGCAAATGTGGGACTCGGCTACCTCACTCTTGACCGTGCCTCTGCCACTCTTTCCGGAGGAGAATCCCAAAGGATACGACTGGCCACCCAGATCGGTTCAAAACTGACAGGGGTCCTCTATGTACTGGATGAACCAAGTATAGGGCTCCATCAACGAGATAACAAGAAACTGTTAGGAACGCTTCAAGAGATGCGCGAATTGGGGAACACCGTTCTGGTAGTGGAACACGATCCTGAAACCATATTGAGCGCTGATTATGTAATAGATATGGGCCCCGGCGCCGGCATGAATGGGGGCAATGTAGTGTTCAGCGGCATCCCGGATGCTCTCTTGTCTGATAAGAATTCACTCACCGGAATGTATCTTTCGGGCAGAGAAAAAATACCGGTTCCCCAAAAGCGAAGAAACAAAAAACGGGGCTGCTTGGTTGTAGAAGGCTCCGCTGCCAACAACTTAAAAGAGATTGACGTCTCCTTCCCTCTTGGCCGCTTTATTTGTGTAACCGGAGTTTCAGGTTCCGGCAAATCTTCGTTAGTGTTGGAGACACTTCATAAGGCATTAGCACGAAAATTTTACCGGAGCAGGGAAAGAGTCGGTAAACACAAATGCATACGCGGTCTTGAACATGTTGACAAGGTAATAAATATAAATCAATCCCCTATTGGCCGGACTCCACGTTCTAATCCCGCCACTTATACCGGACTCTTTGCGCCTATCCGGGAACTGATTTCACAGACTCCTGAAGCAAGAGTTCGCGGATACAGGCCCGGACGATTTAGTTTCAATATAAAAGGAGGGAGATGCGAGGCGTGCAGTGGAGATGGAATTATCAAGATAGAAATGCATTTTCTTCCCGACGTATATGTAACGTGTGATATTTGCCACGGGAAACGATACAGTAGAGAGACACTGGAAATCCGTTACAAAGGGAAGAACATCGCCGAAATACTCGATATGACGGTCAACCAAGCTCTTTCCTTTTTTGGAAATATCCGCCGGATAAGAAGAAAACTTCAGACCCTGGTCGATGTAGGTCTCGGTTATATACACCTGGGACAATCCGCCACCACCCTCTCCGGAGGCGAAGCGCAACGTGTTAAGCTTTCCCGAGAGCTGAGCAAATCGGATACAGGTCATACTATATACATTCTGGATGAGCCGACAACAGGCCTCCATTTTGCTGACATACAAAAGCTTCTTGAAGTCCTGAATCGGCTCACCGACGCAGGCAATACAATTATCGTCATAGAACACAATATGGATGTAATAAAGTCGGCCGACTATATTATAGACCTCGGGCCCGAGGGTGGAAACAAAGGGGGCGAAGTAATCGGATGCGGCACCCCGGAAGAGATTGCGGCACTCGACAACTCATATACAGGAGAATTTCTTAGGAAGGTGCTTTTAGGCACATCACAACTTTAGGCACTATCTTAGTCGGTGGTAAGCTTATAACACAAGGCGTCCAATCTGAGGGTAAAATCTACATTTTCTATGTGTACATCGGAGGGGGCCTTCAGTTGCACGGGAGCGAAATTCAATACACCCTGCACCCCTGCCTTGACAAGTCTATCAACACATTCCTGGGCCGTTTGATTTTGCGTGGCAATGACACCAATGTCGATCCCGACTTTTTCTATCTCATCTTCCATTTTTTCTACAGGATCAATGATGAGATTGCCGATTTTAGTCCCTATTTTTTTCGGATCCTGGTCAAAGGCTTTTACAAAAATATAGCCCTGTTGATTAAACAGGGCATGCCTTAGAAGCGCCGCCCCAAGATTCCCTACGCCTATAAGCCCTAAGCGCCATTCTTTAGTTAGACCGAGGATTTTTCGTAGTTCAAACAGGAGGTCTTTTACGTAATAACCGATCCCGCGTACCCCGAATTCACCGAAGTAAGCCAGATCTTTTCTTATTTGTGCTGAATTGACTCCACAGGCTTCGGCTAAATCAACCGAAGAAATTACCTTGGCATTATTCATGTCCAGAAGTGCTAAATGGCGGGCATAGACTGAAAGCCGGTGTATTGTTATTTCAGGAATTTTTGCATACTTCATAAGTATCATTCCGATTTGAAAAAGCCGGCACCTGGGATCTTTCAGATAGAATAAAAAAGGGCTTCTGGATTATATGACTCATCAATCCGGAAGCCCCCTTTTTAAACTTGCTGTCTACATAAACAGTTTTGCTGCCGGGTTTGCATAGATGATAATCAATGCAACAACCAGAGCGTAAATACAAAGAGACTCAATCAGGGCCAGACCGATGATCAGGGTAACGGTTACCTTACCTGATGCCTCGGGGTTTCTGGCAACTCCTTCAACAGCGGCTTTCAGGGACATACCCTGAGCGAGGCCACAAAAACCAGCGGCGAATGCGATACCAAAGCCGGGAGCAATTACCGACCAGATAAAGAAATCGAGCGCTGCCATTGAAGTGTCACCGGCCGCAAATGCGATTGACGATAGTCCCAATACCAGAGCAATGGTCCATAGAGTCGAAACAGAAAACTTTTTCATACAACAACCTCCTTTAATTAAATTTATTTAGCGGGCTTCTTCCAAAAACACCGTTAAACAGCTTATAGAGACCTTTGCATAACTGCCATTTCCCCGTGATGCGGCGTCAGGCTTCAAAATTTAATCCTCGAAATACCCAATGTATTCCTCCGGTTAAATTTTTCACCTTCCTTGCCTGACGGAAAAATGTCGCATTATGCAAAGGTCTCTTATACACATCAATTCTTAATTCCCTCAATCTTAGTGCGCATGCTCCAGAGCACCTGAAAAGTACATGATTGAAAGGAGCGTAAATACAAATGCCTGAATAAAGCAGACAAAGATACCCATCGCCATTATGGGAAGAGGAGCAAGAAAGGCGCCTGCTAAGAAGAATAAGATTCCAACCACGAGTTCATGCCCCATCATGTTTCCAAATAGACGAATACTGAGAGACAGTATACGGGCACAATGACCGATAGCCTCTATAGGGAATATAAGGGGCGCCATCCACCATACCGGTCCCATAAAGTGTTTGATATACTTGGGTCCGTGACACTTAACACCTAGTATGTGCGTATATATTACCACTACCAACGCGCAGGAAAGTGTTGTGTTGACGCTTGCGGTCGGAGAGAAAAAGCCTGGCATCAACCCCATCAGATTGCATGTAAATATATAAAGAAAGACAGTCGCGATAAGCGGAAGAAGAAAACGTCCGTGTTCTCCGGTGATGTCGACCATGAATTCTTCTATTCCGCTGATAACCGCTTCAAGGACATTTTGTGATCCGGTCGGAATCATCTTGATTCCCTTTGCTGCTATCCATCCGATTACCATCAAGAAAAGCATAGCGACCCACGAATAGGCAACCCAGGGATAGTGATGTGCGAAGGGCCAGTGGAATAAATCTACTAAGAAAAGATACGGATGTCCCATATTATACAACCCCCCTGAAAAAGTTTTCTTTTACTTCGTACACTAATCCTATAAGAAGACTAATAACAATAATAGAAAGACCTAATATCAACCCTAACGGGTGTACAAAATGCTCGGATATAAGCACATAGATAATCAATGCGCTTATCAAAAATCGAATGTAATATTTTCCGAGGATTATGCCCGGCCTGGACAGATTCAAGGGATTCAACGATTTTCTCAGCGTACGGTAAAGAAAATGAAAATTTATCGAAATAATCAACCCGCCGGC
Source organism: Pseudomonadota bacterium (assembly GCA_043818915.1). Lineage (GTDB taxonomy): Bacteria > Desulfobacterota > Desulfobacteria > Desulfobacterales. The sequence goes on along the minus strand of JBDRFJ010000078.1, from coordinate 13,669 downwards.
TAAGACCCCCAAACCAAAGTCCCAGGTTCTTAGTAAAAAACCTCCAACAGTCAGAACTACTAATAAGATCCAATTAGAAAAAACAATGATCTTTAAGAGCCTTTCTTCTTCGCGCATCCCGGATTTTTTCATAACTCGCGGCTCTTTTTCATGGCTAAATAAATATTTCTAAAACCAGCCGCAATACCAAACCCGAGAAATATCAATGTAAACCAGGGGGAGGTGTCAAACACATGATTATCAAGGTAATACCCAATGCCCAATCCAATGACTGTCGCCAAAACAACAGAGATACCTAACCCGCTGAAATACGATAGATCCTTAAATAATCGCTTGGTTTCCTTTTTCATGACAAAGAGCGCCGAAAGAAAAACTGTTTGGTCGTACCATAAGAATTTTGATAAGTCAACTTTAAATTAAGGTTTCAAACACCTTTTTAGCGGCCTTGACAGTTGCCTCGATATCGTGCTGACCGTGGGCGTTTGAGACAAAAATAGCCTCGTATTGGGAAGGAGCACAGTAGATTCCGTTTTCCAGCATTCCTCTATAGTATTTGGCAAATCTCTCCAGGTCGCTTGTCTGGGCATCCTTAAAATTTGCTACTGTTTGGTTTGTAAAAAAGAGCCCAAGCATGGAACCTACCCTGTTGCTCGCAACAGGTACCCCTACTTCATTTGCCGCTTTCTTAAGCTCTCCGGCAAGTAAAGCAGACTTTTCTTCCAGTTCTTCGTAAAATCCTTTCCGTTGGAGTTGTTTTAATGTCGCTATACCCGCGCTCATTGCCACGGGATTTCCTGAAAGCGTCCCTGCCTGATAAACAGGCCCTTCCGGCGCAATCTTTTCCATGATTTCACGCCTTCCGCCGTACGCCCCCACGGGAAGCCCTCCGCCGATAATTTTCCCCAAACAGGTAAGATCCGGTGTAATTCCATATAAGGCCTGAGCGCCGCCGTACGCCACACGAAAACCGGTCATTACTTCGTCAAAGATGAGAATAATCCCCTTTTCCCGGGTGAGCCTTCTCAGTTCCTTAAGAAACTCAGGACGTGGAGGGATCAGCCCCATATTCCCGGCAACCGGTTCCACAATGACGCATGCGATCTCGTCCCCTTTTTGTGAAATTATATCATTTACCCGGTCTATATCGTTGTAGGGAATGGATATGGTGTTCTCAATACATCCTTGCGGGATGCCGGGGCTTCCGGGAATTCCGAGTGTCGCCACCCCGGAGCCCGCCTCAACCAGCAATGTATCGGCATGGCCGTGATAACAGCCGTCGAATTTTATAATAGTATCTCTACCGGTAAAACCGCGGGCAAGGCGTATTGCGCTCATGGTCGCTTCAGTACCGGAATTCACCATGCGGACCATCTCAACGGAAGGGACAGCCTCTATTACCATTTCAGCGAGTTTTATTTCCAGGTCGGTAGGAGCGCCAAAACTGGTTCCCCGGTTCAAAACTTTTTGTATAGCCGCGATGACTTCAGGATGTCTGTGCCCCAATATCATAGGTCCCCAGGAAGCCACATAATCGATATAGGAATTGCCGTCTGAGTCAAAAATATACGCGCCCTCTGCACGGTCAATAAAGAGAGGAGACCCCCCGACCGATTTACAGGCACGCACAGGGCTGTTAACGCCTCCTGGAATTATAGCGCGCGCTTTAGCAAAAAGCTCTTGCGATTTATGATCCTTCATGCAGAACCTTCCCTTCGTATTAGTTTTGACAATATCGGGACATATACCAAAATGGATTGAGAAGGTCAATAAGGATGCATGAAAATCATCTGACTTGAAAGGGCAAAAAAAATTGTATATGGTCTTAATTAATGCCTGAACGAAAAGGCATGCTCAGGCAAAATCCGAATCTCGAAGTCCGAAATTCGAAACAAATTCGAATATCAAATGATAAAATGACCTAAACTAACCACGCCTTAGGCGTGGCAACTACGATGTTTTTGTCATTGGGACATTCTTTTTTTGGTCATTGTTTCGGATTTCGTGCTTCGAATTTCGAATTCTTGAATGAAAACCTTCAAGGTTAGTGCCTTAGTGGCTGAATAGTTACATGCAACCATAAGAGATGGATTCTCCAGCTATGGATCTGCTGACACAAGTTGAGACTCTCAACAAGATCGGAATTGCTCTTACAAGCGAAACCAACCTGGAAAAGCTTATGGGGCTAATTGTTCAAAAGGCACGAGAGCTTACCAATGCCGATGGGGGAAGCCTTTATTTAAAAGAGAAAAATGTCCTTTACTTCTATGTTACACAAAATGATACCTTAAGTGACAGAGGCAATTTAAAGGGTGGTTTTAAACACCAGTATGAGCTTCCCCTTACTGAGGAAAGCATCGCCGGTTTTGTGGCTGTAACAGGGGAAATTCTGAACATAGAAGATGCTTACAATCTTCCCGAGACTGTTTCTTACCGGTTTAATTTTGATTTTGACCACGAAAACAATTATCGCACAAGGTCTATACTGGTAGCGTCAATGAAAGCTCCGGACGGAGAAGTAGTAGGGGTTCTGCAACTAATCAATGCCATGGACAATACAGGGAATGTGGTGGTATTCCCCAAGGCTGTTGAGTCATTGGTCAATTCATTGGCTTCTCAGGCGGCTGTGGCGATTCGTAATGCCCGCTTAATAAACGACATCAAAAATCTCTTTAAATCTTTGATTCAATATTCCGCGTCTGCTATCGACGCCAGAAGTCCTCACACAGCCGGTCATTCAAGACGGGTGGCTGCATATTCCGGGGCGGTGGCCATGGCAATCAATGCCGCGGAGACAGGGCATTTTGCCGATGTGACCTTTACCGCGGAGCAACTGGAAGAACTCCATTATGCGGCATGGCTTCACGATATCGGTAAAATAGGAGTCCCCGAGCATGTCCTGGACAAAAGGAGTAAGCTTTCCGATGACAACTTGTCTGCTATTAAGACACGTTTCGAATTGATTAAGACATTGGAAACGTGTAAATTAAACGAGAGGCTAAGAGAGAAAAAAAATTTAGAAAAGGAAGACCTGAAAAAATCGATTGAGGCCGTCCGGACGGATCTACAGGATAAATACGATCTTATATGCCGTATTAGTACAAGCAATTTTCTTTCTGACGAAGATCTGAATATCTTACAGAATATTGCATCGCGTAACTACACGACATTAGAGAAAAAAACCAAGCCCTATTTAGAGCAGGAAGAGCTTTATGCATTATCAGTAACCAGGGGGAACCTCACCAAGGAAGAATATAAGCAAATTCAGCTACATGCTGACCATACGCTCCATATTATTGAAAATATACCGTTTCCTGAATACCTTGAAAAGGTGCCATTTTTCGCCTCTTCCCATCACGAAATGTTGGACGGAACCGGTTATCCAAATGGAATTAGCGGAGAGGCGCTTCCATTACAGTCTCGAATCCTGGCCGTTGTTGATATATATGACGCGGTTACGGCTTCTGATCGTCCCTATCGGCGCACCATGCCGGTTGACAAGGCTCTAAATATATTAAAAGAGGAGGCAGAAAAGGATCGATTGGACAAAGAGATTGTAAAACTTTTTATTGAGAAGGAACTTTATAACGTATGATTGCTTTTCAGAAAATCAGTGAACATCGTATCATGGAGGCACAGCAACGTGGAGTTTTTGATAATCTCCCCGGAGCCGGCAAGCCCCTCGAGTTCGAAGATGATTCGCACATACCGGAAGATCTGAGAATGGCCTATAAGATATTGAAAAATGCTCAATGTCTTCCGCCTGAAATCGAATTAAAGAAAGAAATTAAGCAGATGGAAGACCTGTTGGCGACGATGCCGGACACAGAAGAAAAATATCGCAAGATGAAGAAACTCAATTTTCTTATTATGAAGCTGAATGAAACGCGAAAGGTTTCTCCGCTTCTTGAAGAGCCTCAACATTATGAAAAGAAACTGGTGGAGAGGTTGACTACTAAGGGTAAAGGCCAAAAGGCTTAATGGTTGTTACAAAAACCAAAATCTTTTTCTGTTAAAGTAATGTCCATCAAGAAGCAGATACTGCTGGAAATATATGACAGACTTTTTGAGGCGTTTGGCCCACGGCACTGGTGGCCCGCGGAATCAAGGTTTGAGGTGATTGTGGGAGCTATTTTGACCCAGAACACCGCATGGCGCAACGTGGAAAAGAGCATCGCTCAATTAAAGGCAAAAAACGTCCTTTCACCAGAGGCCATCTATAATATGCCGATCAAGGAATTAGCCGCCTTGATTAGACCGGCCGGTTATTATAATATTAAAGCTGAAAGGCTGAAGTCTTTCATGCGATTTTTGTACAACGGTTATGGCGGGAACCTTAACAGACTTTTGGAGACTGAGATGGCTTCCCTGCGAAAAGAACTTTTAACGGTAAAAGGGGTCGGGCCGGAAACGGCCGATAGCATTATTCTGTATGCCGCGGAACAGCCTACTTTTGTTGTGGATACGTATACCAAGAGGATTCTTTACGGGCACCATCTGATCCCGGATGATGCGTCTTATGATATGATACGGGACTTCTTTATGGATCGTCTTCCACAGAATACCGCCTTGTATAATGAATACCATGCTCTCTTGGTTTATACGGGCAAGACCTTTTGTTCAAAAACAAAGCCGAAATGCTTGCAGTGTCCTTTGCAAGGATTGAATCAATAAGAAATGAAACAGAAACAAAACAAACAAAAACAGTGGGGTGAGATCGCAAAAAACTTCTTTAGCGCCTATGTTATACTCATCCTCATACTCGCCCTGAATATCGCCGTATTGTTCATCCTCGGAATTATTGTGATATTTTTCAAGGGTGTGGTCGATTATATGGTCTGGATACTGTTAGGGGGACTGGCCATCATGGGAATATCCAGCTATATGTTCTGGAGGAGGATGAAAAAAAGTGGTAAGACGTTCAGGGAAATGATGAAAGACCCCTTGTTTCAGGGAAGAAGTGTCGAAGTCAACCTCCTCGGCGGCCTCTTTTCCGTCAAAATGGGCCGTCCTACCAGACCCCTCTCCATAGAGGACCTTCCCTCTTCCCGGCCCCAACAGTTGGAAGACCCAAAAACCTCGAGGGCAAGAGAATTAGCGCACCTTGCAACCCTTCTTGAAAAAAACTTGATCACCCAGCAGGAGTTCCTGCAAGCCAAGGAAGATCTTATGCGGCCCTCAGAGTAACAGCCGTGAGGGTCTCAGCTTTTTTACCTCGCTTTCTGATATTAGTTGCATTAACAGTTCAATTCTATTATATATAAAAGCCCTAATTGAACTGCCAACGGCGAGACTTCTTTGACAGGGTTAACCAGGTTTATAAAATCTTGTCTTTTTATCCTGTAAGTCCTGTCTATCTTATACTATAAGCTGGCTGTCCTAAAATGGCTCATACATTCCAAAAAAGGGGAAACAGGGATGGAGTTAAAAATTGTCAAGGCTGAAAAACTAAAGGAAAAACCCGAGGAGTCGGAGCTTAGTTTTGGAACAAAATTTACAGATCACATGTTCAATATGGATTACAGCCCGACAAAGGGGTGGAGCAACGCGCGCATAGAACCGTACGGGCCGATCATGATGGACCCGGCAACCATGGTTCTGCATTACGGGCAGGCCATTTTTGAAGGTTTGAAGGCTTATCGTACAAAAACCGGAGCCATTCAGCTCTTTCGGCCCAAGGACAATTTTGCGCGCCTAAATATTTCTGCAAAAATGCTCTGTATTCCAACAATAGATCCGGAGTTTGCGCTTGCGGCATTAAAAGAATTGCTGGCCCTTGAACAGGAGTGGATTCCCAGTCTTCCCGGTACCTCGCTCTACATAAGACCGACGATCGTGGCAACGGATCCATACCTGGGGGTTCGTCCTTCAGAAACATATCGGTTCTTTATCATCTTGTCTCCTGTGGGGGCCTATTATCCTGAAGGATTCAATCCTGTAAAAATTTTAGTAACCGATAAATATGTGAGGGCGGTGCGCGGCGGTCTGGGGATGGCGAAAACAGCGGCCAATTATGCAGCCAGCTTGTATGCGGCCGAGGCGGCAAAAGAAAAAGGATATACCCAGGTCCTCTGGCTGGATGGGGTTGAACAACGATATATAGAAGAAGTGGGTACCATGAACATCTTTTTCAAAATTGACGACACCCTGGTTACCCCTCCATTACAAGGAAGCATCCTGGCCGGGATCACGCGAGACTCGGTTATTGCGCTGGCAAAACACTGGAATATTCCGGTGGAAGAACGCCTAATAACTATTGATGAGGTAATGTCGGCCCACGAAAAAGGGATCCTTCAGGAAGTGTTCGGCTCCGGGACTGCCGCTGTTATTTCCCCGGTCAATGAGCTTGCGTGGGGAGATCAGGTCATAACGATAAAAGACGGGAATGTCGGACCAATGGCACAACGTCTTTATAACGAGATTACTGCAATACAATATGGTGAAGCCGAAGATCCTTTTGGATGGGTTGTGTCCATTGAAGATTGAGCAATATCCAAACGTAAAAGAGGTCATAGAATCCTTCTATGAAATGAGCTATTCCATAGAGGCCTTAGAGGAAATAGCAGCAAAAAGCCTCCCTGCCGAACTCTTTGCAATCCTGGATAAGATTAAAACCTGTCGAGCAAAGATCCAATGCTGTTTTTTAAAAATTATGGCGGACCGGAACATATATAAAAATCGCGAAGGCTTGATATACGACCTGTTTATGTCTCACAAGGATCTGCCCCTGGACTGGAAGTGTTCAGTCTGCGGAGAAATCTTAGATGGCGTCATATTGACAAATAATCTAATTGAAATCTACTCTAATTTTCATGAACCAAAATACAGGGAGGTCCATCTCTCCAAAAAAGAATTAAGAGACAGGGCGCTACTGCGGTGTGAAAAAGACCTCCTATTTATGACTATAGATGACAATCGTTTTGAAGGCGCACTGAAAATATATTGCTCTGTAAGTACCAGTAATCTTACACGATCTCTTCCACGTTATGCGGTTAGGTGGCGCGGCGTCCTTGAAAACAGGATCTCCAGAACCATACTTGAATATGGTATCAACTCAAAAGAGAACACAGATGCAAGCCCTTCCTCTTTCTATTATAAACTTGGAGCACTTGATCTCCTAAGCGAGCAATACAACGCACTTCCTTCAAAACAGGTCGAGGAAGTTCTTAGCAATGCTATGGAATCGTCTCACAGGGAGATCAGAAAGAGGGCATACCAGGTGGGGGCGGAGATTTTCGGGCGGACTTACTACGAAAAGGGCCTGGAAGATCCGAGTTCCACAAATAGAGAGTGGATACACCAGACCATAGAAACGGGTGAAGAATATATTTTCAAAAGAGGGCGTCTAAGAAAAGAACGGAATAGGACCCAGCTGAAGCTCTTTTAAGGAGTAATATCTCACCGCAAAGACGCAAAGGCCGCAAAGGAAGAACTAAAAAATTAAAACTTTGCGCTCTTTGCGTCTTTGCGTCTTTGCGGTGAGATAAACAGTCATTTTATAAACAAACAGGAGCTCCGTATGATTATAAAACAGGTGGTCGTGGGTATGTTTGAGGTATGTTGCTACATAGTTGGATGTGAAAAGACGCGTCAGTGCGTCCTCATAGACCCGGCAGGTGATGAAGAACGTGTTGTGTCAACGGCTAAGGACTTAGGCCTTGAGGTCAAGGCGATAGTCAATACACACGGTCATCCCGACCATACATGCGGAAACAAAAAAATCGTTGCTATGACCGGCGTCAAGATCCTGATGCATCCTTTGGATGATAAATATTTCAGTTCTCCCGCGGGCATGGCCATGGCAAGACAATTCGGACTTGAGCCTTCACCCCCCGCGGACGAGCACATTCAAGACGGTGACAGGATTGAGATAGGCGAGACAGCGCTTAAAGTCATTCACACACCCGGGCACACGCCCGGCGGAGTCTGCTTATACGGAGAGAACAATCTATTTACAGGGGACACCCTGTTTGTCGGGGCAGTGGGCCGGACCGACCTTCCGGGAGGTTCCTTAGATATTATGCTTCAGTCGATCAAAAACAAGATCCTCACACTGCCGGACAAGACCGTTGTATGGCCGGGCCACGATTACGGCGCGACCCCCACATCGACCGTTGCCAAAGAACGGAAAACGAATCCGTATATTACGGATTTTTTATAGGGAGCTTTTGTATTTTTGCATTGATAGAGAGATGCGTCTTGTATTTCCTCCAGCGACGAGTCGTGGAAACATAAAACCCTTCTCTGTATTCCGCTCCGCATTTGGGGCAAAACATGTCTCAACTAACCTACAGTAGCAGCTTTATAACCGCGTCCACTCCACTGACTTGTTGTGTGCCTGTTTTTATAGAATTTGTTGTCAATTTAGCGGCATAGCTTTTATAGTTTGGATGCCAAATCAATAATATCAGATAAAATCTTTCTAAGAGGTTTTGAAGATAGAGATTTTTCTGAATATTTCTTTTCAGTTATACCTTTATTGTTTTTTCTATCATTATACATCTTAATAATTTCTAATTTGGTCCATTTCTTTTTGAACGTCAAAGGGGATATCATCATGTTTTGATGAGTATATAAGCTCCATCCCTCTCCTGTTTTATCGATGACATTATAAAATTCATTTTCTCTTAATTCTAATTCAGACAATTTTTTCAATAATGCTTTTTCTGTTTTTGCTCCTATAACATATCCATCTATGTCACAAATTATAGGAAAAGCTGGTTTTCGAAATAGATAATTTATTCCCATGGTGATTTATTATTTTTGCACATAACGGAACTCAGCTGCGTGGTGCGCAGCGCTGTCCGTTGAAGTGACTGGTTAGACGATCTTGATTTCAAAACTATCGTCGAAGTTCATCCTCTCGAGGATCTTTTTAGCCTCCTCAAATTCGTCTTCGTCAACCTTGCTGATATCCAAATCGAACCTGTGGTCTGTCGTGATAATTGTAATCATTGCGTCATGTAATTCGACTATCTTTAGCATATCATCCCGATCACTCATCCATGCTTCGTAGGAAACATTTACTCCACGCTCCGCTTCATCAAGAAACACTTCATATTTTGGGGTTCGCAAAAGAATGAGGCTTCTGATGTCATCCAATTCCGGATGCCAAATTGCAAACGACAAAATCAGGTCAGGCTCTTCATCTTCTACGCTTATGAAGGATACTTGTTTCATATTTCGTTTCCTCTAATGTCGTTGGGGGGTAAGCAATGGGCCGGGGCGCTTGCAAAGAAAGAACCAAAGAAAATCCCGTCCGCTCCCCCGTTAAGTGAAGAACTTCTCGAATATGTGAATACTGAATATTTAAGATGTTATCCTCTGACCCGCTAACAGAATTCGGAGCCGGTAATTATTCAGGACCTGCCCGCTCTGCCCCATTTTAGTCCAAAGTCGAGACCTGAGCCTCCTGTCTCTCCTGAAAATTCATTCGTCATAGCTGCTTTTATTATCAAAAAGGCTAAGTTGGGCATTTATGTCATTGTTAATATCATATCTTGACGCATGAGTATGGTGGCCAGATTTTGCTTCTTGCTGCTCAATGGCGGCAAAGACACTTTTCATGTTTGCACGATTAGTATGACCGTTTTTATACAATTCTTGAGCGCCTTGTCCCAATAGTTCACGATTCCCTACGGCAGTCTCTGGCATTCCTTCATACACTGGGGCAAAAAGTGGGATACCCATTTTTAGGCATGTTCTCCCTGCAGCAATGCTACCTCCTTTACTGGCAGCCTCAATCAAAATCATTGCTGACGTCAGGGCGCAAATAGTACTGTTCCGGTGCATAGCGTTTCTGGCATTCCAAGGAACACCTGGGAGAAACTCACTCACTACGGCGATTCTTTCCCAATCCCACATATCCTTCAGATCTCGTTTTTTGCGAAAATGAAGTATCCCTTCGCATAAAACTAAGGTCGTTGTCCCTCCACATTCCAAAGCGGCCTTGTGAGTTGCCATATCGACGCCTGCAGCATAACCGGACACAATGTTTATACCTTTTCGTGATAGTTGATCAGCGCAGTCTCTGGCTGTCGCTATTCCTTTCTGGCTGGCTTTACGAGAACCGCAGAAACCTGCTGACGTCTTATTCAAGAGGCTATTATTTCCGAGTACCATCAGAAGAGGAGGAGCTTTTTTTGTAGTCGACTTTTCAACCGCTCCGGATAATCTTCATCAAGTATTGTAATGCAGTTAACCCCATTTTTCTTAATCTGCTCCCAGTTGCTAAGGACTTTTTCCTCATTCAATAGAAAACTCTCAAACTGCTTCTTATTAAGAATGCTCTGTAGACGATTTGGCTCTAAATTATGCTCCACGGACTCAATAATAGAGTTAGTTTTCACTACACCTAATCCAGGAGTCTCCAGAAGTCGAAGTATGTAAGAGGCTGTATTATTATTCATTATGGTTACCGTCTACTCACGTTATCGTCATTACTGCAGGTTTTTTCGCAGGAGAGTCCAAAAACTTTTTTGGCGCCTGCTTCAAGCAACAACATGGCAACATAATTCATAGTTACGCCAGAAAGGAAATCTTAGATTCCAATCTTCCTGCCAATCTCCTAACTCTTTTGGTGGTTTTAGTGGCTTATCAAAATCGCAAAGCCGAAATCGCCTGGGCTCCCAATGAATCATATCTTCAATGAGATCTTTAGTTATCATTTTTTGTATTGGCCCAAAATGGCCGGCGGAGGCTGGTTAATAATCAAGCTCTCCAACCGTGGCAACCTGTCTGTATTTTACATCATCAAACTCTTTAAAATGAGCATGGCCGCATTTGATTTTTCTCTTTTCGCTGGTTTTCAGCTCCTGTCCTTCCGATTTTGTTTCAGCGACAAAATAAACAGTTTTCTCATTCTTTTTAATCAATGCCCAGTCCGGATTGTAATTGCCAATAGGTGTGTTGATTCTAAACCAGAAGGGCAGCTTGAAATAAAACTCTATATCATCCCTGCTTTCGCATTCTTTGGCAAAATCATATTCCACATTTGAATCAAGCGGAACAAGCTTGCTGTAAATGGTTTTATCCTGTTTGGAAATCTTAAATGTCAGATCGTTTACATGAATATCATAATCTTCAAACAAGCGCATTTCATACTCTTTTACGCCAATCTTCTCATACTTGATGCCGTCAATTATCAAGTCATAAAGAACATCGTTTATTGTGGACACGGCGTTATCCAGAAAAAGCTGAGGGTTAATCAATACGTCGCCAATTCTGATCGATTCTTTCAGTATTTCAAGAATAGTTGAACGTGTTAACTCAGTTCTTTCCTGTATGTAAAAAAGCACATCGGGTATTCTGAACACCCCATCAAGTGAAGTAGTATATGAAGCCCTGGTGTCTGCCACGATACCGGCATCATCAAACTGCAATGCTGTCTTGGTTGTTTTTATTACTGCTTTTTTTATTGCAGGCATCCGCTCTACGGCTTTAGCCGCCTTTCGTATCAGTTCCAGAGTGTTGTATTCCACCCTGTAGGTTGTCTGATACTTGATTTTGTCCCAGATTTCCTTGAACTTCTCATCCAGTTCAAAGCCTTTGCGATATTTGACCGTCGCTCTCCCGCGTTTGTTCTTAATCCGGCCTTTGAAGGATACGCCGCAATCCTCCTCAATTTCTGCCTGCAACTGTTTGGCAAAATCCTCATAAGATTCATTGGCAATAAGCGTAAGGCGGTTGATATTCATATCCTGTATACGGCTGCCTTCCTGATTGACCGCAAGCCTTAACCCGCGCCCTATCTCCTGTCTTTTTTTCAGTTCGGACCGGGTTTCGTTCAACGTGCATATCTGAAATACATTGGGATTATCCCACCCCTCGCGCAGGGCGGAATGGCTGAAGATAAAACGCAAAGGCTCATGAACATCCAAAAGTCGTTCCTTGTTTTTCATGATCAGTTTGAAGGTATCATCATCGGCCCGTGTGTTACCCTTTGTATCTTTCCATTTGCCTTTCTTATCCTGTGCAAAATAGCCGTTGTGCACATTATCCACCTCAAAAGGTATTAAGCCTTTGTAAGCCGATTTATGAGCAACTTCCCGGTAAGCCTCTTCAAACCACCTGGCAAACTTGCCCTTAAGGGGGTTGCCGTCTGAATCATAAGCGCGGTAATTGGCTACCCGGTCAATAAAAAACAGGGAGAGGACCTTTATCCCCTTTTCTTTCAGTTTTCTTTCCTTGAGGAAATGCTCCTCAACGGTCTTTTTTATCTGAACCTTTATCACCTCATCGTTAAGACCGCCGAATGTGTCTCCCACAAAAACCATTTCTCCATTGGAAAGTTCGATAAACCCGTCGGCAACGTCAATTCCATTAATAATATAGCCGTTTTTGTATATTTCCCTTGTGCTTGAAAGCTCATATAAATCATCACCGACTTTCGCCGTTACTGCCTTCCGTTTCACCCCATCCTTAGTATTCACATCTATTTTGATTTTCGCGGAGGTGCGGGTTTTGGTGGCATTCACCTTTTCCAGACATACAAAGGCCTCGTTAAAGTCATTTTCCGTAACAATGGAATCGACCTCAATCTGTTTGACTATCCCCAGATCGTAGGCTTTTACCGGGTCAAGGCTGTATACCATGTTGTAACGGTTGATATGGGTGGCGGAATAACGGAGGGTGCAGAGAGGGTTCAGGTTTTCAATCGCCTTTTTTCTGATGTCCGTCTCCATATTCTGCGGCTCATCCACAATCACAATGGGACTGGTCGCCTGAATAAACTCCACTGGCCTTTTGCCCGTAAGTTTGTCATTGGGTTTGTTGATGATGTTTTCGTCCTTGGCAAAGGAATCGATATTTATGACAAGAATCTGAATGGTGTTGCTGATAGCAAAATTTCTTAAACTGGAAACTCGTTTGGAATCGTAGACTTCAAAATGAACAGGAACTTTGTCGTAGAGACTTTGAAAATGTTCAAAGGTGATTTCAAGGTTCTTTAGCACGCCCTCGCGGATGGCAATGGAAGGCACAACAATGACAAACTTCTTAAAACCGTAATTTTTATTTAGTTCGTAAATAGTGCGGAGATACACATAGGTCTTGCCTGTGCCTGTTTCCATCTCTACCGAAAAGTGCATTCCGTCCAGAGTATGCGAAACAGGTAGTTCGGTTTTATCCTGCACAGCCCGCACATTTTCAAGAAGCTGCTCTTCGCTGACGGTCAACCGGTTGCCGACGCCTCCTTCCTGAAACAGATAGTTTTCATTGTCGATAGTAAAGCTGAAATCGCCGTGGTTTAAGGGCTGGCCCTCGAAAATGCCGACGATGGAGTTGATGGCGTCAAGCTGGTATTGCTGGTTCGGGTCGAAATGGAGTTTCATATCACACCGCCCTAAAGTCTATCTCCGCATCCTTCATCTGCAGGGCGGTGTTGGTTTTCAATTGATCGTTGTTTTCGAACAGGCGGTCAAGGATGATGACCTTTTTGGGCTTTTCAACAATAACTGACCTGATAATATTCTCATCTACTTTTTCCAACATCAGGGCAATCTCCCCATCATTAGCCAGATAATAGCCATCCTTATCCTCAATCCCGGCGGTCAGGGGAATACCCGATTTTAGAAGCAGTTCATAAAGAATATTTTCTGTCTCCGCGTTCTCATCCACCGGGTCGGTGTGGAATGTCAACTGCTCGAAAAGCTCTTCTTCGTTCTTAACCTTT
>JBDRFJ010000077.1:0-2023 GCA_043818915.1 Pseudomonadota bacterium | reverse complement strand
TTAAGAGTGTCTCACTCAAAACTTTCAAACTGGGTCCTAAACAATCTCTCTTCAATTTTACGTTGTTCTATAATTTTTCGCTGAAGATCTGAATATTTCGCTTTTGCCAGGGATCTTATCTCAGAATTGTCATGCTGGTATAATTCCTTGTACAGAGCAGACCGGCGCTGCATTATGTCAGCACGTGAGTCGCTCCATGATTTCGGAATCATGGAGTATGCTATGCGTAAGTTCTGACTGAATTCAGAAAAAAAATCACAAAAAATGAAAAAAGTGCGGGACAAATGCTTGGGGGTGTGGTATTGCAAGCTGAACGAATGCAGCTTGCAGGTGCCACGTGAATTTAAAAGAAATATTGATTACAGGTTTCAGTTCATTTTTTAGATGGCGAAAGATGAGGCTTGTCAAAGCGCTTGTCGATCTGCGAGAAGAATATATAAAGTTGGCGCAAGAAAATGCTATGCTTAAGCAGCGCCTTGAGCAGGAAAAAGTTAAAGCGACCAACCAAGAAGTCAATAAGCCCTCGTCAAAGAAGGGTGAATGGGAAAAAGATGATCCAAAAAAGAAGGGCGGAAAGAATAAAAAAGGACAGAATCGAAAACCGCGAAAAGGTGCCGGCAATCGTCCCAAAAATTTGAAGCCCAACCGAGAGGAGACCGCAACCGTTGAAAAATGCGAGTTATGCGGCAAAGATTTAAGTGACAAAGCTCCTCTTGACAGCACCAATGAACGGATTATTGAAGATATACCAGAGCCACCTGAAGAACCTTATGTTACGCTTGTTATGCAGCAGAAAAAGTACTGTGACGACTGTCAGCAAGTGATTACTGCCAAAACCGATTTGGCCTTGCCTGGATCCGACATAGGTATCAATGCCACCGTGCTTGTATGTTATCTTTGGATATCATTGTGTTTGCCATATACCAAGATAAAAGAGTATTTGGGAACATTTTTTCATTTAGAAGTATCCACCTCTGGTCTGAGCCGTCATCTGATCAGGGTGTCAAAGATCATGAGGGATGTGTACGATGAAATTTTAAAAAACATCCAAAACGGCGCCACGCTGCATGCGGATGAGACCGGATGGCGTGTCAGAGGCCGTAACTGGTGGCTATGGGTGTTTGGCACGCAAGATACAGCATATTTTACAGTGGATAAAACAAGAGGCTCAGATGTTGTTCGCCGGGTGCTCGGGGAAATCTTTTTCGGGGTCTTGGTGGTAGACGGATGGAGAGCGTACCTATACCTGCTATGCGAACAGCAGAGCTGTCTGTCCCATTTACTTCGAAAGATCCGTAAATTCCGCGATGCCTTTCCCGAGCTTACCGACATCGTCAATCTCTATGTTAAGTTTCGTCGGATTATTCGCGATGGTGAACGACTGCAAAAGGATCGTGACCAACTGGGTGAAATGGTTTTTCAAAGACGTCTTGAGAGACTAAAAAAACGACTGGCAGATCTACTTCAATGGCCCAATCCAAATAATGTTTTAGCTGAGATCATTGAAAAGATTAAGAGACAGCAACCACGGATATTGACCTTTGTTGAACACCCGGGGGTTCCTTTTCATAACAATTATGCCGAGTATCTAATTCGAATAGGAGTTATCAAACGGAAGATATCGGGCGGCAGCGTATCGGCTCAAGGAGCTGAAGCATATGCAATCTTGCTTTCAATTTATGTAACTTGCAAGCTGCGAGGGTTTTCATTTCCAAAATATCTGAAGGCCAGCCTGCAACATTACATCCGTACCGGCAAACCATTATCACTAAATGATTACTCGACAGTTAGCATCACCGAGCCTGAGCTAAGAAAAGCAGCATAACCTAATGCCTATTTTAAGAAAATTGATCATTTTGGGCTGAAATCAATCAGAGCTTACCTCAGATAAAATCAAAGCAGCTGTTGAAAAAAATGTAGATTACAAGAAGATGGTCAAGCAGATTGATAAATATTGGGAGAAACTTTTTGCCGATCCAATCATGGTTACAACGGCAAATGGAGAAAAGGTTTTAGTTCAACC
>JBDRFJ010000076.1:0-16080 GCA_043818915.1 Pseudomonadota bacterium | reverse complement strand
CAAAAAGCTAACTTGAGAGACGACCAGCGATAGAACGACAAGCAAACATTAAACAACACGTATCTCAAGCTGTAAAATGATTTTTTTGAACCAAAAACTCAAAAAGGACTGATCTGTCCAAATCTATATCGGGTTTTGGGGTCTGTTTTCATCTTGACATAGCACATTTGTCTTGCTATTAATGGACGACATTCTGTAGTGGAACCAGTTCATTAAAGTATCTATGTTTACATATCAGATGAAAGGAGGTGAAACGATTTTATGGAAAAGAGATCTTTATTGTTAACACTCGGCGTTTTGGTTCTCGGAACCATGTTTATTGTTTCGGGAGCTCTGGCATCTGATGTGCCTGACACGATTACGATGCACTCAAAGTGTTATAAGACTGAGAAAAAGATACATCAACCTTTTACTCACAAGAAGCATTCCGCTGACTACAAGGTCGCCTGTACTGACTGCCATCACGAGTTTAAAGACGGCAAGAACGTATGGAAAGAGGGCCAAGCGGTCAAGAAGTGTGATGCATGTCATACAGATCCTGAGAAACCAAAAGGTAAGGAAGTGACCAGGGAACAGGAGATTGCTTCCCATTACTGGGCAATCCACGAAAACTGCGTGGGGTGCCACAAGGAGCTGAAAACGGCGCAGAAGCCGACCGGCCCCACCTCATGTACCCAATGTCATCCTAAACCTGAGAAGTAACCTAAAGGAATAGATATAAAAACAGAAAAGGCAAGCCATATGGCTTGCCTTTTCTGTTACTAATGAGAGCATGAAACAGTTTGCATTTCTATGATGTATCCAGTTACGCATCCCCTTTGGAAAAGGGGGATTGAGGGGGATTTTTCCAATTTTCAAATCCCCCCTTTACCAAAGGGGGGTAAACAATTTTATGCCCCGAGTAATACTTACAGATTTTCAGGTCTTTAGAATTCCTTAATTCTTCAATTCGCAATTCCTCAATCCCCTAATCCCTTAATTATTCGCGTCTTCAGAGACAGCTCTTCCAGTTGAGCCTTGGCCACTTTTTCCGGCGCGCCTGTCAAGAGACAGGTCGCCTTTTGGGTCTTTGGGAAAGCGATTACATCCCTGATCGATTCCCTGTTACACAATATCATGACCAGTCGATCAAATCCAAAGGCAATTCCTCCATGCGGCGGGGCGCCGTATTCAAGGGCTTCAAGCAAAAAGCCGAACTTGTTTTCATATGTTTCCCGGTCTATATTCAATGCATTAAAGACGCGTTCCTGGACTTCTCTTTGATGAATACGTATGCTGCCGCCGCCTATTTCCGCGCCGTTCAACACTATGTCATACGCCCGTGAACAGACGGCAAGCGGGTCTTTTCCTAAAAGCTCAATGTCATCAGGAAGGGGTGCGGTAAAGGGATGATGCAGGGCCACATTCCGTTTTTCTTCTTCATCGTATTCGAGCAACGGAAAATGGGTCACCCAGCAAAATTCAAACCTGTTGTTGTCGACAAGATTCAATTTGTGGCCAAGGTGGTTTCTAAGTTGGCCAAGCGCTTCGTTGACCACCTTAATATCGTCTGCGACAAAAAAGATTAAATCTCCCGGTTCGATATGCAGCCGCTCGGAGAGGGCTTGTTTCTCCGCTTCACTAAAGAATTTTGCGATGGGCGACTGCCACTCATTCTGTTTGATCTTTATCCAGGCAAGCCCCTTTGCCCTGTAAACCGCGACAAATTTGGTAAGGTCGTCGATCTCTTTTCTTGAAAAATCGATACATCCCTTGGCATTGATCGCTTTGACCCTGCCACCTTTTTTTACACAGCCGGAAAAGAGTTTGAATTGAGAACCTTCTACAATGTCGGAGACATCTTTCAGCTCTAAATCAAAACGGAGATCAGGTTTGTCCAATCCATATCTGTCTGTGGCTTCCTGATAGGTAAGTCGTCTGAAAGGCCGTTTAACGGATATGCTAAGGATCTCTTTGAAGAGTGTCTCCAGCATCCCTTCCGACAATGCCATGATATCGTCTTCGTCCACAAAAGACATCTCAACGTCTATCTGAGTAAATTCCGGCTGACGATCGGCCCGGAGATCCTCATCCCTAAAACACCTCACTATCTGATAATAACGGTTCATTCCCCCTATCATCAGAAGCTGTTTAAAGAGCTGGGGAGACTGGGGAAGGGCATAGAAGTTTCCGGGATTGACTCTGCTTGGAACCAGGTAGTCACGAGCCCCTTCCGGCGTGCTCCGGGTGAGCATGGGAGTTTCAACGTCGATAAAACCATGATTATTTAGATAGTTGCGTATGAGAGCAGCGGCACGGTGCCTGAGAATGAAACTTTTTTGAAGCTCTGGACGTCGTAAATCGAGATAACGATAACGCAACCTTATATTTTCAGATACTTCTGTTCTATCTTCTATCACAAAAGGGGGAGTTTTTGCTTTGTTTAGTATCTCCAACTCTGAAACCAAAACCTCAATCTCGCCTGTCCCCAGTTTTGGGTTGACCATCCCTTCAGGTCGCGGATCCACCTTGCCATGGACACACAGCACAAACTCATTCCGGATTTCATGAGCCTTCTGGTGGACATCTTGATTCTTTTCCGGATTGAATACAACCTGGGTAATCCCTTCCCGGTCTCTCAGATCAACAAAGATCAGACCTCCATGATCCCGGCGGCGTTGAACCCAACCGGCAAGGACTACTTCAGAGCCTAAATCGGCCGCGCTCAACTCATTACAGTGATGGGTTGGTTTCATCATTTTTTTAATTCGACTCCCAGGGTCGTCCTTTCAAAAGCGGTGAGGATATAGATAAGCGTAGTTTAGGTAACTTATCAGTAACTGTTCAGGTTCACGGTTCAGCGGTTCAAGGTTCACGGTTAAAGAGAGGCTATACTAATGCGGAATTCATCCGGTTCTTGCAACGGAGTTTTGAGGAAACTCTATGCTGCCCTGTAAATGTGAAGAAAGCAAGGCGAGCAACCGTGAACCGCTGAACCTTGAACCGTAAACTTGACAAACCTGATTAGTTGCACTTATTAAGTTTTAATTACAAAACAAAACATTATTTTTTAGCGCAAAGGGGTACGGAAGTCAATAAGATTTGAACGCTTTTTATAAAGCCGATAGAATCGCGGTTATGATATACGAGAGGACCATAGCCTTCGGCAGAGTCAAAAGTTTGACATATGTTGATAATAAGATTATATCTACGTGCGGGTTCCAACTGTCGTGGTTGCGTAAAAGGTATTCGTAACTAGTTACGAATACAGGTAATTAGTTTTTTGCGCTATTGTGGCACAATTAATGCTGTGTTGCCGAATAGAGTCGGAGTAGTGCAGGAGAGTACAACATGAAAACAAGACAATTACCTTGGAAGATCACGCTATGTGTCATAGCCGGTTTAGCACTTACTGTTATGATTTTAAGCGTGGCTTACCGTAACCACGGAAAGTATGAGAAGCTCGTTGTTTCCCAGGCACAACAGCAGCTTCTCATGCTTGCAAGAACAACCTCGCAGAGGATAGAAGATTTTATTGAAGAGCGTGCGCAAACGCTCAGAACTCTTACACTAAATCCGGCAGTCCAGGAAGAGATCCATAAGAGCGATATGCACAGAGCCCCTGATTCCGAATATTGCCCTGTCTCAACCCTTTATGAAATTCACGCCGATGATACGGATGCCCTTACCACAATTGATGCACGCGGCGTCATGTTGCACAGGCACCCTTTTATTGCAAACAGGCCTGGAATGGACAAAACGGGCAAGCCAGGCGTCACTTATGTAATGCGGGAACATAAGCCGTATGTCAGCGAACTTTTTGTGAATAAGCTGGGCAACCCGGCCATATCCATTTTAGAGCTTGTATTTTATGAAGTTGAATTCGCAGGAATGGTTCGCTGGATGGTTCAATCAGATACGATCTATACGCGTTTCGTACAACCGACTGAACTATCCGGCCAGTGTTGTCAATGGCTGATAGATGCTCGGGGGATTGTGTTGGGCCACGAGGATCAGGACAAGACAGGGCGTCATTTTTTGCAGTATAATAAGGAAAAGATGCCTGATTATGATTGGTCGGCGCTGGAAAATATCCTGGCTGAGTCGATTCAGGGGAGAGAAGGCACGGGCATCTTTTTACATCCCGAACTTGGCAGGAGAATTGTGGCGTATGCCCCTGTTCATGCGGGAAATCAACTATGGTCGGTGGGTATTTGTATAGCGTATTCTGAAGTTGCAAGACCCATTGCGGAGCACGCAAAAAATACATTTGCAATTTCAGGAGTTATTATCTTGTTGTTTGCCGGCGGTGGTATTACCCTTTTTAGAACTCAGAAGAGAAAGGCAGAACTTAAGGTCGAGACAAAACACTTAAGGCAAATCGCTCAAACGGCAGAGGCCCTGCGGCAAAGCGAGGAGAAGCTGTCAGGTATAATTGCATCAGTCACAGATCACATGTTCATGTTGGACGAGCAGTATACTATTGTATGGGCAAACGATGTTGCAAAGAGGCTGTTCGGCCCGGATCTGGTCGGGAAGAAGTGCTATAGGGTGTACCTCGGGCATGATACGCCGTGCGAGTCTTGCATAGTAAAAGAGTGCTTTGAAGATGGCAAGGTTCACGAAGTTGAAACAGAAGTCACGGGAGACGACGGGAAGCAAATGATGTTATGGTGCACGGCGAGTGTGGCTGCACAGGATGCTGACGGCAGACCTCAGATGGTGGTAGAGATTTGTCGCGATATTACACGGCGGAAGCTGGCTGAGCAAGGGCGGGAGCGGCTGATCACAAACCTCCAGAACGCTCTTGCAGAGGTCAAAACCCTCAGCGGAATGCTGCCTATCTGCGCTTCGTGTAAGAAGATTCGTGATGACAAGGGGTATTGGAATCAGATAGAGGGATATATCAGTACCCATTCTGAGGTTGAATTCAGCCACGGTATCTGTCCTGAATGTGAGAAAAAGCTCTATAGTGAATGGTTGGATGAGGACAAATAACCTGTCACAAAACATCCCTAAAATACTCTATCGTCTCTTTCAGCCCCTCCCGTAGCTGTATTGTGGGTCCCCAGTTGAGTTTTTCTCTTGCAAGCGAAATGTTCGGCTGGCGTTGAGTAGGGTCATTCTCGGGAAGCGGTTTATTGTCCATTTTTGATTTCGATCCTGTGATCTCAAGCACTAATTCCGCAAGTTCCTTAATGGAGAATTCATTCGGGTTGCCGAGATTTACCGGGCCGATAAAGCCTTCGCAGTTCATCATTCTGATCATTCCCTCGACCATATCCGAAACATAACAAAAAGACCTGGTCTGGGCGCCATCTCCGTAGATCGTTATCGGATCACCGGCAAGGGCCTGTATAATGAAATTGCTCACCACCCGGCCGTCTGAAACGGCCATCCTCGGGCCATAGGTGTTAAATATCCGGATGATCCTTATGTCGACACCATTCTGGCGGTGATAGTCGATCATCAAAGTCTCTGCCACCCGCTTTCCCTCATCGTAACAGCTCCGGGGCCCGATGCAATTGACGTTTCCCCAGTACGTCTCCTTTTGGGGATGCAATTTGGGGTCACCGTATACCTCTGAAGTAGAGGCCTGAAGGATCCGCGCCTTTACCCTTTTGGCCAGACCGAGCATATTGATCGTGCCCATTACATTGGTCTTAACGGTCTTGACGGGATTGTACTGATAATGGATGGGAGACGCAGGGCATGCCAAATTGTAAATCTGATCTACTTCGAGTAGAATAGGCTCGACCAAGTCGTGGCGTATGATTTCAAAATTTTTATGGTCCATGAGGTGCTCAATATTTTTTTTGGATCCGGTAAAAAAATTATCAAGGCACAACACATCAGCCCCTTCCGACACGAGCCGATCACACAGATGACTTCCCAGAAAACCAGCGCCTCCGGTAACCAAGATTCTTTTATCTTTCATATTCTGTCAGTTCCCCTGTTGATGATTGTAGATTTAAGCACCTTAACCCACTTGAATTATTGCCGAATTTGAATGAAACGTTTCCCTTGCACTTTTAACAGGGCGAGTTTCTTGTTCGCATCCCCGGCTTCATCAAAGGAGATAAACCCTGTAACGGTCGGAAATCCGCTGACCTGTTGCAGCGCTATCTTCAAGGCATTGCGAGTACACACGGCAGGCTTTTCGATTAGATGAAAAAGTAATTTGGCGACGTCATATCCCTGTGCGTCCAAAAAGCCCGGTTTACGCCCAAAAGTGTCTTGAAAGTTTTTGACAAATTCCTGCGCAACAGGACGTGCATCTTCTACAAAAAAGCCGGTTGGAAAAACCGCGCCTTGCACATAGCCCGCGGACTGTCTCAATAGCCATGGGGAATACCAAAGGTTGGTTCCAATGAGTAAAACATCCGATACATCGTTGTATAGCAGTTGTGGGGCAATAAGACTTACCGTTTTGGACGTATCCGGAATAAAAATTGCCTCAAAATCGATAATCGGTTCGGGCTCTTCCGGTTCCTCGGGTGTTGCTTCTTCATCTCCTGCCCCTTCGGTCCCGTTTGCGCCGTTTTCTATGACCTCTTCTACAGACTCATCCATGATCTCATCGATACCCTCATCTGTGGCCTCATCTGTACCGCCACCTATGATCTCATCTCCCTCATCTGTAACCTCGCCCGCATCCACTTCAACCGGCTCAACACGCTCATAGTAAAGACCGACCAATTTCTTAATAGGCGCAGCAAAATCGGTTTCTTTACTTTTATACGATTCTATGCCAACCACCTGACCCCCGTGCTGAATCAACTCATCCCAGAAGAGATTCATAAACCGCTTGCCATAGGTGTCTTCCGGATAAATAATTGCAAACTTTTTATATCCCAATATATTTACCGCATAAGGGACAATGGCTTTAATCTGCTGCAAAGGGGTCAAGAAGTCTCTAAATATAAAATTGCCTGTCTTAGTGATATCTTCCTTCTGAGTCAGAGTAATGATGGGGATACCCAGATTGTTGGCGGTTTCAGCTACGTATTCTGCCGTAATCATTGGCCCGATGATTCCTATTACCTTCTCCTTTTCGACCAGATACTCCAACGCGTTAGCAGCCGCTTCAGGATCACTCTTTGAATCTTTTATAATTAACCGAACCGGTGGTGCGCCAGTGGCGCTACTAAATTCAGCAAGCGCCAACTCTATTCCGGAAAGAACACGGTTTCCAAATTGTTCATAAGGACCTGTCAGGGGAAGAATGCAGCCAATGGCCCACTTGTCGATATCAAGATTTTTCTTCAGGAGACCCTCAAACTCCTTGGCAGCACCGGCCAATTCATGCCCTGAAAAATCTCTCAAGAATTCTGAAAGTACTTCTAACGCTCTAACCTCATGCCCCTGTTGTTCGTACAATTTTGCCTTTTGAAACAAAAGATAGCCCGGAAGCGCATCTTTTTTATACCGCTGGGCAAGTATTCTAATCTCCGGCTCGGTAAGTTCAGCTATCGCCAATTGTATTTTCTCCCGGGTATTTTCTTTTGCCTCGCCCTGTGCCAATTGATACGCGTCCATATACAATACAACAGCGTCGTAGGCCTTTTTTTGCCCTAAAAGTGAATCCCCTATCAGGGTAGTCAGCCGGATTTCTTCCTGGAGGGAAAGAGGCTTTAAGGAGAGAAGGCTTTTGGCATATAGGATGGCTTCCTCGTAATTGTTTTCTTTATAATAGGCAAACGCAATATTAAACTTGGCTTCGTCAGATAAAAGACTGCGGGGAAAATCAAAGATCAATATTTGATAGGCACCTCGGGCACCGGAGTATTCTCCCATCAGCATATAGGCGTTCCCCTTCTCTGCCAGAAATCTATCAGCAAGAGGACCGGGAGGTGACTGATTTAGATAGTCATCGTAGATGTTGAGCGCTTTTTGATATTGCCCTGCTTGTATGAAGTGTTCGGCCTCATCAAGAATCTTATATGCTTGAATCATCTCAGGGGTAAGAGGCTCTGTTGGGATCTTTTTCTTAAATGGGATAATCTCAGCGCAACCCCACACAATAAAGAGTCCGACAAAAATACAAAACAATGCCATACGAAATTTATTAAGATATTTTTTATCTTTCAAAGGTTCCAAGCCTTCTCCTATCTTACCTGTATATGTTTGCCGGCTAACTGAGGGATATAAAGTCCGACTTGGCCGGAAGAACACGGGAGATCAAATTGTTCCTTTGCCCCGCTTAGAGCCTCCTCCACAGAATTGAGTCCGTTCTTGTCATGAAAAGTCCGACAGAAGAACTCGCCCCAACTGGTCATATATATTGTTGTGTATTCATGAACTTTTTTGAGCTTTCGATTTAAGTTGAAATTAACGGTTAAAAAAAGTTTCTGTATGTAAGGTTCTTTCAAAAGCGCTTGCGGAACGATTTCTTCAGCCTCATGCACTGGGTAGAACTCGTGCAATTTTCGTAGAAGATCAAGGATGTCTTGAAGCGAAATAGGAGTCGGGTTTGGCATAAGCTGAAACGATGTGGTGGGTAAGTAAAGACCGTTGTGAACCAGCCATATACAAATTTCTTCGATACGACCACTTTTCAACAAGTCTCCTCCCTTGCGCTCCCTCTGACCGTCTCGTTTCAGGTGGTACAAGCTCCAGCTTGCCGGTCCAGCTTTCGGATTTTTATATTGAAAGTATAACTGCTGAAACAGTGCCTTGCCGTGGACTATCAGTGGAAGTTTGTCTACCTTATTGGATTTTTTTGAAAACTGAACAAACATTTTACGTCCCAAGATCGTCAGGTCCTTAGGAGTAATTATTGTTTCCTGTGCCGACCTCTCCTGCAATGTACGACTTAATTTTTTGTAAGTCTCTATCATATAATCATTAACCCTGGTGCTGAGTTGAAAGATCTTGTCAAATGGCCAGTCTCTAAAATGTCCTAAATCCTGAACCATTGTTTCATTCCAACCCCAACTCTTGCTATAATCTTGCACCAGCCTCTTCTTGGCCCCGATCACCGAGTTGTCCAGATCAGTGATCGACCGTATTCCAAGTTTCATAAAAAAGCAAATCTGGAGTAGCCGTTCCGTACTTTTTTGTTCAGTTCGATGATAATAGTCTAAGACTTCCTCGAAAAGCAACAAATAAGGATCTATGTGTCTAAGATCATACCTGCCACGCGACCAACCTGCTTTGAGCCGGTTACACAAGAGTCCGTGCCGTTCTTCTTCCTGAATATATTTCTCTAATAGCGCCATTTTCATGACCGACTTGTAAGGACTCTTCATGCCCTTGAAAAGTTGCCATATTGACGCACCAAAATATTCTCCTTGTGGAATAGTGGAAACGTTACCCAAATCCAGATAATCCTTATGAAATTGTGATGCCAGGGAAAGGAGGAGATGATAATGTTTATCTTTTACACCACGCGGTAGAACACACCATAACGGAATCTTTCCCGCGACGTGGATCATGGTGCGGTAAAATTCTTCCTTTAAAATCTTTCCCTGAGCCGATCCGGAACTTTCTTGGTCGCTTACGCCGAATCTATCCTCGCGTACGCTATCAAGGTCGACCACAAAACAATGGATCTCGGTGTTAAATGTTTTAGCAGCCCATGTTTCAATAGCTCGGAGTTTTGCGCTTAGGCGTTTAATCCCTTTTCCCCCCAGTTTGGCAGCGTCTACACACACCCAATAGTCTATGTCGGAGTCGGCGGACTGGGCTATTGTCCCTACGCTTCCGATAGTAAAAAGCCCTTCAATGTAATGCTCTTTCTGCAAAGATGGTGCAAAATCATCTACAATAAAATACTTCTTCGCTAATTGGAAGGCTTCTGAGGGAAAGGAGTATCCAAAGATCCCTGCCGGGGCGTTACGGATCGGACTGTCTGTGGGAAGCAATTCCAGATTTGAATGAATCAGGAGGGGGATCAATGCAAACAGGTCGCCTTGCTCAGGCTGGAAGGTATCCAGTGCAAGCTCAGTTCTTTTGTGATTGTATTCAAGGAAGGCCTTGCGGCGCTTATCCATTTCTTCGGCAAGCACTACAAGATTGAAAGCGCTGTGCTTAAGGATTGCATCTTCAAAAAAGAGATCAGGAAGCACAACATCGCCGAATAAACCCGATCGAGTATTCAGCTCAGACTGTTCCGTAGTAACATCGGAAAAATCAGCACCCAAAAAGTCACAATCCATTCCGCGTGCCAAAGAAAAATTTGCAAGATGAAGTGTGGCAAAATTAAAAGAGACTCGAGTTAAGTCCGACTCAACAAAGGATGCCTCTGCAATATCTGTCTGGGAAAAATCTGTTTTTTTGATCTTCCCATTGACAAAGATGGAGCCTTTCAAGTTGGCAAGGCCAAAAGATGACTCATAAATCCAGGCATTGGTAAAATCGCACGAGCTGCAAGATGCCTTTGTGAAAGACGACCCTTTTATGACGGCATCTTCGAATGACACAGAGTCGAGAAAGGAGTTTTCCATCTTTACATTTTCAAAACGTGCTCCCTTGAACGTAACCGAGTAAAGCTTTGCAGACGAGATGATTACATTGGAAAAGAACGCACCATCAAAATTAACATTGTGGAGACTGATGCCGGAAAGATCTAAATCCGCAAGTACCTCCTTTTGAAATTCCACACCTTCGAGTGACTCCCCATTTAAAAGCCGTTGCAAAAGCTTACGTTGTTTCCTTTTCTCAAAGAGGCCTTTCTTGTCAGTCTTGGCGGAAGGGGAGTATTCGGGGGTATCATCTTTAACAGCCTCTTCAATCTTTTTATTCTTGATTGAATCGATCTTTTTAAGGAGTTTGGCAGCTTTGTTGCGGGCCTCATCATGTGAACTTTTCAAATATGGGCTCAGAAAAATGATCAGTTTTTCAGGATCGTTCCGAATGATCGCATTAATAACGGCCCTCCGTGCTTCTCGTCCTTGATCTGAAGGAAGGGCGTTTAAGACGGGATTAAGTTCCATCCACTCCAAATCGCACAATGATTTATAGAGACAGGGTCTCATAGCAGGGTGTTTTTTACAAAGATCGGTGATTACCTCCCCTAATGCAGGGGCCTTCAATGCGACAAGGGTATTAAAGGCATGGAGTCGTATATTCTCATCCTTGTCATCTAAAAGAGCGGAGACAGCTCCTATTATTTTGGGATCCTTTTCTGAAATTGACCGGCTGAGCATCTTCAGACACGCGATACGCACAGAAGGGATCTCGTCTCGGGAGAGTAAGGGAATGCATAAATGATAATCAGAGACTTTACCCAATAGCCCGAGTAGCTTTACGCCCTTGATTTTGTCCCTTTGTCGGTTTGATCTTAACTCAACCTGTGCTATTGTTTTTTTTATATTCAGCCTCTGGCAAAGATCATAAAAGACAGGATCTAATAGGGGCTCCCGGTCAAATAGATCGGCCAAAAATTCAACAATGGTTCGGCGGTCCTTGATATCTTTCAGGAGAAGCTTAGCCAGTGTATCATAGCGCCTGCGCACTGCAATTTTATCAAGTGTATATTGATAAACAAAATTCAGGCGCAACGGTTCCGGAAGTTTTTTGATCATTTCAACTATAATATTTTGAGGAACGACATTCTGAACAAAAAATTTCCAGGCAAGAAATGCTCCGCTCTCACCGATCTTTAATAATGTCTGAAGGAAAAATTTGATCAGGTTAAGATCCCGTGTGACCTTTATTTCCCCGTAAACGGCAAATGAAAATTCCGCTGATTTTTTTACTAAAGACGGGGGACGGTCTTTTCCTCCTTTGTTTGGGGACATTAGCTGCTGGGCAAGTCTGTCAAGAGACTTTTTTGCCTCTTCTCGCACTGTCCGAACACTATCTCTCAGGCCGAGCAAGACCGGTTGCAGCCCATTTTCTACCTCTAATTCCCCTGCAAAACGAATCATTTTTTGCCTTAAGTTGGCGTTTCCGTCTTCCCGCGTCCGCGCAAAGGCCTCAAAGAAGGATGATTTGAGCTCGCTGGCCTTACCTTTGTCTTGAAGGTCATCGCTGGCTAAAAGGGAGAATATGTTTTTGAGGTCAAGTTCGGGTTTATTTTTATCCATAGATAAGCTATTCTATTATAAGTTTTCCGAATGCCGATTCAGCCGTAGTAGCCAAAAGGCCGCTATGGCGAAGTCGGCATTGAGGAATCAGGAAATTCTAAATTCGATTCCGTATTCTGATCTGTGTGTATGTGCAAAGCTCTCATTTTGTCAGAATGTTTGTGAATTAACGGAGTTCGGCAAAAGAAGATATTTTGTAAAG
Organism: Pseudomonadota bacterium; assembly: GCA_043818915.1. Classification (GTDB taxonomy): domain Bacteria; phylum Desulfobacterota; class Desulfobacteria; order Desulfobacterales. Next base: position 3,867 of record JBDRFJ010000076.1, on the reverse strand, counting down.
GCCTCATAATTCAGGGTAACCACGAGATGTTTAATGAAAAAATATAAGATATATGTCCGCCAATGTCAAATAGTGGAAAGATTTGAAATTGACAGCCCAACAAGTTTTGTGTAGATTTTCTGGTAAAAACTAATAAAATTGATGGTTTCGTAAAAAGAGACCAAGATAAGCTTATCAAAGACTTTTTACAAAATCATCAAAATTGAGACTGGTATATTTTATGAGCATGATTGATATGCAAAGTCAACCGGACAACAGGAATATCCCTATAGACAAAGTAGGGGTAAAAGACATTCGGTATCCAATTACGGTGTTTGATCGCAAGAACAGCGTTCAACATACTGTAGCCATCATTAATATGTACGTGGATCTCCCAACACATTTCAAAGGGACCCATATGAGCCGTTTTATAGAAATCCTCCACCTCTTCCGATCCGAGGTTTCGCTGAAAAACATATCGAAAATTTTGAAGCAGATGAAAACGACCCTGAACGCAGCTTCGGCACACATTGAAATTACTTTTCCATATTTCATCGAAAAGGCCGCTCCTGTGAGTAAATCTAAGGGGCTTATCGATTATACATGTAAAATCGTCGGAAGCAGTGACCGCACGGACGCAATAGATCTGATGGCGGAAGTAATAGTGCCTATATCCACTGTTTGTCCGTGTTCCAAGGAGATCAGCGATTATGGCGCACATAACCAACGCGGTAAGGTACGGACACAACTTCGTTTTAAGAAATTTATCTGGTTTGAAGATATCATCACCTTTGTTGAACAATCAGCGTCGAGCGACGTCTATGCCATCCTAAAACGCGAAGACGAAAAATATGTTACTGAAAAGGCTTATAACAATCCAATGTTTGTTGAAGATGTCGTCCGGAGTATAGCTGAAAAACTACGTGATGATGAAAACATAATCTGGTTTGCGGTAAGTGCTGAAAATTTCGAATCGATTCACAACCATAGTGCGTACGCGTTTATAGAAAGCTAATCAATCAGGAGATTGCAGGTGCTTATCGTTCTGATAGGGTATCGCTGTAGCGGAAAAACATCGGTGGGGAAACGTGTGGCGTCTATATTGAAATGGCGATTTGTAGACTCAGATGCTGTCATAGAAGAACGGACAGGAAAATCTATTGAAGAAATAGTTGCCACGGGCGGATGGACGGCATTCAGAAATGAGGAAGCAAACGCTATTAAGCGACTTGCAACTTTGGACAAAACAGTCCTTGCAACAGGGGGGGGTGTAATACTCAACCCGGCAAACAGGAAACTGCTTCGTAAACAGGGAGTCGTGGTATGGCTTAAGGCCGACACTACAACAATTGAAAACCGTATGAAGCAAGACGATAAAACTGAATCGCAACGACCGGGTTTGACCGACAAGGGCTCAATGGAGGAAATTAAAACTGTCTTGCTCGAGCGAACTCCGTATTACCGGGATGCTGCGCACCATATAATAGATACATCCAATAAATCGGCAGATGAGATAGCGGATGAGATTATAACGCTCACTAGGAGGCTGTCCGAGAATTCCGATCCTACTGCAAAAGAGTGAGAAACGGCCCAAATTTCCGCAAGTTTTCGTCAAATAGGCCTGCTATTCTCCTCAAATTTGCGAAAATTTTGTCTCGTTCTCACTCTTTTTCGTTACGGACATAATTCTCGGACAGCCTCCTAAGAAACAAAATCCTTAGAGGGGGACATTGTGGCAGGGAATACCTTTGGGAAACTATTTAGGATTACCACGTGGGGAGAGTCTCATGGAAAGGCTGTTGGGGTGATTATCGACGGATGTCCCCCTCGCATCCCATTAGATGAAAAGATTATTCAAGAGGATCTCGATCGCAGGAAACCTGGGAGCGGTCCGACTTCTACCGCCAGAAAGGAGAAGGATCAGGTAAAGATTCTTTCAGGGACTTTAAACGGTCTGACTACCGGGACTCCCATTGCCCTGATGGTGGAAAACCGTGATGTAAAAAGCAGTGCCTATAACGAGCTTAAAGATCTCTACCGGCCAGGGCACGCGGATTTTACGTATCAGAAAAAATATGGAATTCGTGATTGGCGCGGAGGAGGTCGCGCTTCTGCCAGAGAAACAGTGGGGAGGGTTGCCGCAGGGGCTGTGGCACGAAAGGTCCTATCTGTGGAATCGATTTCTGTTGTTGCCTACACCCTCGAACTGGGAGGTGTGAAAGTGTCTTCGATAGATCTTGCAGAAGTGAATAACAATCCTTTTCGCACTCCTGATAAATCCGCTGTAAAAGAGATGGCAAGACGTGTTGCAGAGGTCAAAAAAGCGGGGGATTCAATCGGGGGTGTTGTGGAAGTTGTTGCCCATGGGGTGGCTCCCGGACTCGGAGAGCCGGTTTTTGATAAATTAGATGCAGAATTGGCCAAGGCATTAATGAGCATTGGTGCGGTAAAGGGAGTGGAAATTGGGGCCGGTTTTGAATCCGCAAGAAGCCTTGGCTCCCACAATAATGATCCGATCAGCACTAACGGGTTTTTGAGCAACAATGCCGGCGGGATTCTTGGAGGGGTTTCAAATGGTGAGCCGATTGTTGTCCGGGCAGCAGTTAAACCAATTCCCTCCATAGAGATTGAGCAACAAACTATTACGGTTGATAATAAGCCGGCTCACATTTCAGTAAAGGGTCGTCATGACGTATCAGCCATCCCTCGAATAAACGCTGTATGCGAGGCCATGGTGTGTCTGACACTTGTCGATTTGTATTTACGGCAAAAGGTAGTGACCTCGTAAAAAATAAACGGAAATTTTTGAGGCTACTATGGATTTAAAACTTATATGGAGCACCTTTTTTGTAATCTTCTTGGCAGAACTCGGTGATAAGACCCAGTTAGCCACACTGTCACTTGCCGCTCAAAGCGGGAAAAAATGGAGCATTTTTCTCGGGGCTTCAATTGCTCTGATAGCTACCAGTCTGATAGGCACGCTCTTGGGAAGCACGCTCGGGCACCTGATACGACCAGACTATGTTCGGACGGGAGCTGGTCTACTGTTCATAGTTCTTGGAATATTGATGGTTTTGGGTAAATTGTAGATGATGATTTAGTAAAAAATTTGCAAATAAGTAACTACTCAGGTTCACAGTTCCAGGGTTCACGGTTCAAGGTTAGAGAACGATGGAAATTGAACGTTTTGAGGATATTGACCCGTCTGCCTCGCAAGCTCGGCGAGCGGGCAGGGGCTTGGCAACTGGCACGTGAATTGGCTCGAGTAGCCAACCGTGAACCGTGAACCTGACAACCCGAGTAGTTTTTATATGAGAGGCTGTTGTGTCAAAACTGTTTGAACCCACAGAAATTAATGGAATGATTATTAAGAACAGATTTGTTCGTTCAGCGACCTGGGCAGGGATGGCAGGAGATGATGGATCATGTACGCCAAAGCTTATAGAATTGATGGTTAAGCTTGCAGAGGGAGGGGTTGGTTTAATCATCTCAGGACATACATATGTTTGCAAGAAGGGGCAGGCAAGTCCATGGCAGTTAGGTATTTACAAAGACGAGCTTGTCCCTGGTCTGCAAGAGATGACGGATGCTGTCCATGAAAAAGGGGGGAAAATCATGGTTCAGCTTGCGCATGCAGGTATGTTTGCAAATCCTAAGCTTACAGGAGAAACACCTGTTGCTCCATCGGCTTTAAGCGGTTTTACTGAACATATTTCAAAGGAGATGGATTTCAATGATATAGCGGACCTGGTTAAAGGTTTTGGCGAGGCTGCTTTGCGAGGGAAAAATGCGGGTTTTGATGGGATACAGATACATGCAGCTCACGGTTATCTGATAAGCCAGTTTCTTTCACCGGTTTTCAATAAAAGGAAAGATCAATATGGAGGC
>JBDRFJ010000075.1:0-4138 GCA_043818915.1 Pseudomonadota bacterium | reverse complement strand
TCAAATAGAGCTCGAGGAAATGATTGTCCTGTTGAGGGACAACCTTGCAAAATCGGAAAGCCTGAGAAAAAAGGACTTCGAGCACATGATAAAAGATGTCATCGAACGCCGCATGCAGAGGGAGCAAGAGGCAGAGCAGAGCTTTAAACTTTTCCAGGAAGAAGAAGAAGAAATGATTGCGCGTTTAAGAGACATCATTTTCAGTGGAAACAGCTCAAGTTCGGATGCTATTGAGGCAATAAGAGAAGATATCCTGAAAAGGCAAAAAATGCGTGAAAAGAAGATCGTAAAATCGCTCAAATGCTTCCAGGTCGAACAGGAAGAGCTGAGAGTTGCGCTGAAAAAGCTTCTATCAAAAGGGAAAAATGTCAAAATTAAAGACTTTAAGACCATGGTAAATACACTCAGGGTTCAGCAGAGTGATCGTGATGCAGAAATGATAGGGATGTTGGAAGAATTTGATGTTGTAAGAGATAAGATTCAAACCCAGTGGCAGGCGGTGTCTAGGGTAAGTAGTCATTAGTCAAAACCAGCAACAAGCAACCAATTAAGCCAATCTACGTGAGTATGCTGTATTCATGTCAGATTCGCCAGTAGAAATTTACGAGGCATCCTTCAGGATTTAGAGGCGCGTAGCTTGCCCCTCTATAGGCACTGAATGCTTTCCCAGGTATGTCTTTATACGGTAACGATAAAGGAGGGGAAAAATGTCGAATGCAGATGATTTAAGAAGATTGGCTGAGGAAGTGAAAAGTGCCTATGAGCAACGCGTTAATCTTAGATCTGATATTAAAGAAAGGATATCTGCAATCAAAGAGGAAACCGCTGCAAGTCGGCAAAACACTATCGAATTAATAAGTAACATCAACAGTGCCCATAAAGAGATGGGAGCTGAACTCAGGGCTGAGCTGGGCAAATTTATGTCGGAGCTTAATGCCGCGGAGAGTGAACGCCAGGCATCGGCGGACGAAGATAAAAATCAGCGAGTAGCGGGAAAGAACCAGAGAAGCGCTGATGTGGGCCGGCTTAGAAAAGATACAGTACGTCTTATGCATGACATGCAAAAGGCTCATAAAGAGATGGGAGACAGTTTAAGGGATAGCTTAGGTGAATTCATATCTGATCTTAATGCTGCGGAGAGTGAACGTAAGGCGACAACACGTGACTTCATGGCGGCGATACAGACCGAAATAAGTAATACAGCATCTGCGTGGAAAGAATTAATAGCTTCTATGCAAACTTCCAGAGGGGCGCCTGTTAAAACTGCTAAAATAAAGAAGGAAGTTGCTGTGGAGGCAAAAGAGGCTGTCGAGGAACTGGCTGAAGAGGAAGCTGAAGAACCGATTGAAGAACTGACTGAAAAGACTGAAGAACTGACTGAAAAGATTGAAGAAAGGGAGCAATTAAGGTCTAGAGTCATAAGCATTGTGAATGATAATCCGGATGGGATTAAAATGACGAAAATCGCAGAAATATTAGGTGTCGAAAACTGGCGATCCCTGATTCCGATTATGCGTCAGCTTGTTGATGAGGATGAGTTGGAGAAAGAAGGCCCATTATATTTTAAGTAGCTGATTATCCTTTTTATGCCTAATGAATTCGGTACCATAGGATAGATGAGTAAAAAGTGCCTAAAATGCCTAAAGTTGTGGTACGCCTTCGGCGTGCTATATATCTTCAGGGCTTGATTATAACTTTAGCCGTAAACAAAGCGAGCAACGTTGTATGGAAAAAATTAAAATTGGCAGCGCCGAAGGCGCATTCCTCAACTTTAGGCACTTTAGCTCACTTTAGTTGGTGGAGGAAAATATATTGAGTGCGGATATTATTAAAGAGACTGAAAATGATATTACAATAAAGTGTGCCTTTTGTAATGGAAAGGGAACCGATCCTTTTGAGCTTCTGTCTGAAATATCCGTCTGCCAGGTTTGCGGCAATAGGAAAGAGGTTAAAATCCATAAACCGGCCATTGCATGTGCTTATTGCGGGGGTACCGGCATTCAGCCGGGACGCCGGCTAACCTGCCAGGTTTGCGGCGCCAAAGGCATGGTCAGTATTAATGAGCCGATCGAAAAGTGCTCTGACTGCAATGGCAAAGGGGTTTGTGCAGGCGCATATCTTCCCTGCCTGACGTGCGGAGGTACGGGAGTCTTGACAGTAAGCAGAAGTCAGTTAGTTGGAATGCAGTCGAGTTTGGTCAAGTGGTCAAGTCGTTAGAACCACCGCTATTTGACCACTTGACAATTCAACCACTCGACCATTTAACCAATTGTGAGCGAAGCGAACCAAGTTCTAAGGAGGGAAAGATGTCTATGGAGCAAATAACAACCGTGCTTGAGCCGAATTCCATGCCGAATTTTATAGAGACTCAATATGTTAAGGATATTTCAGAGAGAGCTCTCGGCTATATCAAGGCTGGCTTTCCCCTGCATTTTCGTGGAATTTCCGGAACCGGCAAAACCACTTTAGCTTTGCACGTGGCCAGCAAAATCGGCCGTCCTGTTGTCATGATTCATGGCGATGAGGAGTTTTCGACTTCAGACCTGGTTGGCGGTGAACATGGATATCGCAGTCGCAAGGTGGTTGACAACTTCATTCATACTGTCCTCAAGACCGAGGAAGATACAAAGAAGTTGTGGGTGGACAATCGTCTCACCGTGGCCTGCAAGTACGGATTTACACTCATTTACGACGAGTTTACACGTTCCAGGCCCGAGGCAAACAACGTGCTTTTATCAGTGTTACAGGAGAGGATGCTGGATCTTCCGTCTGTCCGTGAAGGTAATTGTAATTATATGCAGGTTGATCCCAACTTTAATGCTATCTTTACCAGCAATCCAGAGGAATATGCCGGTGTTCACCGCAGCCAGGATGCGCTAAGGGATCGGATGGTTACATTAGATCTTGATTATTTTGATGAAGAGACAGAGGTGAACATAACCAGAGCCAAATCCGGGCTTTCCAATGGTGATGCCAACAAGATCGTCAAGATCGTTCGGGGTCTGAGGGAGTCTGATGTCTATGAATTTGCACCCACCGTCAGGGGTTGTAATATGATTGCCAAGACCATTCAGGTACGGAAGGTATCGGTAAACAAAAAAGATAAAGTTTTCCGGCAAATCTGCCTTGACGTTCTGGCATCGGAGACAAGTCGTATCGGCAGCAAATCCAATCAGGACCGGGTTAAGGAAGTTATATCAGGGTTGATTGATAAATATTGCTAGTCACTGGGCAGTGGTTAGTGGTCGAGTGGGAAAGTGGTCGAGTGGTTAACTACTTACTACTCGACAAATTCCCTACTCGACTATTTCCTTCAATATTCAATCCAAAAGGGGGAGAACTGAATGAAGACGAAACGACGAGGTGCTTCAAATCTCAAAAGAGGCGTGAGCTCTAGCTTGACCCAAAGAGGTCATGGTGCTCGCGCGGATTATTTGGAGGTATTTATTCGTGAAAAACACAAGGCGCGGCTGAATCAGGAAAAGACAAATCTCAGCAGGCGGATAACTCAAATAAATGAAGAGCTTGCATGCCTTGAAAAAGAGGTTAAGGACTTGAAACTTGAGCTGGAAGAAGATAAACCCAGGGTTAAAGCTTCTGACAAGATTGAAAGAATACCAAAGACTCTGAAAACCATAAGCATTGATTATTAATATATAGCTCCATAAGATTAGGAGTTATGCAAGGCTATTTTTGATTTCGAAAATGTCTGAGTTGGCTAAGGAGCATTGTAATGTCCAGAGAAGGAAAATACATTTACTGTATCATTGAAAGCAACGAAGGACGCAATTTCGGGGCAATTGGTATCGGCGGGCGAGGAGATATTGTTTCAACCATCGGCTATGAAGATATCAGCGCTGTAATCAGCAGTACACCTATGACCAAGTATGTCATCAATCGAGAAAATATGACCACCCACGAACGGGTCATTGAAGAGGTCATGAAAGATTATACGGTCCTGCCTGTAAGGTTTTGCACCATTGCGTCAAGCGCGGAAGAGTTGCGGAGTTTGCTGAGAAAACGATATTCTGAATTAAAGGGCCTCCTGCGAGATATGGACAACAAAGTCGAGATGGGTCTGAAGGTGCTTTGGAAAGATATGAATCAAGTATTTAAAGAAATCGTGGAAGATAATAAG
>JBDRFJ010000074.1:0-3477 GCA_043818915.1 Pseudomonadota bacterium | reverse complement strand
CCTTTTTCTTTTTTAGGGGGAAGCGAAGGGAGCGTCCCCTTCAACCTCGTAAGGAATGAAAAAAGCGCAAACATCATCAAAATAATGAGGCGCATTCGAGTCGCAAAACGACCCTAAATTGCCAAGATTTGAGAAGAAACGAAAAAAGGGTTTACAGCCTTAATTGCTGTAAACCCTTGATTTTCCTGGTGGGCCGTACTGGAATCGAACCAATAACCTACTGATTAAGAGTCAGGTGGTATTCCGCAAATTATTGTTACCAAAATGTTACCAATTCGGGGTAAAAACAGGGTAAAAACAGGTAACATTAGTTGGTCCAGATCTAATTATTTCAAGTAGTTAGCTGTTACTTAATAGTCCCGCTGGGACTATTAATATAAAATCAACAGGTTAGGTTGCATAAAAGCCCGGGATTTCAGCGAATCCTGGACTTTTATGTGAGGTAATGATTATAGGACGTTACCGGATAGTGCATAATAGTGTTTGGTAAAACCTTGGTAAAACAATTACGGGACCAACACCAAAAAAAATCCTCTTGAAACCGACCTCGCCGATACGGATCTCCCTGCAACGGCCCCCCCCGGAATATGTCAGTGAATAGGCGTATAAGGCGGCTATCAAGGGCCTTTCAGAATACGTACCCTTTACCTGTTAGGACCTCGCCGTGGTGCTTGAAGACCTCAAAGTAGTACCGTGAAGGTCTTGCACAAAGGCATGCGTCTAACCACCACGCTAACTTATTGATATCTGGCGAAAAGAGGGGGCGTGCATCATCGCACACCAGGTGATTTTTGTGGAGCGAAAATGGAGCGTTTTTGGCGCTCCATTATGCCCAATTTGGGGCAATTTTCCCCACTTTTGATTTTTGCTTGACCAACACTAAGAACGCGTGATATCAACATAATTAACATTTTGGCCGGCGTAGCTCAGTGGTAGAGCAACTGATTCGTAATCAGTAGGTCGCGGGTTCAACTCCCATCGCCGGCTCCAGTCATTTCAAGGACGTAACCGCAATAGTTACGTCCTTTTTTTGTTTGTGCTCGAATTAAACCTAAATTGAGCAATTTTTGACTCGATCCCGAAGAAAGAAGGGAGGGAAACCGCTTAGACACTTCCTCTTGACACTCCTTTCCGCATCCGGGCTTGTCCTGGTTTGTCCTCTCGCCCGCTCACCCCGTTCGATAGGAGGCTGTCCGTGAATTATGTCCGTGACGAAAAAGAGTGAGAACGAGACAAAATTTTCGCAAATTTGAGGAGAATAGCAGGCCTATTTGACGAAAACCCTCCTATAGCTCGCAGAGTTCTCAGAGATAATAATTTCACGCAACAGCGGGATTGCAGTTTAAAGAGATTTCCCCTTTCAGTAAATCTCCTCAAAAACTCAGTGGCTCTGTGATCTCTGAGAGATAAAATATTCCAAATTGACTGCCGGCCATTTTTTCTGTTTGGTTCTCAAGGCCACATCTGTAATCCATAGTTCCGCGCCCGCCTGGGAATAGTTGGCTCCGCACCAGATAATCAGCGCAATTTCTGCGATTGAATCAGGATCAATTCCGAGGAGGTTGTCCTCAATTTCTCTGCGCACATCGCAGTAAAAGATGTCTTTCCTTATGTATATAAGAAATGTTGCCGGCTATCCATGGCTAAAATTTTCCTACAACCCTCGGAACAAACGTTATACCTGCTATAATTTGCCGTTTGGTACGGAAAATAATTACTCGGTAATAAATACTTTACATAGTAGGCATTTTATGCTATAAAGTTATATATGTTTAACAATGGCGCAAACATTGAGTCCCTGCTGAAACAGCTCGGGGAGCGGTTGAAAGAAGCGCGCCTGGCCCGGAACGAAAGCCAGGATCTGTTCGCGCAGCGGCTTGGCTTAACCCGCCAGTCATATAGCAGAATGGAAAAAGGTTCCCCGAAGACGCTGATCGGCAACTGGCTGGCAGCCAGCAGCATCCTCGGCCGGCTCGACGACTGGCAGGATGTGCTTGCCGAAAAGGAAGACCTGTTCGCAAAATTCGAGAAAAAAAGTAGTAAACGACAGCGGGCTGGCGGCAAACGGAAGAGGAAGAAATGATAAGGCTCAATATATGGTTAACCCTGCCATCCGGGGAAGTCGTCAAGGCCGGCGAATTGGCCGTAGCCGATCCTGATGCCTGGGGGGCGCTCGCGGGACAATTCCGCTATGTCTCGGAATACCTGGAACACCCGAGGGCCTTTCCACTCGATCCGTTGCGTTTGCCTTTGTCCGCGGAACCATTTAATGCTGACCGGCCCACTGCCGGGGTCCATGGCGTTTTCGAAGACAGCCTGCCGGATGATTGGGGGCGGAGGCTTCTGGTCCGCCGCTACAAACTGGAACGCAGCCAACAACGTGTTCCTTACTTGTTGAAGCTCTTGGGCAATCAGGGATTGGGGGCCTTAAGCTACGTGGAGGAAGGTCGGCTGGATTTGAAAACAACCGGGGTTTCCAGCCGTCATCTGCAGGAACTAGCCCTGCTGGCGGAGAAATTCGAGCAAGAACCTGCTGCCGCGGCTGACGATGAACTTTCCCTGCTATTCCAGGCAGGCAGTTCACCGGGCGGGGCCAGGCCCAAGGCTCTTGTCGAGGACGAAAAAGGCTCATACCTGGCAAAGTTTGCCAGTGCCAAGGATCAACTGGACGTTGTCAGTCTGGAGGCCGCCGCTATGGAGTTAGGCCGCAGGGCGGGCATCGAAACAGCCGATAGCAGGCTTTTAGCGTTAGGTTCCAGAAAATGCCTGTTGGTGAAACGGTTCGATATCAACGAAGCCGGCGGCCGCAATCACCTAATCAGCATGCAGTCACTGCTCAAGGCCGACGGATATTACTATGCCGGCTACAGGGACCTGGCAGAGGTGATCAAGCACGTTTCCACGCAACCGGGTCAGGACCTCCAGAGGCTTTACAGGCAGATGGTGTTCAATGTAATGATCGGCAACACCGATGACCACCTGAAAAATTTCCTCATGCTGCATGATGACACCGGCTGGCGACTGAGCCCGGCCTTTGACCTGGTACCGAATATCGGTTTCAACCGCGAACACGTGCTGCGCATCGGACTTGATAACAGACCGCCGGAGATTGAAACACTCTTGGAAGAGGCCAAGCACTTTGGGATAAAACGGCGGCAACAGTCGGTGGATGTAATTGAGGAGGTTCATGAGGTTGTCGCGGGGTGGCCCGAGGTTTTTTCTGCGAACAATGTGCCGGAGAAAGATGCTGAAACAATCGCTAAAGATATCAGCCAACGGTTGGGAAAATTGGAGTCTCTTTATAAGGGTCTTAAACTAAATTGAGCGATTTTTGAAGAAGAGATGTGCCAATATCTTGATGTAGTCCCGCCTATAATTGTGCCATATGGCAATAAGAAAGAAAATGATATAATGTTGATGAACCAGATATACATTTTTGGCAAACGGAAGGAGGGTCTATCCCGACTGGAGTTTGCC
>JBDRFJ010000073.1:0-12391 GCA_043818915.1 Pseudomonadota bacterium | reverse complement strand
ATCGCTTTTCCGATGAAAATATAAAAAGTTTTAGCTCAAGTATTTTCATTCCGTTCTTGCCTAAGTAAAATATCTGTAGTGTGTAGAAACGTTACACCGAATCACCTCCGAAAATCCCCTTATTGTAACGTTTCGTTACAGCAGAAAAACCATCCTTATTTTGGGCTAATGATTAGGCAATAAATACCAATAGTTATGTGTGACGCTCAGTGTGTCCATTCTGGGCATCATTCTTGCTCTACCAAATTAAATTTGACTTTGCTCCTGATGATAGGGATTTCTTTAACATTATAGATGAGTGAAAATGTGTGCCATGCAACAAGACAGTCAAGACCGAAACGTCCCGGATGATGTTCAGCGGTTTATCGATAAGGTATCGCGAACCATCGGGGAGTATTACGCCCGCATATTTCAAACGGAATGTTACGAGCACTCATGCTATGTTTCAGACAATTTGGCAATTGAGCGGCTGCTTTTTACGTCGTTGAATGCGATAGCGCACGTATGGAATCGCAATATCGCTGCAGAACTCAAGATTGTTCCACAAAAAGAGATAGGAGACTATTGTGTCGATTTTCTGGTTTCACTGTCTCAAGCAGATGGCCGGGGGAATAAGACTGAGCAATGTCTCATTGCCGAATGTGATGCTCAACGATTCAATGAAAAAACAGAGCGCCAAATAGAGCATGAAAAGGAACAAGAGAGGTATTTTGTTGAGAACGGATATAAGGTTTGTCGCTATGCAGAAAAGGAGATAATCGAGAGTCCCTTCGCGGTTGCCCACGACATTATAAGAAACCTTGCAGGCCCGTTGTGGGAATTTTACGAATTCGTCAAACTTGATTTGGATGATTCCAGGGGTGACAAAGAGTAAGGACAGCATGAAACCATGCCTGGCCCCGGCCTACACCCGCTGGGGATATATTTGGACAATGCGGTTTATCAAAAAGGATTTTTGATTGTCACACCATTGATGATCTGTCCGTCAGATAGGTCCTCAGACAGCAATAATTTTGCGCCACACCTTGTGGCGGCTTCAATGATAAGAGAATCCCAAAATGAATATTGATACTGCAAATGAATTTCCACTCCGTTTAATATAGACTCACCATCATTAACCACAACATCCCATCTCAGCAAATCAGTCACAATTTCTTTTGCCAATTTTACGTCCAGTGGTTTGGGTATTTTCTTGGTCACATTAACAAAAAATTCCTGGAGCACTTGAGTGCTGAGCGCTCCAAGGCCCGAATCCCACAAATCAGACATAACCTTACCGGCTATTTCGTGTTTTTTCCCAGCCGTGACATCGTAGGCGTAGATAATGATATTTGTGTCCAGAAATATTTTATCGCCTTGCATGAAGCTCTTCTCTTGTGGTTGTAATGAGGCCTTTTGTTCCAAGGTTAAGCCCTTTTCTGAGAAGTTTCAATTGTCTCTCCCTGGCCCTTTTATAACCGGTAGCATCTCTGACTTTCTCCTCGAGGGATTCTCTTAAGAACTCGCTCAGGGACTTGTCTCTGGTTGCTGCAATAACTTTAGCCTTCTTCAATAGCGATTTGGGCAAGGATAATGTTACATTCTGCCTTTCCATAGCCATTCTCCCTGTTATTATTGTATGTCACGTATAAATGTGTATCACATTTTACCGTGACATGTCAAATTTCAACGGCCTGTTGCCCAAAGGACGTCCCGGTCGGCTCAGACGGAGGAAGACAGATGACGGACGACAGAGGACAGAGGACATAATTTAACTCGCCGAAAAATTAGAAAAAAGAGTTTGACTTTAATCGCTTTTCCGGTGAAAATATAAAAAGTTTTAGCTCAAGTATCGCTACATTATTTTCATTCCGTTCTTGCCTAAGTAAAATATCTGTAGTGTGTAGAAACGTTACACCGAATCACCTCCGAAAATCCTCTTATTGTAACGTTTCGTTACAGTGAAAAAGCGGCTTCATTTCTTCATCTGATAATTCAACTTCGAATTCATCCGGTTATACATGATCCCGGAAACTGCTTTTTTGGGCATGATCATTGCTGTATAATAAATATATTATCCTCAATTGAGCGGTATTTTTTGTTATAGAAAGACATGAGTATTCTACTGCTTTTACTGAAGAGGCTTGAGATGGTTAAAAATAACCTAAGGTGTACCTGTGGCAAAAAAACTTGCGTACGAGCGCTACCTCTGGTTCCACAGCGAGATTAAGGCTGGTCGATATCCGAACGCTCGTATACTTGCCGAAGCATTCGAGGTGTCCCCAAAGACAGCGCAACTTGACGTTGATTTCATGCGTGACAGAATGGGGGCCCCTCTTGAGTATTCTTATAAAGAGAAGGGGTACTATTATACCGACGATGGCTTTGAACTCCCTTCGTTATGGCTGAAGCAAGGAGAGATTGTCTCCCTTGTATTAGCCAAACGGCTTGCCGCTTCCATTCCCGATTCAGAGACAAAAGCCTCCCTCAATTCCGTCCTGGAAAAATTATTTGCTTCCCTTTCAGAAAAAATGGGGATTGCCGTTGAGGATGTCGCGGAAAAAATATCCCTGAAGAATGTGGAGTACTACGGCATCGAGGAAGATCTTTTTAAGAGAGTGGTAGAATCACTCCTCAAAAACGCATCCACAAGAATAATCTATTATTCCCCGCACAGTAATAAGGAATCGGAAAGGGATATCCGTCCCCTGCACCTTCTCAACTACATGGGGAACTGGCATCTCATCGGCTACTGCACGCTAAGGGATGCCGTGAGGACCTTTGCCCTTTCAAGGATCAAGGGGTATGAAGTGACTCAAAGGGAGATAGCCTGTCCCAAGGACCTGTTACCAATCAAAGACTATCTGCGCCAACATTTCGGAATCTTTTATGGTGGTGAAACCATGGAGGTAACGCTTTCCTTTTCGCCAAAGGTTGCAGGGTTTGTCAAAGAGCAGATTTGGCACAAGAGCCAAAAGATCGAGGAAAGAAGAGACAAGGGTATCATTTTGACACTGCCGGTTTCCGACCTGCGGGAGATCAAGCGGGAGGTTTTAAAATTCGGCGCGGAGGTGGAGGTATTGGCCCCGGATGTTTTGCGGGAGGAGTTGAAGGGGGAGATTGAGAGGATGAGGGGGATTTATTGAAGAGGAAACGGAGAGTCGGAGAGGGGGAGAAGGGGTGAAGCGGAGAATCGGAGAGAGGGGGAGAACCGGGGAAAGGGGGAAGCGGGGAATGGGTGAGAAGATAAACAGTTACAAGGACCTTCGGGTTTTTCAGAATGCAATGAATGCGGCGATGAAAATTTTTCATATAACGAAGCGATTTCCACCTGAAGAAAAGTACTCTATGGTCGATCAAATAAGACGTTCGTCTCGCTCTGTTTGCGCAAATTTGGCTGAAGCGTGGCGAAAGCGACGTTATAAGGCGGCATTTATTGCGAAGCTAAGTGACGCGGAAAGCGAAGCATGCGAAACGCAAGTATGGGTCGAATTTGCCAGAAGATGTGAATACTTGAAAGACAGTGAGTGCCATGAATTGGATACGGCTTATGAAGAAATTATGGGACAGATTGTAAGAATGATTCATGACGCGGATAAGTGGCTGATAATGATGAAGCGGTGAAGCGGTGAAGCGGAGAAGCGGAGAAGGGGTGATGGGGGGAAGCGGGGAACTGGAGATACAGGTCAGCGTTTCTCCGGTTCTCGACTTCTTTCCGTCTCCGGTTCCCCGTTTCACCCTGTCACCGGTTCGCTCTTAGCCCGTTTCTCAGAATTTTGCACCGCAAAATTCTTACTCGGTAATTATTTGGGGGAGTGAGGGTAGTATACTAAAAAATATAGGAGAAATAATTTAGCGAATGGTGGTTTTTAAATCAAAAGGTTTATGCCCAGGCTCAAGACAGGAGATTTTGGCGGATGACGGATATTGTGCCAATGGAACGGATCACAGGGAAGATATACCTTCTTAGAGGTAAAAAAGTCATGATGGACAGGGACTTGGCTGAACTGTACGAAGTCGAAACGGGGCAGTTGAAAAGAGCAGTAAGAAGGAATATCGAACGTTTTCCAGAAGATTTCATGTTTGAATTGACAAGAAAGGAGTTGGAAAATTGGAGATGCCAATTTGGCACCTCCAACTCAATAAACCTCAAAGGAAAATTGGTTTTTAGTGCTGGGAACCGGCTCACCATTTCTCCGGTTCTCCGTTTCACCGATTCTCAGAAGGATTCACCGTTTCTCCGGTTCACTCTTTCACCGTTTCTCAGAATTTTGCACCGCAAAATTCTTGCTCGGTAATTATTTAAGGGAGTGGGCGTGGTATAATTGTAATTAAAGACTGTAGAAGGATTTGTGAGTAGTTACATTATGACTGAAAAATATTATGCACACAGCCTGGAAGGAAAGCCGCCGAGCGAATGGCAGCCGCTGGAAGAATATCTGAAAAATGTCGCAGAAATGGCCCGATCGTTTTCTATTGCTTTTGACAGTGAGGATTGAGGTTGTCTGGCGGGGTTATGGTATGATTTAATGATCTAAGGTGGTTTATGACGAAGGTTTATGAATATAGTTTCTTTTTTGAATAGCACATAAAGGAGGCAATTTATGAATGTAAAGCGGTACAAAGTTCAGATGGAGGTCGAAGGTCCGCTATCGCTTTTTACAAGGCCGGATTCATTCACGCTATTGACGAGAAAAACAAAATTGGAGCCCGTTTGAATGGAGTCAAGCAATTTCATTGCCCATCGTAGAAAATGTGATAACAAAGATCAAACTGTTCAGGAACATTTAATTGAAGTTTCCCTGATTTGTCGTCGTTTAGCGGAAAAGGTCGTTGCCCCCGATGCAGGTGAGTTGCTCGGATTACTACATGATTTTGGCAAATACAGTCAACAATTTCAGACATACATACAATCTGCGACAGGCTTGTTGAACCCTGATCTTGATGATGAATATGTGGATGCCAAGGCGTTGAAAGGCAAAGTTGACCATTCCACCGCCGGAGCTCAATGGGTGTGGCAACGTTTTCAGAGGTATGGCGTTCAAGGTAGGCTGGTTGGACAAATTCTGGCGATTTGTTTAGCCTCCCATCATGGGGGCTTGCTTGATTGTTTGAAACCTGGTGGCGAAAATGGTTTTTCTGACAGGATTAACAAAGATCAAGAAAAGACTCATCTGCTGGAATGTCTCAAAACTGCTGAAAATGAAGTGTTGAGTAAACTTGATGAGCTAACCACTGATGCGTTTCTGCGGGAATTTTGGAATCAACTTGTTCGGCTGGTTGCTCCCGAAAAAAATGAGTCTGAGATCATAAAACAATTCAGGCTTGGTTTTTTTCTGCGCTTTCTTTTCAGTTGTTTGATTGATGCCGACCGAATTGATAGCGCCGATTTTGAAAATCCGGGGAATGTCAGAGTCCGTTCAACATTACCAGTTGATTGGCAAATTGCTATTGATCGCCTGGAAGACAAACTCGCAAGCTTTCCGGTTCGTAATGAAATTGATACAGCCCGCCGGGAAATTTCCGATCAATGCAAAAAAAAGGCAGAAAATTCTCAGGGGATCTATACCCTCACCGTGCCAACAGGAGGAGGTAAAACTTTTGCCAGTATGCGTTATGCCCTTCACCATGCCAAGAAACATAAACTTGACCATGTCATTTATATTATCCCTTACACTTCCATTATTGAGCAAAACGCCGAAGAGATTCGCAAGGTTCTTGAGCGGGATGGTGATGAGTTTCCCTGGGTTCTGGAGCATCACTCTAATCTTGAACCAGAGACCCAGACCTGGCATTCAAAGCTGGTGACGGAAAATTGGGATGCGCCCATCATTTTCACCACCATGGTTCAGTTTCTGGAAGTCCTGTTTGGAGGTGGCACCCGTGGGGCCAGGCGAATGCATAATATTGCCAATTCTGTACTGATATTTGATGAAATTCAAAGCTTACCTGTTAATTGCGTTCATCTTTTTTGTAATGCTATCCAGTTTTTTGTGGATCATGCAAGAAGTACGATGCTCCTCTGTACAGCAACCCAACCACTTTTAGATGATTTGAAATTTGGGGAAGACAAAGGACAACTTACTCTTTCTGGCGACCATGAACTGGTTGACGATATGACAAAGGTCTTTAAACAGTTCAAACGGGTTGAGATTAAGAATTTAGTTCGCCAGAATGGTTGGGCAGAACAAGAGCTTGGCGAGTTGATGATTACACAGCTTAAAGAAAAAGGAAATTGTCTGGTTATTGTCAACACCAAGAAATGGGCAAGGAAACTCTATGATATCTGTCATAACAGCGTCGATGAGGACTCTCTCTTTCACCTCAGCACAAGTCTCTGCCCCGCCCATCGAAAGAAAATTTTCAATACGGTAAGACAGCGACTTGACGATAAATTGCCAGTGCTTTGTATCTCCACTCAGCTCATAGAGGCCGGGGTTGATGTGGATTTTAATTCGGTTATTCGTTTCCTGGCAGGCCTTGACTCCATTGTCCAGGCAGCCGGGCGCTGTAACAGAAATGGCAATTTGGACATGGCACAGGTCTATGTTGTGAACCCGCAAGATGAAACTATTGACATGCTTCATGATATTAAAGAGGGTCGTGAAAAAGCCCTGCGTATTTTTTCTGAAAAAGATGAGACTGAGTTTTTAGATCCGGAAGTTATGAGTCTCTATTTTTCATATTATTTTTATGAAAGGGCAAACATTATGGCCTATCCCCTGACAGAGCAACAGGCAGGGCGACGTGATACATTACTTAGCCTCCTCAGTAACAATGGCAGAAATATCGGTATGGCGAAAAATGCTATTAAACTACAGCAATCATTCAAGACCGCCGGCAAGGCATTCAAGGCCATTGACTCCCCCACCCAGGCAGTGATTGTGCCCTATGGTGATAAGGGAAAGGAGATTATTGCCGGGCTTTGCGCCGATTTTGAACCTGCCAGTGCCTTTCAACTATTGAAAGAGGCCCAAAAGTACAGCGTCAATGTCTTTCCTAATGTCTGGCGACAATTACAGGAGACTGGGGCAGTAAGACCGGTGCAGGAAGGTGAGGGAATATATTATCTGGATGAACGTTATTATAGCAAAGATTTTGGGTTGTCCACCGATGAAGTCAGCAAAATGGATACGCAAATAATATAGGAGGTGACTTTATGAAAAACAGTATCAGTTTTCGGGTCTGGGGGCGTTATGCCCTGTTCACTGATCCGGTAACGAAGACGGGCGGGGAGAAATGCTCCTACCATGTGCCGACCTACGAGGCCATCAAGGGGGTATTGAAATCCATCTACTGGAAACCTACCATTATCTGGCATGTTGATAAGGTGCGGGTTATGAAACCTCTCAGAACCCAAACCAAGGGAACAAAGCCCCTGGTTTGGGGTGGGGGAAATTCCCTGGCTATTTACACCTTTCTCCACGATGTGGAATATCAAGTAGAGGCACATTTTGAATGGAATGAATACCGCCCCGAACTTGCTAATGATCGTATTGACGGCAAGCATTTCAGTATCGCCAAGCGGGTGCTGGAAAAAGGCGGCAGACAGGATATCTTTCTTGGCGTCCGTGATTGTCAGGCCTATGTGGAGCCGTGCCGGTTTGGAGATGGGGAAGGTGCCTATGATGATATTGACGAGCTTGGTTTCGGCCTGATGTTTCATGGTTTCGATTATCCGGATGAAACAGGTAAGGATGAGCTATTCAGTCGGTTCTGGCATGCTACCATGCGTTGCGGTGTGCTGGAATTTCCACGACCAGACGAGTGCGAAGCCAGTCGCTTCATCCGTAAGATGACTGCCAAGGAATTTGGTCTGGATGAGAATGTCCTTCCGGTTGAAAAAGAGGAGGCCTTATTATGAGCTGGATGGCAAAGCTGTATGAGACTTATGAGGCGGGTATGGCATTGGATTTGTCAGGTGAAGAACTGATGATGCCTATAAGCCACACCTTACAAAATGCCCATATTAATATCGTCATAGATGGTGATGGTAATTTTAAACGAGCTTCCGTTCTTGAAAAAACACAGATTGTTTTACCTGCCACGGAGAAGTCAGCTGGCAGAAGCAGTGGAGAGGCTCCCCATCCCTTAGCTGATAAAATTCAGTATGTCGCTAAGGATTATGCAAGCCATGGTGGGCTTAAAAAGCCATATTTTCTTGGCTACGAAAAACAATTGTCAAATTGGTGTAATTCTCCTTATGCCCATGAAAAAGCCATTTCCGTTTATCGTTATATTAATCAAGGGCGTGTGGTGGAGAATTTAGTTTCTGCCAATGTTCTGTATGTTGATGATAACAATGAGCTGTTAGCAGATTGGCCTCATGAAATAGATAAAGATAATCCGGTTCCGTTGATTTTTAAAGTATTACCGGTTCTCCCAAAAGAAAAGCGAAAACAGAAGGATCGGCCTGAAATTGAGCAGGGTTCTGCCTTGGTCTGCTGGACTGTTGAAACGCCTGGCAATAAAAGCAGTAAAACCTGGCTTGATCAAAGTTTACAACAGAGCTGGATAGCTTTTGATGCTATGGGGGAAGGTGCCAAGGGACTTTGTTTGATTTCTGCTCTGGAGCAGACATTGGCCTCTAATCATCCTGCCAAGCTGCGTCATACTGGAGACAAGGCCAAGCTCGTTTCTGCCAACGACAAATCTGGTTTTACCTTTCGTGGGCGTTTTACAGATACGAACGGTATGCAGGCTTCGGGGGTTAGCTTTGAAGTTACTCAAAAAGCCCATAATGCTTTGCGTTATCTTATCTCACGTCAGAGGTATCGCAATGGTGATCAAGTTTATGTTACCTGGGCTGTTTCTGGTAAAAAAATTCCTGAACCATTGAAGGCATCATGGACAATGATGGAGGATGATATACTTTTGCAACCAGAAGTTGCGTCAATGGAACCACAAGATCGGATAGATCAGAGCATAGACCTTGGTGAATCCTTTGCCTTTAAATTCAACAATTATTTGCGTGGGTATAGGGCAAAGCTGGAACCAAATGAACAAATCGTAATAATGGGCCTGGATTCGGCAACACCGGGAAGAATGGGGATCATCTATTACCGGGAACTTCTTGCCAGTGAATTTTTGGATCGGATTCATGACTGGCACATCCAGTTTTCCTGGCCTCAACGCCACACAAAAGAATATTCAAATTCCAAAAATCCAAAAAAGGTCATCAAAAAAACAATCTGGCCGGTGAGTACCCCAGTTCCCCGAATTATTGCAGAAGCTGCCTACGGGGACATTTTAAAGAGTAATGATACCCTGAAAAAAAGTTTATTGGAGCGGATATTGCCTTGCATTGTTGATGGTCGTCCTTTTCCTCGGGATGTAATGCTTTCAGCGGTGCGCCGGGCCAGTAATCGCACCTTAAAAAGGCTTCCTCAAAAATTTTCTAACATGAAG
Organism: Pseudomonadota bacterium; assembly: GCA_043818915.1. Taxonomy (GTDB): domain Bacteria; phylum Desulfobacterota; class Desulfobacteria; order Desulfobacterales. The sequence continues at coordinate 3,004 of JBDRFJ010000073.1, read as the reverse complement.
AGTGAGAATGCAGAGTGGGAAAAACATCTCGGGGTTGCCTGTGCCTTGTTCAAAGGGTTTTACATGCGCCACCCTGATCAAACAAAACGGAGGGAATATACAATGACATTAGAAGAAGACAGAAAAACAAGGGATTATTTATATGGTCGCTTGCTGGCAATCGCCGAACGAATCGAAGAGGTTGCCTTGAATGTTGGAGGAGAGAGCAGGCCGACAACTGCCGCAAGATTAATGCAGCGTTTTGCGGATCGGCCTTTTTCGACCTGGCGGAATATTGAGCTGGGATTACAGCCCTATATGCAGAGATTACAGGGGAAACGGGCTGGCTTTTTAACCAACCGTAAGAAAGATCTCGATATGGTTCATTCAGCTTTTTTACCAGATGAATTTACCAGTGAAAAACCCCTCTCCGGTGAATTCTTGCTGGGGTATCATTGCCAGAAACAAGATTGGCGCAATAAAAAAGAAACCAATAACGAAAACTAATAATTGGAAGGAGATAGGTCATGAGCCTGGAAAATAAAATTGATTTTGCCATTATATTCAGCGTTAAAAATGCTAATCCCAACGGTGATCCCTTAAACGGTAATCGACCACGTATAGATTACGATGGTTTTGGTGAGGTCTCTGATGTTTGCCTGAAAAGAAAAATCCGTGACCGCTTGCAGGAAGGAGGTCATTCCATTTTTGTCCAATCGGATGAAAAGAAAATTGATGGTATGCCAAACCTTAAAGCAAGAGCGGAATCGACAGAGTTTGGATTAGGAAAAGATGCCTTCAAGGTTGACAAGAAAAAGCCAGAAAAGAAGGTTGTGACGGCTAAGTTGGCTTGTGAAAAGTGGCTTGATGTACGTGCCTTTGGGCAACTATTTGCTTTTGCTAAAGGAGATGATGCATCGGGAGTATCAATCCCTATTCGTGGTCCAGTGACCATTCAATCTGCCTTTAGCGTAGAACCGGTTAGTATTACAAGCTCTCAGATAGTTAAGAGTGTAAACGCAGAAGAGGCAAAAGGAAAAAGTGATATTAGTTCAGATCGAATGGGCATGAAACACCGGGTGGATAGCGCCACCTATATCACATTTGGTAGTATGAATCCGCAATTATCAGAGCGGACCGGGTTTAACAATGATGATGCCGAAACTATCAAAGCAGTATTGCCCAAACTTTTTGAAGGGGATGCCTCATCAGCACGCCCCGAAGGAAGCATGGCGGTTGAGAAAGTTATCTGGTGGCAACACAATAGTAAAGCCGGTCAATATTCTTCAGCCAAAGTACACAGAACATTGTCAGTAAACCCGGATGGCAGTTTTGAGCTTGACAACCTGGACGGATTGGAACCGAAGCTTATTGATGGTTTTTGATGCCTCCCACCATCTGATGCCTACTAAGGTGATAAGGGATTTAACGTGGAAACAAAATTGGTAGTTTTCAAAAGCAAAGAAATCCGGCAGACACTGTGTAAGAACGAGTGGTAGTTTTCGTTTGGCGATGTCGTTGTTCCGTTGACTGATTCGGTTAATGTTACCGATTATCTCAAGAAAATGTGGTAGCGTGACACAGAGTTGAATTCCTACTGGGGTACAAATTGTACTCCCCTTGCAAAGGCTGAACAGGAAAGCCATAAGCCGGTTGAAGGAAAAAAAGTAGCAACGTGGAGCAATAACAATGACTCGAAAAGCAGGAAAGATCGAAAGCATTAATTCCGACCTTGGCAAAATTATCTTGTATCAATCTGAGGATGGGCAGGCCTCTCTGGACGTGAAATTGAAGGATGAGACAGTTTGGTTGACACAAACTCAGATGGTGGACCTATTTCAGCGAGATAAACGGACGGTTTCCGAGCATATCCGAAATGTTTTCAAGGAGGGAGAACTCATTGAGGAGGCAGTTGTCCGGAAATTCCGGATAACTGCTGCGGATGGAAAAAGCTACTGGACTAATTTTTACAATCTTGATGTGATCATCTCGGTCGGTTACCGTGTAAAATCCAAACGCGGCACCCAGTTTCGCATCTGGGCTACCACCATTCTAAAAGACCATCTGGTGCGTGGTTATTCGCTTAATCAGCGTAGACTGGCCGAGAAAGGGGTTGAAGATGTGCGGCAGATTTTGAGTCTGCTTGCAGGCACCCTGGAAAGTCATAACCTTGTCAGTGACGAAGGGCTGGCGGTACTGGAAGTTGTCAACCGCTATGCAAGGACATGGCAGATTCTTCTGCAATATGACGAAAACAATCTGCCGGCTCTGGAGACAAAACACGTTGCCAAGTCCGGCCTGGAGTTTGATAAGGCCAGTCAGGCCATTGCCACCTTGAAAAAAGAGTTAATGGTCAGGAAAGAGGCGAGTGAAATTTTTGGCCAGGAACGTGGTAATGCTCTTGCCGGAATTATCGGAGCAGTGCAGCAAACATTCGGCGGCAAGGATCTTTATCCAAGTGTTGAGGAAAAGGCGGCCCATCTCCTCTATTTCGTGATCAAGGATCATCCTTTCACTGATGGTAACAAAAGGATCGGCTCTTTTCTCTTCCTGTTATTTCTCAAGAAGAATGACTTGTTGGATCAAAAAAGCTTCAGCAACAAGGCGCTCGTGGCGCTTGCTCTTCTGACGGCCACCAGTGAACCGGGGCAGAAGAAATTGATGATTCGGCTTATTGTGAACCTTATTTCGGAGGAAGGCTGATACTGAAAAGTTTCAGGATTTTTTTCATATGTACTCAGAAGACGACCTCATCCCACTTTCCGCCTTGCAGCACATACTTTTCTGCGAGCGGCAGTGCGCTCTAATCCATATTGAACAGATATGGAATGAAAACCTGTTCACTGCTGAAGGCAGAATTATGCACGAGCGGGTTCATACGGCGGACCGGGAATCCAGAGGTAACATCCGCATTGAGTACAGCATGTGGCTTCGCTCATTTCGGCTGGGACTGATTGGCAAGGCGGATGTCGTTGAGTTTCATCGGAAGCCGGATTCGTTGAAAGCAGGATCGGCAGTGTGGGTG
>JBDRFJ010000072.1:0-17490 GCA_043818915.1 Pseudomonadota bacterium | reverse complement strand
AGCAGGTACGAAAGTAGGTCTTAGTGATCCGGCGGTTCCGCATGGAAGGGCCGTCGCTCAACGGATAAAAGGTACGCCGGGGATAACAGGCTTATCGCCCCCAAGAGTTCACATCGACGGGGCGGTTTGGCACCTCGATGTCGGCTCATCGCATCCTGGGGCTGTAGCAGGTCCCAAGGGTTTGGCTGTTCGCCAATTAAAGCGGTACGTGAGCTGGGTTTAAAACGTCGTGAGACAGTTTGGTCCCTATCTGTCGTGGGCGCAGGATATTTGAGAGGAGCTGTCCCTAGTACGAGAGGACCGGGATGGACAAACCTCTGGTGGTCCAGTTGTCACGCCAGTGGCATAGCTGGGTAGCTAAGTTTGGAATGGATAACCGCTGAAAGCATCTAAGCGGGAAGCCAACCTCAAGATTAGATATCCCTTTCCCGTGGAAACACGGGAAACTCAAGACCCCTTGTAGACTACAAGGTTGATAGGCCAGGTGTGTAAGTTCAGTGATGGATTTAGCTTACTGGTACTAATCGGTCGTGCGGCTTGACCATAAATACTCTCTATATATTGAGAACCTTGAAAAATGTTTCCGGCCATCGGCAGGATTAAAGTTCAAAGATGGCGAAATAGGGAATGTTTTTCAAAGGTTTCTCATAGCAGAAGTGCTTATCTAAGAAGTTTGTAATCAAATTGTCGACATAATATAGTTTATACAGTTTTCGGTGGCTATAGCGAGGAGGAAACACCCGTTCCCATTTCGAACACGGAAGTTAAGCTCCTTAGCGCCGATGGTACTGCATGGGAGGCTATGTGGGAGAGTAGGACGCCGCCGAGATTTTTTCAAAGGCCCGAACATGATTATTGTTCGGGCCTTTTTACTTAGCCATCCTTTATCAAACTCAAGACTTTTTGCAAAATCATCTTTTTTAATGCCCCGATTATTCCTCCAATACTCAAAGTTTCCCTGCCTGCCCCTTTTCCACCGCCTTCGGTTATTCTTCTCCTTTAACTTGGTTTGATTATATAATATTTGACAAGTCATGTTTTTTTAATGTACTAACAAACCTCATAATCTTTGATAGAGACCTTTGCAAAGCTGCCATTTTTCCGTGATGCGGCGTCAGGCTTCAAATTTTAATCCTCGAAATACATAATGTATTCCTCCGGTTAAAATTCTCGCCTTCCTTGCCTGACGAAAAAATGTCACGTTTTGCAAAGGTCTCTGATAGCTAAACCAACATCGATTCTTCTGGTAAGACTTGCAGGGGATATCTACACTTGGCCTCTTTTCCTTCTCAAAACATTCAAAATATCCCTATCGTGCGTCTTACAAGGGTCTCAGGCATTAAGACCCCGAGTTATGGGTTTACGCTTATTGAAGTCCTCATTGCGATTGCAATCGTTGGAATTATATCTGCTATTGCCGTTCCTGTCTTACAAAACCTTCTTCCGATTTATCGTTTGAATTCTGCGGTTGGCGCACTTGTTTCCGATCTACAGTACGCTAAAATGAAGGCTGTATCTCAGAAGAGGAATATCAAGGTCTTATTCAACATTGAGAACAATTCTTATAAAATGCAATACAAAGACCATAGTATATGGACGGATCTTACCGGAGCATCAGAGAGGAGTTTAAGTAACGCCGGGGTATGTCTGGCTGCTGCAAGCAACAATCCGGTCTTTAGCGCGCGAGGGATGGTAAGCCCCACAGCTACGGTGCAAATCGGGAATTCAAATGGCACGAGAGAAATAAAGGTTTCACTATGCGGCAGGATTAAGGTGGTGCGATAAATGAATAGATGTCCTATCTTACGGGAAGAAGGTTTTACCCTCTTGGAACTGATGATAGCCGTTACTGTTTTGATGATCGTTTTGCTTGGGTCAGCAACTATGCTCATTACAAGCATAAAATTCAATGTGTTAAGCATGGAAAAAACAACAGCAGTCAGGTTGGCAAAGAATAAAATAGCTGAATTAAGAAGCATAGATTACCAACAGGTCGGCTTGAATATTGGGAGTCACGATGATCCCAATAATCCTATAAATGCGGATGAAGGTTCGGGCGGGATCTATACCCGTACATGGTTAGTCTCCAAAGGAACAACGCCAGGGACAAAGGATGTTTGTGCTACTGTAAAATGGAATAGGGGGCAGGTGGTGCTCAATTCTCTTATAGCTGATCAAGGGTGAGGGAGTGTTAAGTGTGATGGATAAAAGATGAAAAAGAGTGACGGTTTTTCCCTGATAGAGATTCTTATTGCTCTGGCCATATTAGGGCTCGTAATAGCGACTGCCTATGGTGTGTTTAACTCGCAGCAAAAAGTATATGCTGTTCAAGATCAGATAATGGGGATGAAACAGAATCTAAGGGCCTGCATCGAATTAATTTCAAGTGAAGCAAGATACGCAGGCCTTAATGTTAAGCTTGCAGAGAATGGAAGGTTGGACAGCAGTTTTGCAGCAAAAATTCCGGAAGCGTTCAAGCCGACTTCGCCTGTTGCGATTACGCTGAGCAGCGCTGACTTTCCCCTGAAAATTACCCAAGGAGATTCCCAGTCGCCTGATACTATCACAATTGTGGCTGCCATATGTGATGAGACAAACCCCTCTGTTGTTGCCAACAGTGGCGGTGTCAGTGCCGGGAGTACCCTGGTAAAAGTAAAAACATCTGATCACAAGATAAGAGCCGGCGACATTATTTATATCGGGAGACCCGGGATATATGAATATGCCGGTGTAACAGAAACTTCAGGCATAAAATTGACTATTGATACAGACCCGGATAGTAGTGGAAACCAGGGGCTTCAACACGATTATCCGGAAGGAACGGAAATCGGTGAGATCAGCGTAGTGAGCTATGCCGTTTACACGAATACGTCTCCATGGGTATTAAAACGAAAGGTGAATAAAGGAAACTTTCAACCGGTAGGAGAAAATATCGTTGATCTCCAGGTTACACAGGACGGGAAAAAAACAGTTATCACCCTTGATGCCCGAACTGAAAAAAGTGATCCTAATTATTCCGAAAATGGAGGGTATCGAAGGGCTTGTTGCTCGGTCGTTGTGGTTCCACAGAATATGTGAAAAAGGAATTGGGGAATTTTTTCAAAATAGCTGGAGAGGTCTCTGTGAAAAAACTGGTTGGCAATCAAAATGGTATTGCCTTGGTTAGTGTGTTGCTGATTAGTGTTCTCTTGGCTATTTTGGGGTCTGCGGCATTGATGGCGACAAATACCGAACTCAAGATCTCAGGCAATTACAAGATGAGCATTGCGGGGGCCGAATGCGCAGACGCGGGTATCGCGGAGGCCGCAAGAATACTTGTTAATAAAAAAATTTCCGGAGATGGGAGCGCGGAATGGGGCTTCTCATCAAATGTATCCGGCTATAATAATAGATATACAATATCATACCTAACAGTAGAGGACAGCGCGGGAGACAAAACAAGGATATTTGATGACACGTACTATCAGATTGACTCTGCAGGTATTCTTCCAAACAGCGGTGGGGCGGAAATAAATAAAAGGGCTATTATAAGACTGAAGCGAAAGCCGCTTTTTAAGCACTCATTTTTTGGAAATGAACTGGTAGAATATAAGAATGAGAGCATCGCTGACAGCTATGATTCAACGACAGGTGGTTATGACACTACCGTGGCAAATAGAAATAGTTCTTTGGGTAGCAATGGAGAGATCATTCTGCAGGAAGGTTCTGTTATTAACGGAAATGTAAAGCTTGGCAAGGACTCTCTTGGAACAGCCGGAGCATTGACATCAGACAACACCACAATTACCGGCAACATAGATTCCATAGACCGAATCGATCCAAACCCTTTGGGCGATCAGCTTGACACTTATATTGATAATGCAACATTTAACAATGACAATTTTGATATCGATGAGGCGTACTTAGACGGTGATGATTTAATACTTGCGGAGGGGGATACTCTCAATCTCTCTTCAGGAAGCTATTATTTTACAGATATTGTCTTGAGCAAAGGAGCTGTCCTAAATATAAGCGGTGAGGTTAAGATTTTCTTGACAGGCGGCCTCCATATGGAAGGGGATGCAAGTATTATGAGCAGTTCTGGAATGCCTGCTGATTTGATTGTTTTTTCCAATTCCACGGAAGATATTGTCATAGAAAATTCTGCCGATTTTTTCGGGTGCATTTATGCGCCGTATGCAAAGACAATCTTAAAGAGCAGCGGAGACTTGTACGGAGCCTTGTGGGCAGGTGAGATAATAAACGACAATGGAATGGCCCTTCATTATGATGAAGCAATAGGAGACCAATATACAACAGGCGATTACACGGGATTTGATTTAATCTCTCTAAGAGAGGTATATTGATAGAAATCATTCGTCCCACAAAAGAGAAAAATGATCCTGATATTGGGCCAATAACAGTGATGGTCAGTTCGGAAATTGATCTGAACAGGGTGTATCGCCGTTTTTCTCTTCCAGGAAAGAGCGCCCACCGATTATTGAACAGCAGACTCTATCTCAATGAAGGAGAAGGGATCTCCGTGGCGGGCCCTTTGATCGGCGCGCCCTATGCGGTGTTGATTCTGGAAAAGCTTGTTGCGCTCGGAGCAAAAAAAGTCTTGTTTTTTGGCTGGTGCGGATCGATTCAGGCAGATGTCAAGATCGGAAATATTATTATTGTCAGTAGGGCCTTTAGTGAGGAAGGAACATCAAGGCTATACCCGATTGAAGGAGAGTGTTTTAAGCCAAACGGAGACATGGTTAAGGCGATAAAGAAGGCTCTTGTGGCGCATAGTGTTTCCTTTCATCAGGGAGGGGTGTGGAGCACGGATGCTCCTTATCGGGAGACTCAGGAGAAGGTGTTTGACTTTCAAAAAAAAGGCGCCCTTGCTGTTGAAATGGAATTGTCAGCCCTTTTTGCCGTGGGAAGGTTTCGCGATGTGGAGGTGGGGGGGCTTTTGATTGTTTCAGACGAACTGCACGACGGCAAATGGCGGAGAGGTTTTTCCCGGCCCGAGTTTAAACAGGCGCGTCGTGTGGCGTCAGAGGTGATTTATACTGTTTGTAATGCAATAAATTGAGGAATTGAGTAAGGGATTGAGGAATTGCCATGCTTTTCGGGAATCCGTGAAATCCGAAATTCGAATATCGAAATCCGAAACAAATCCGAAATTCAAATATCAAATGTTTAAAACATTAATTCCTCGATTTTCCAATCTTTGGTTTTGGATTTTGTGCTTTGCTCATTTGTATTTGTTTCGTGCTTCGTGCTTCGGATTTCGGGTTTAATTTATTTGAGATAGTTATGGATAAAGGCATCAAAGAACGAGCAGCATATCTCCGGCAAGAACTGAACAGGCACAACTATCTCTACTATGTTCTGGATGAACCGGAAGTATCAGACGCTGAATACGACCGGATGATGCGGGAGCTTGTAGACCTGGAAAAAAAATATCCTGAGTTGATTACGCCTGATTCTCCTACGCAGAGAGTCGGTGCTCCGCCTCTGGAGAAATTTGAGGCCGTACCGCACACCATCCCTATGCTCAGCCTTGAAAACGGCTTTAACGAGGATGAGATCAGGGCCTTTGACCAGCGGGTCAAGAAATTGTTGGGGGAGGGCGTTCATGTCACCTACACCGCGGAACCGAAAATGGACGGGACAGCGGTTGAATTGATATATGAAAACGGACAGCTTGTAAGAGCATCTACCCGAGGAGATGGTTTTACCGGAGAGGATATTACCACAAATGTCAGGACCATTCGAACGGTGCCTCTTACCCTTCTTACCGATTCTTCTCTTCCGGTCCCGGAAAGGCTGGAGGTTCGCGGAGAAGTCTTTATCGCGTTAGACGCGTTTAAGGAATTTAACAAGGAGCGGCTTGAAAAAGGTGAACCTCCTTTTGCAAACCCGCGAAACGCGGCTGCCGGCTCCCTGAGACAACTCGATTCCAAGATAACGGCCCAACGCCCGTTAGAGATGTTTTGCTACGGTATCGGTGTGGTGGAAGGCCTTTTATTTGATACGCACTGGGCTATACTCAATGGGTTGAAATCCCTGGGACTGAGAGTCAATCCCCTGGTGCATAGATGCAAGGGGATTGAGAGCGCGATCGAGTATTACAAAGGTATCGAGTCAAAACGACATCAGCTCGCATATGAGGTAGATGGCGTAGTAATCAAGGTCGACGACATCGAGTTCCAGAAGACGCTGGGCGAAAAATCCCGAAGTCCTCGCTGGGCCGTTGCTTACAAATTTCGTCCTACTCAGGAAACCACCCGTTTAGTGAAGATCGAGGTACAGGTTGGGCGTACAGGGGTCCTTACGCCTGTGGCACACTTAGAGCCGGTCTCTGTGGGAGGTGTGGTGGTCAGTAGGGCCACGCTTCATAATGAGGACGAAATCGCCAAAAAAGATATACGCGAGGGAGACACTGTCCTGGTACAGCGGGCAGGCGATGTGATCCCCGAAGTGGTAAAGGTGATTTTGTCTAAAAGGACAGGGAAAGAGCCCGTGTTTAAGATGCCGGACCTCTGTCCTGTCTGTGGTTCAGAAGTTGTCCGCTTGGAGGGGGAGGCGGCGCGACGATGTATCAATACCAGTTGTAAGGCCCAGATAAAGGAAGGGATAAAACATTTTGCCTCGAAACAAGCCCTTGATATTGATGGTCTGGGTGATAAACTGATTGAACAGATGGTGGAAAAAGGTTTAATAAAATCATATGCAGACCTTTTTAGCTTGAACCGCGATGCACTTATCAACCTGGAACGGATGGCGGAAAAGTCTTCCGACAATCTCCTTGTTGCTATTGAAAAGAGCAAGAGGACTACTATTTCCCGCTTTATTTATGCACTTGGTATCCGCTATGTGGGAGAACATCTTGCAAAGGTGTTGGCCGAACGGTTTGTGTCCCTTGAAGGATTGATGGAGGCCGGCGAAGAAGAACTCCTTGCTGTGGAAGAAGTAGGCCCGCAGGTTTCAAAAAGCGTTATCGCATTTTTTAAGAATATTGAAAACCGGCAGAACGTCGACCGGATCCTTGCAGCGGGTGTGATACCGGAGACCACATTTGCTGTAAGAGAACACCCTCTTGCGGGAAAGACTTTTGTTTTGACCGGTACACTCCCGTCTATAACTCGGGCCGAGGCAAAGGCAAAGATTGAAGGGCTGGGAGGAAAAGTGGCCGGCTCCGTAAGCAGCAAGACCTCCTATGTGGTTGCGGGGGAAACTCCGGGATCGAAGTTAGATAAGGCCAGGATTTTGGGGGTAGAAATTCTGGATGAAGAAGGATTGAAGAAATTACTGGCCTGAGGTTATAGGAAATTCGATTTAGTAGAGAAAGTATAGGGTTGCGTGTTACGGGTTGCGTGTTGCGAGTTAAAAAGGAAGGTTATGAAAATTCTATATAATAGATTAGGTAATAAGGTGAACAGATTCATTATAATCCCCACGGACAGATTCGAAATGAAACCCGTAACCCGCAACTCGCAACAGTAACTTGTATCTGCGAAAATCCGCGTCCTATGTATTAAAATGTAAGGTGAAACAATGTCCATTAAACTTTCCGAAAACGCCCTGGTTGTTTTGAAGAAGCGGTATCTTAAAAAGGACAGAGGGGGGAATCCTGTTGAGACCCCTGAGGAGATGTTTCGCCGTGTAGCTCATGCCGTGGCGGCTGCGGATGTTAAATTTGATCCAAAGGCAGATACATCAAAAACCGAGGAAAAATTTTTCAAACTTATATCGAGCCTGACATTTATGCCGAATTCTCCCACTCTTATGAATGCAGGGAGGCATTTGGGCCAGCTTTCCGCCTGTTTTGTATTGCCTATAGAAGATTCGATCGAGAGCATTTTTGAGACAATCAAGCACACCGCGATGATTCACAAAAGCGGCGGAGGAACAGGATTTTCTTTTTCAAGGATACGACCGGAAAAAGACACGGTTTTTTCTACGCACGGAATATCGAGTGGTCCTATATCTTTTATGATGGTCTTTGATATGGCTACTGAAGCAATAAAACAGGGAGGCACCAGAAGAGGTGCAAACATGGGAATCCTCCGTGTGGACCATCCTGATATTGAAAAATTTGTCACTGCCAAGACCGATCTGAGAAAGTTAAACAATTTCAATATATCAGTCGCCTTGACGCAGGAGTTTATGAAGGCGCTGGAGAGCGAAAAAGATTACGATTTGATTAACCCCAGGACCAAAAAGAGGATAAAAAGGGCCTCGGCGCGGGATATTTTTGATTTGATTGTTCGGTCCGCATGGCAAAGTGGTGAACCAGGGGTCATCTTTTTGGATCATATTAACAGCGCCAACCCCACACCGGACCTGGGCGATATTGAAGCCACCAACCCCTGCGGGGAGCAGCCGCTCCTTCCTTATGAATCGTGCAATCTTGGATCAATAAATTTATTGCAGATGGTAACTGGAGGGAAGCTGAATACTGCAAAATTAAAACAGACTGTAAAGACCACTGTTCACTTTTTAGACAATGTTATTGAGATCAATAAGTATCCGTTGGAAGAGATAGAAAAGATGAGCAGGGGAACCAGAAAGATCGGTCTGGGAGTTATGGGGTTTGCCGACATGTTGATTCAACTTGGTATCCCTTACGATTCAGAACGTTCGGTTGAGACCGCAGAAGAGGTGATGGCGCTTATTTCAGAGACAGCCCGGAAAGCCTCTGCCGAACTTGGCAAACAGCGGGGTAGTTTTCCCTATTATAAAGGGAGCGTATATGACCGGCCTGAAACGCCTTACATGAGGAATGCTACAACCACGACCATTGCACCCACCGGTACCATCAGTATTATTGCAAACTGTTCGAGCGGAGTGGAGCCGCTGTTTGCCGTATCGTATTTCCGTAAAGTTTTGGATGGGGACGAACTGGTTGAGATTCATCCCCTTTTTATGCGGGTGGCCAAGAAAAGGAAGATATTGTCCAAGGATCTCATAAAAGCCATCTCAAAGACCGGGTCTGTACAGCACCTGAAGGAAATTCCGGATGATTTGAAACGTCTTTTTGTCACTTCTCATGATATAGATCCTGAGTGGCACATTAGGATTCAGGCTGTTTTTCAAAAATTTACCGATAACGCTGTCTCAAAGACTGTAAATTTTCCAGAACATGCAACAGTAAAAGACGTGGAAAAGGTCTATCGAATGGCCTACGAGCATGGGTGCAAGGGTGTAACGATTTATCGCTACGGAAGCAGAGGCCGGCAGGTCCTCACCATAGGAAAGGGTGAGAAAAAGGCAAAGATTAAACCCCGTTTCCGTCCTGTTCGAACACAGGGCGTAACAGAACGGATCAGCACAGGTTGCGGTAAGCTTTATGTGACTATCAATTCCGATGATGCCGGCATATGTGAGGTCTTTGCCCAGATGGGCAAGACCGGAGGATGCGCTTCTTCCCAAATAGAAGCGGCGGGTCGTCTAATATCTCTTGCCCTTAGGTCCGGGGTCAGTGTCGAATCGATTATAAAGCAGATGATAGGTATTAGGTGCCCCTCACCCATATGGGAAAATGGGGAGATGGTCCTTTCGTGTCCTGATGCTATCGGAAAAGTGATCAAGCGTTTCCTCAATATTAGTGGTGACGATCTATCAGATATGATGGGGGTCTGCCCGGACTGTGGATCAGCCTTAGCGCACGAGGGGGGATGTGTGGTGTGTCGTGCCTGTGGGTTCTCCAAGTGCGTCTGATCGTTTTGTAAGCGACCATACATAGCTTGATTGCTATGGACATCTTGGAAACTATTGGTTATTAATATACATATGCGAAGATTTCTTATCATAACAAGTTTTCTCTGCTTCTGTTTCAGCGCTACTGCTTTTGCGGTTATGCCGCACAAGACATTTCTGATCAAAAGTTATCAGGGGATGGATGTTTTGTGCGGGCCCTATACCGTTCAAAAGGACGATTATATATGGGATATACTCAAACGCAAGGGGGTCCTTTCCAAAAAGGATTTCCCTAAGTTCCTGGCCATGTTCAAACAGTTAAATTCTCATATCTCCGATCCGGATAGGATCTATCCGGGCCAACATATCATCATTCCTTTAAAATATGTAAAATCCCAGGACGACACCGCCCGCTCTTCTTCAATAACCATACCGGTTATACCAGACATTCTTTACTATGATTATAGAGTGCGATCCGGAGATTCAATCAGCACGATCCTCGCCAGACATTATGATGTTCCTGTTTCCAAGATTACTCAGCAACAGTTGCAACTTTTCAAAAGGATAAATCCCGATATTAAGAATATCAATATGATCTACCCCGGCCAGTATGTTCAGGTTCCGGAATTAAAACCGACCCATGACTTATCTAAGGAACAAGCCCCTCAAATCGCTTCTGTTGAACCTCAAAAATTAGATGAATTTGAGCCGGCGCAGGCCACTGTTCAATCCGGAGAAGAAGATCTTTCTAAAGACAAAGGGGTGCTTCCTATCAAGGACGAAGGTCCAAGGTGGTCAAGGGTTGTGGTATCTGAGGCGCTGAAGCCTTTGGGAGGCGACCTTATTTCTAATGGGTCCTATTTTTTCCCGAGCAGAGACGGTACAGAGCATATATTGGATCTTGCCGCTTATCCAATAGTGGAGCTCAAGGACGGCCAACGAGTGCTTCTCGATATTGACGGAAATCTTTCCGACCCTATAAAGAAGGTCCTCAATTCTTTTTGGAAGGATTTAAAGACTGCTAACGTAGATCAAGAAGTTACCACGCAAAGCGTGCTGGAAAAAATTATAGACACATTGGGCGGAAGCGGGATTAAAAAAGGAGAATCGGTTGTCCTGAGTGATGGTATCTCAGTAACATTAAGAGGCGATTGGGTCTTTTCGAAAAAGCATGGTGCAACCGGCGAATTGATGTATCTTTGTGTCACTGTAATAAACCATCCGGAGGAGGGCACGCCAAAGGACATTCAACGGTATCTTGCCAGACAAGGCGTTCATGTCATAGATATTTTATCGAAAAAGGAGAATCGAGCTTACAGCGCTCCTTTGCCTCGGGAGACCAAAATGAAAGGGCCTGCTGTTATTACCATTGATGCTTACGACAAGAAGGCGTTTGTAAGCAAATTATTAGATGAATTAGGAGTTACCTATACGCCGGACACCGCGATTAATGTATCTTACGCCGGGTTTGATGTAGAACTTTCCGTAAATCTGGCAACCACGGCAGCCGGCACAAACCTGATCGTTGACTTTGGGGCATTTTACGGAGACATGGCATCAGTTTTGACCGAAAGAGGAATAAAGGCGCTCACTGTGAGTCCCAAGGACAAAATCCTTACCGTTGCGAAGAATATTTTGGAGCCACTCGATATCCCCTTCACAGAATCCCCTCTCTTTTTCGCGGCAAACAGAGGCGCCTTGCGTACCGTATCCCTTACTATCCCCGGGATGCTCATTTCACGGCATGAAGAAACGCGCATCTTTTTAACTCCTATCCGCTTGCATCCCAGTCTCTTTTCTTTTTTGAAAAATAAATCGATTAAGGTCCTGAGAGCATACAAACGTGCCGACAAAGAAATAGTGAAGGCACGAAAAAAACAAGATAAGATATAGTTGATGATTACGTATTTTCCCCATATTTGATGGGTAATCGGTCACGGAGTATTGGAGTGTTGAAAATCCACCTCTGGCGGGATAGGCATAGAAGAACAATTACTTGAGCTTCGAAAGTTTTTATTGAACTCTATTCCACTACTCCAACACTCCATAAATAAAGAGCATCCATCTGGCTACCATATGATTTGAAGAAGACACATGATTACTCCACTTGAAGAACATCTTTCCGCCCTTTACCGTCTGAGACAATTCGGGGTTAAATTCGGGCTTGATTCCATAAACCGGCTGGTCCGAGGCCTGGGTAGCCCACATGAACGATTTCGATCAATACACATTGCCGGCACCAACGGAAAAGGGTCCATAGCGGCGATCCTTTCCTCCGTCCTTGTTAGAGAAGGGTATAAAGTTGGTTTGTATACCTCTCCGCATCTTGTCCGATTCAATGAGAGAATTAGGATTAACGGTTGTCCTGTATCAGACGATGCTGTAGCTGGTGCGGCAGAAGCGGTCCGGCTGATTTACACACAAGGTGAACCCCCAACCTTTTTTGAATGTGCCACTGCTATGGCCCTGTATCATTTTGCTAAGGAAAAAGTGGATTGGGCCATACTTGAAACCGGAATGGGGGGAAGACTCGACGCTACCAATGTAGTTCGACCTGAAGTAAGTATTATTTCCAATATCTTCCTCGATCATCAGGTCTACTTAGGTAATACTCTGGCCAAGATTGCAGCCGAAAAAGGAGGGATCATTAAAGAGGGTATACCGGTAGTTACAGCGGTCAAAACTAAGAATGCCATTGAAGTAATTAAGAAAATGGCTTCGGAAAAGAATGCGCCAATATATCGTCTGGGAGGTGATTTCAGGGTCCGAAGAGATAGAAAAAAAGGGTTTTCTTATTTTGGTATTCATCGGAAGTGGAAAAATCTGAAAGTAGGGCTCTGTGGAGAACATCAGATCACCAATGCCGCTACAGCGTTAGGCGCTTTGGAACTGTTAAAGGAAAAAGGGGTCGATATCTCGGAAAAATCGATTTACGAGGGGCTTGCTGAAGTAAAGTGGCCCGGCCGCCTGGAGATTGTGTCAGAACAGCCGTTGGTTATTTTGGACGGAGCTCACAACCCGGCCGGCATAGAATCACTGAAACAGTATCTCAATAACAATCTTAACGGTCGCCGTCTTACCTTGGTAGTTGGCATAATGGAAGACAAATCGTGGCGTGCGATGCTCTGTTCTTTAATTCCCATTGCCCAACGACTGATTATTACAAGTCCACAGAATAGCCGGGCTGTGGATCCATACAGTCTGGCTGCTTTCATACGTCCATTTTACAAAGAGTTTGACGTCATACCATGTGTGGGCCACGCGGTGGCCAGGGCAATCAAACAGGCCGGATGCGAAGATGCCGTGTGTGTGACCGGTTCCCTTTATGCGGTGGGGGAAGCCAAGGCGTATCTGGAAAATAATAAAGAGGGTGTGTCGCCGGGCGAGATTTTTAAATAATAGATGAGGTTGTTACCGATTAAGCACGTGCCTCGATGGGCAAATAACTCTCGATTGTTTGTCGTAAATTTCTCCAGGTTATAGGCTTTTTTAGAAGGATGGAGGCATAGCCTTCGGCCATAGTCTTTTTAGCATATATGCTGTCGGGGGCTCCGGTTAGAACCAAGATATTGGCATCAGGGTCTACTTCCTTGATTTTTTGAGATGATTCATACCCATTCATAACGGGCATTTCCATATCCATAATTACCAGATCAGGTCTCATCGTCTTGTATTTTTCCAGACCGACCAGTCCGTTGTGTGCCCTATCTACATCATCAAACCCTTCCATGTTCAGGACTTCCAAAAGACTGGCAGCAACAGAGTTGTCATCGTCTACGATCAATATCTTTTGCTTGTTCATGAGGCCCCCTCTTAATGACAATTAATTATAGATAATTATATTTAAGATATAATCTTGATTAGGTGAAGTCAAGAAAAAAAACTATATATTGTGTTTTTCTTTTGAAAAAAAACTATATATAGGTTAAGAATGTTAAATGGTTGGAATTTGAACTTGTTAACGAATAAAATTGAATAGTTATACGGTATGTTAATAATTGCCAATAGTTATTTATACTGAAAATAAGAGTATACAGAGAATTTTAAAAAACGAAAGACGGTAATTAATTAATTCAGTCCTGTTTTGTTGTCAAGCCGCAAAATGGGCTATTGTTTAATGGTTTGTGAAATGGTTTTCAACAAAGGATAACCAATTCAAATTAGCAGGTATATTTTTATGCTTTTTTGTAACCTGTAGAAATTTCAGATTTTTTTGAATCAACCATTTGTTCCTGTATTTTGAAAGGGTTGTCCCGCTGTTCATAAAATTGTTCAAAACTTTCCTTCTCCGAATAGCTTTTTTTAACTTCGATTTTCTTGTATTTTTGCAATAAGATGGGACAAAGTCCTTGCATGTTGATGTCAATGTCTGGTATGCCCCATAAAATCGAAAGGTTACGGAGGACGCAGTATTGGGACAAAAGCTGCCATTTCGGGATGGACAATGGACTAATCAAACCATTTGATTTTGCGATAAAATAAAGGGGGCTGTGTGCTTTCCAGGGTTTTAAGTGGAGCTGTTCTTGGGATCGACGCTTATGTAGTAGAGGTAGAGGTTGACATTGCTCAGGGGCTGCCCGCGTTCGCCACGGTCGGGCTTCCGGAAACCGCGGTCAAAGAGAGCAAGGATCGGGTAAGGTCTGCCATCCATAATTCAGGATATCATTTTCCGGATGATAGAATTACCGTAAACCTAGCACCGGCTGACATAAAAAAAGAAGGCACCGGTTTTGACCTACCGATTGCCGCGGGTATTCTTGCGGCCACAGGAATCATCCCCCAGAATATACTTTCAGACTATCTTATCCTTGGGGAGCTTTCACTTGACGGACGTGTTAAACCGGTGCGGGGGGCGCTCCCTGCCGCACTCGCTGCCAAGGAAAAAGGTTTTGCCGGGATTGTCCTTCCCAAAGAGAATGCCCGGGAGGCAGCCGTAGTAAACGGTCTCAAAGTCCTTTCAGCAGAGACCCTCTCACAGATGGTAGAGTACTTCCGTGGTATTAATACCATGGAACAAGAGACCGTGAATATTAAGGACATTTTTGAAACCGCATCATCCAGTGATGTTGATTTCAGTGAGGTCAAGGGGCAGGAACACGTAAAAAGGGCCTTGGAGATAGCGGCGGCCGGTGGACATAACATCATTATGGTAGGGCCTCCCGGCTCCGGGAAGACGATGCTGGCCAAGCGCCTCCCCACGATATTGCCCCCTATAAGTTTTGATGAGGCGATTGAAACCACCAAGATCTTTAGTGTGATGGGGCTCCTTGAGCGAAATCAATCGTTAATAGTTACCCGACCGTTCAGGGCGCCACACCACACCATATCAGACGCGGGCCTCATAGGCGGAGGTCATGTCCCAAAAGCGGGCGAAGTAAGCCTTGCGCACAACGGAGTGCTTTTTTTGGACGAACTCCCGGAGTTCAAGAAGAACGTACTGGAGGTCCTACGGCAACCGATGGAAGACGGTCACGTGACGATATCCCGTGCTGTGACAAGCGCAACTTATCCGGCGCGTTTTATGCTGGTGGCCGCCATGAATCCATGCCCATGTGGTTAACATCTGTAGAGATTCTCAGTGTAAATGCTGTGATTCCATCTTTTGTTAGTGTAATTTCGGGCAGTTGGCTTCTTGGAAATGTTCTTTTTTGGTTCGGAGTCCAGAACGGATATTCTGTGAGTGTCACAACGATAGGCTCTATGTCTTTGTAACCCCGGATTCTGTTTTTCAGCGCAGATGTTTCTTCAATTTTTGCCAACCTCATTTTAAGGCTGATTGTTTCGTCATTAAGTTCGCTAATCTTACTATTAAGTTCCTCTCTTAAAAAAAGTCCCTCGCCAAACAAGTCCAGTATTTTCCCCCGCTTTTGCTTAATTTTTCTTAGCATACTTTTTATTGTCTCGATTTCTTCCTGCATTTCTTTGTGGTTGTTGGTGGCAAGGGAGGCCTCAATTAATCCAAGCATATATTTCTTGTTGGTAAGAGCCTCACAGACAAAAGACGTTACTGTATTGTCAACCAATTCTCTCTGAAGATAAGGTGTAGAGCAGTTTGAAATACCGTGCTTTTTTTTCCAAATATAGTTTTTTGATCTGCAAAAGTAGTAATCCTTTTGATGATTTCTCCCGCCTGAAGTAGAATACATCTTTTGCCCACAGGCTCCGCATTTGATAAATCCAGAATATAAGAACCGTTGGCCTTCTTTGGATCTCTTTGCGTGGTACTGCCTGTTTTTGCATTTGATGGTCTCTTGAACATCGAAAAATACTTTTTTATCAATGGCTGGTTTATCAATGACCTTGACCCTGATAATTTCATCTGGCTGTCGTTTGACTTTCTTCCTGTCAGCCTGCCGACCGTCAGGTCTGATCGCTTTCTCAGCGCTTCTTTTTTCGGTGTATGTTCTATATCCAATGTAAAGCTCGTTTCTCAACAGATTAAATATTGTTCTATGATGAATACCTGTCCTGCGTTCAAGTTCATTGTAATTCCAAATGCCTTCATTCTGGAATAGGCTGAACAGTGTTTTAATCTTTTGAATGTCATCAGTATAAAAGAATTTTCTTTGTTTGTAATCATATCCCACCCCAAGCGGCAGTGTGACGTGACTATTGGGATGCTCACCATTTTTCCTCTTAATTTCTTTGGCTCTTAACATTCGTTTCTTGATTTGGCTTAGTTCATTGCCACTGATGATCGACTGGAATCCCCCTATCAAGAAACCGCTTTGGGTATTGAGGTCAATTATCTGATCTGGCAGGAATATGAGGGTGTTTGTTTCTTTAAGGTGTTGAAGAAGTGCAAAATCTCTAAAATTGTCCAAACGAATGAGCCTGTCCCAGTCAGCCACAACTATGCCTTTAATATAAGCCGATTTTACCAGCTGCAGGAGCTCTTTTACCTCTGGGGCATGAAGCACAGATGTGCCCGAGACATCGACGATTGTAACAGTTTTTACAAGGGTAAGGTTATGCTTCCTGATGGTGAGGGCGTTGGCCTCTCTTTGTCGCGGGAGGCCTGCACGGTCGTCACCCCCTTGTTGCTGCGTGGACACCCTGAGAAATTCGATCACCTTCATTGTTCAATCCACATAGTTGCTTAGCATAATCCTTGATTCTTTCATTGTCGTTTTTTATCAAAGCCTGTTTCAGATTTTCAAGGGTAAGGGCTCGTTCTTTTGCAATCGACAGAACTTGGTTCAGCCCTTCATCTATTATCCTTTCGTTGAATTCCATAGTACAGCCCCTATAGTTTTCTGTCAATAACTATGTGATTTTGCAGGTTAAGTTTAAAGCCGAATCAGCTATGCCTAATAACCAGCTGTTTTCCTTTCAAATAAAAATGAGTTGGATAGAGTTGACAGCCTGTGTTTGAGTTCTTTTTTCCGAAAATAGCAAAAAGGAATACTGTCTTTAAATTTTGCCATTTTCATTGATCCTTCCTACTTCGGTAATTGCAGAAATCTGGCCGCGTGTTTTACGGCGGGATCAGTATTTAAGCAAGTCCACCTCCGGTGTATTTACCTTGCGTCTTTGTTTTCGTCACCATCACCACCAAGCAACCTCTTGACCGAACGAGGGACCGTATAATCCAATCCCGCCGTTTCACACATCTTCTGTATGACTTCATGCAGGCTCAAAACGATGTCCTTGTATTCCTCCAGCAGGGGCAGCACTTGCTCTGGTGTCAAGGTGATCAGCAGGCGGTTTCGCAATGCCCGTACACTCCTGTCAGCGTGCCTGGCCAAATCGGTAAGACAATACGTGTCGGGTGTGTTGCACATTATCACCCTGGCGTTTCTCTCGCGTGCCATT
>JBDRFJ010000071.1:0-5880 GCA_043818915.1 Pseudomonadota bacterium | reverse complement strand
TCAAGAGAAACTCTCTTGCTGCTGCACAGGTCGCTCATCCTGGTCTTAAATAAAGCCATATTTCTGGTTTCGTCATCTTTTCCTGACTTATTGTTTTTTATTGGGTTGTTATCACTGCTTGCAAAATAGTCCGAACTACATGCTTATGGGCTCTGTCATCCCAACATGAGTTATTTCTTTTTTTCCGGGGCAAAATGCGTTTTTTTTATAATGGGTTGGAAGTTCGGCTCATATTGATAGTCCGGCGTTGGCCACCCATAGAGACGCCGTTGCCTCCAGCGATAGCCTGCGCTGTGTTTTTTTAATTCAAAGCCCGGGCTGCCTAAAATAAATTCTATTTCTAAGGGCCGGGTCTTAATGTAGTCATGCTTTTCCGCATCTTTTATGATTTTCTCACCCAGTTCCGAGCGGGTTATAAAAGCAGATTCGCCTAAAGGGGTTTCTCCCTCAGCAGGGGCAGCGAAATGATCTCCTACCGAAAGGTCGGAAAGCTCCGAAGACCAATCAAGGCACATCATGCAGCGATCACGGCGCCATCCCGGAAGTAAAATATGATATATATAATGGTGACGCTCAACCTCCAATCGGCCACCATCTACTTTGTCTACTATAAGACCTCCGGGCCATTCTCCGCCGCGGTATTGAAGACTTCGAATATCGTGAAGATTGTTCACCCCGCATTCCTCGGCCAATACATGACGTGTCCCCTCGAAATAGAATTGAGAACCGCAGAAAAGTCCAATCATAAGGGTTATCATCTTCGCGATAGAAGGCCTAAGATTGTTCATCTGAAGCTTTCGGATTCCCTCAATGTGGCAAGGACATCCGACGACGGCAAGTTTTTTTATGCCGGACTGAAAAGCCTCTCCAAGCAACTCATTAACGGAAACCATCGCATATTTCGATTGAGCGAATTCTAAAACCCGCTTGCTTGAAGTCACCAGACAAGGCTTTGTAAAGTAAGGATTTCTGTCATCAAAGCCCGTTAATAGAGCGCCATCAACCAGACCGGAATCGAGAGCATATATTATAAGGGCGGAGACTAATCCACCACTTGCCCCTGACCATCGGACTTCCTTGCTGGTGGCATGCCCTTGACCAAAGAAACGGTAAACCCCGATGTCCCGGGGAGGCTGGCTGCGGGTGGTTCCAAAAGCATACTGCTCAAGTTCCCGGAGGGGAATATCCTTACCCGGACAAACGGCATAGCAAATATTACAACCGGGGCATGTGTCCGTCAATGCCGGTTCTGGTTCCCCCCTTTCTTTTTGCATGGAAAGACAATGATGCGGACAAACACCAACGCATGTCCCGCAGCCTGTACAAAGTCCTTTATCAACAACATCTGCCTTTAGATTTTGGAAGCTTTCCGGCATTAATCTCCTCTGGCAAGTCCCGTTACTTTTCAATTCGCCAAATACGTCTTTTTAAATTGTTATAATCCTTCAAGTGAGTTATATTTTTCAATATACTTAAGCAAACCATCTTCGCCTAAAATCTTTTTTTCAATCTCACCCAATTCAAAACTAATTTGAAAATTGGAAACTCCTTTTTTTACAATTCGATTTTTCGCAGTATCTACGACAAGGACATCGCCTTGGGCGATATCGTCAGTATTGCATTGGATTAGCAACATGCCATTGTTGATGGCATTTCGAAAAAAAATTCTACCGAAACTCTTCGCCAGAACAGCACCGACTCCGGATATTTTGATCAGCAAAGGGGCGATCTCTCGGCTTGAACCACAGCCGAAATTTTTTCCAGCAACAATAAAATCATCTTTTTTAACTTCCGCAGCAAATTCCGGTTTTGCAGTTTCAAAAATATACTTTGCATATTCTTGAGGATTCGAACGCAGGTGAATTAACCGTCCCGGGGCAATCGAATCCGTACTCACATTGTCGCCGAATTTCCACACCTTACCTTCATAGTTTTTTTTAATCATTTACAGTACCTCCCTGGGATCAGTTAAGTAGCCGGTAAGCGCTGAAGCCGCCGCCGTTGCCGGACTTGCCAAATATACGAAAGATTCAGGATTACCCATCCGTCCCTTGAAATTTCTGTTCTGGGTGGATACAACCACCTCATTATCAGCCGGTATGCCTTCGTGAACTCCCATACAAGGCCCGCAGTTCGGTGACAGGATCATCGCGCCGGCTTCGCCCAGTATTTCAAATGTACCATCCTTTATGCAATCCAGAAAAACACGTCTTGAGTTGGGAATTACAACCAGTCGCACCCATTCTTGGATTTTCTTCCCACTCAAAATTTTGGCAGCAATATGCATGTCTTCTATGCGACCATTGGTACAGCTACCTAAAAAGACCTGGTCGACTTTTACTTTTTCGATATTTTTTATTTTATCGACATTATCCGGATAATGTGGTTGGGCGACCAGTGGCTCTAAGTCAGACGCGTCAATAGATATCTTCTTCTCATATTTCGCATCTTTGTCCGCTTTGATTTCACGATAGGCATCATGTCTTCCGAATGATTCTAAAAACGCTTTAGTATGTTCATCAGTCTCCATGATCGCGACTTTTGCTCCTGCCTCGACACCCATGTTACAGATAGTAAAGCGAGCATCCATACTGAGACTTGCTATTGTTGTTCCTCGAAATTCGAGCGCCTTGTATATAGCATCTTCCGTGCCGATCTGACTGAGCAAATAAAGAAAAATATCCTTTGAGTACACACCTTTTTGTAAAATTCCGTTAACTTCCACAAGATAACTAGATGGCACTTTAAGCCAGGTTTTACCCAATTTAAGTATGCCCACCATATCCGTAGACCCCATCCCGGTGGCAAAAGCGCCTAAAGCACCATGGGTTGTCATATGGGAATCACCTGCCACAATGATATCGCCGCAGTTGACATAATTTTCCAGCAAATGTGTATGGATGTTGCCGGTTCCGCCTTCATGCCAGTAACAGCCGTGCCTTTTCGCAAACTCACGTATAAGGGTGTGTTCATTTGATAACTCCCGGTTTGAACTAGGCCCGAATTCTGTGCAAAACATTACTCTCTTCGGATCGAAAATTTTATCCCACCCCTTCTCTTTCATTAACCTGACGGCCAAAGGGCCAGATGCGTCATGAAGGCCTACAAAATCGAGATCTACAATAACAGTTTCGCCGGGGACGACATCATGGCCGACTTTATCACTCAGTAGCTTTTCGACAAGCGTTTTGCCCATGTTCAAAACCTCCATTTAATATTTCCGGGATTCTTTTTGGTGCAAATCAATTATCATCTATATTTGGTAACAGAAAGTTTTAAGTTTAGCATTTATCATCCTTTAAAAAGTTGGTCATAAACCAGCATGATATTGACTTTGTGCAACCTATTATAATCATTAACCCAATACTTGGGTATGCTGGGATCCTGAGCGATCTCCTCTTTGCCCAAACCCATCTCTTTCAGTTTTTTTATTCTCAACTCAAGATCGATCAAATAATCTTGTTCGCTCTGAACCTCCTCAATCCCACACAGCCTGCCATGTCCGGGTACGATCACGTTTGCATCTAATTTTTTTAGATATTCCAAAGAATTTATCCAGTCTTTGAAATTGCCGCTCCTCATGGTCGGATATCGATCGACAAAAAGAAGGTCACTGGCAAAAAGAATCTTTTCCTTGGGCAAATAAACAATAGTGGAATCAAGAGAATGACCTCCCAATTCGACAATCTCCAATTCAAGATCTGTCAAGTTTAAAGTCATTCTAGAGTGAAATACGACCTCTGGTAAAACAATCCGCAACCCTTCGATGGTATCTATTGCGGGACTATGGGGGTTCTTTTTCAAAGATTCGATGGTCCATTCTGTTTTCATCAAAGAACGCATATACTCGAAACAACTTTTTGAAGCAATTACGGGAGCCTGGAATATTTGATTGCCGAAAACATGGTCGGGATGATGATGTGTGTTGATCACATAAATAATATTTTTTTCTGTGACAGATCTAATCTGCTGGTACATCCAGCTTGCTTCTTGTAAAGTCCAGCAGGTATCGATGACAACAACCCCATTTGGACTTATAATAAAGCCCGCATTTTCTCGTATATGATCTCCCTTTTTCTCTCCTATACAGGCAAAAACGCGATTATTTAAAGTCTTTAGTTTCATCATTACCTTTATAAAATTGATGGGTTAATTTAAACCTTAATTGATTCTTCAATAACAAACTGACTTTCACTATATCCCAGTTACCTCTTTCACCAACTGGGGCAACAAAATATCCGTCCGTCCAAAATTCACCACCCCAAAGCTCCTTTTTAACTGATGGCTTGCGCCGAATAATTTCGCGTGCTGTTATACTTTTAAATATCTAAACTATCCGGCCGGGCGCTATTTTTGAATGCGCCCCGCATAGCAAGTGAATATGATCTTTATCACAACCGATGGCTTCCATTTCTATGGTATATCGTAAGGAAATTTCACTGGATGTCTCAGTGAGACTCTCACCCGCAGAGCGAGTGAGAGTCTCACTGCTTTCCCGGCAAATCACTACCCCTACTCACTATAATCAGACGAATAAGCTAACCGCTTCGGTATTATTTTAATGATGTGCAATTTTTATTTCCTTCAGCGCATCTTCAAACTGACAGGGCATTAAAAATTTTGCCGACATCATCGACTTCTTCTATGTGCCATAATAATTCCAAGGCAGTTTGAGTCTGTTTTGGACCAAGCATATTCCGGGTTAAACCACGAAATTTTTCTTCGATTTCCTCATCACTCATAGGATTGGCAGGATGTCCTTTCGGGTTTTTCAAATGCTTAGACCAAATCTGACCGGATTTACCTTTTATCTCAATACGACAATTGAAGGCTTTGGGCCACTCTTCGGTAAACACAGGCTTCACTTCCATAGAAGTTTTTTTCAGCAATGATAGAATTTGAGGATTTCTGAAACGTTCCGGCGTATAGCTTTTTTCCGAGATTTCCCCATCCACAAGGGCAGCAACTACCAGGTAAGGGATACTATGGTCCGCGGTCTCTCGAGTATGGGGATCAAATTTCTCGGGTCCGGCGCTGCTTGCCACGCAGAAGGCATCAAGAAAAATCTGTATCGAGTCAATATCATTAATCGCCACTTCGCCCCGTAATTTTAGGGCTGTTTCAACTGGCAAAAGGACCGTATACATGACCGGTCTGGGTTTAAAAAAAGTCTCCTGAATTTTAAAAGGGTGCTCTCCGCCGCCAAAAGGACCCAAGTCAAAGCGTCCGGTCACCTGATTCCACAGCCCGCAGGGACCCTCTATAATTTGATTGGGACCCGTCATACCCTCGCGCGCCAGCAGTGCAGCAAAGAGGCCATTTCGAGCCGCGTTGGGACCGGCACATCCCTTCCACATGGATAGCTCCCCAACACGTGTTTGCCACAAGGCGATATTGGGAGCAACGGCCAAGGCTAAAGCCTGAGCCATTTCCTGCTTGGAAAGGCCCATGACCTTCCCAACGCCCAGTGCACTGCCAATCGCGGTTTCCGTAACGTAGTCCCACCCCCTAAAGTTAAAATCGGCTGAGTCAACCAAGTGATCGACGATCTCGTAGGCCAGTGTAATACTGCAGGCCAGGGCCTTGCCATCGGCGTGTAAGGCCTCACAGATTGCCAAAATTGCCGGGATATTGTCGCTGGGGTGCGGGCCATCTTTGTTCAGGTAGTCATCATTGAAGTCGAGATAACGAACCATAATCCCGTTAACAAATGCAGCCATTTCAGGGGAAGTTCTCATATAAGTGCCTAACAAAGATGCGGGCATGCTACTGCTTACGCTAGCGGCCAATCGTCTGGCAATCTTAACCGGTTCTGCAGCAAAAGCGCCCAAAGCACAACCAATTGAATCGATTAAACTTCTTTTTACCGCGTGAAGCGCC
>JBDRFJ010000070.1:0-32872 GCA_043818915.1 Pseudomonadota bacterium | reverse complement strand
CCCATCATAAACTAACCTTTAACTTGTGTTGCCCCATGGAAAAACAGCTCAAAATGTGCATACCTAGCTCCTGATGGGGCAAAACCTTCCTTGTTGGGAGCTTAAATCCTTACCTTGACAAAGCGACTGGTCTTATAAATTCATTTTTTATTGCTGTTACCTTAATCGAGCGAAAAGTGTGCGGATGCGGGACGTTCTTTACTTTTTAACTTAACGATATTATCGGATATTGAAACTTTATAAGTAAAGAACGTTATATATTAAAAGGTCAAAAGTTTATACCCCTAAGGGTAGAGTGTTTAGGGGGAAAAGAAATTGATCTGAGATATAGCATAAAAAGAAACCTCCTGTTAAGAAAAGAAGATTACCGCAATCAACTAACTTAAACAGGAGGTATCAAATGGATGCAGAAGAGAGTAGCAGAGTTAAAGAGTTTCGTCAATTGAAGAAGAAGATTAGAGTCTCGAAGGAGCATCTGATCGTAGGGATTGATGTTGCAAAGAATAAGCACCGTGCTTTTTTTGGGACGGCAACAGGAAAGACTCTTTTAAAACGATTTGTCTTTGAAAACGATTTAGCCGGATTTGAAAGACTTCATATGCATATGGAGGCATTAAAGGTACAGCACAGTCTAAGCAAAGTGGTTTTTGGTCTTGAGCCCACTGCAAATTATCATAAGCCTTTGGCTGAGTATTTAATCAAGTGTGGTTATAATGTGGTACTGGTATCTGGAGTTGCTGTAAGTAATAACCGTGAGTTGCTGGATGGACGATGGGATAAGCATGACGACAAAGACTCGGCCAATGTAGCAGATCTGATATCCCAGGGGAAATGCCTTTATTACGATTATCCGTCCATACCCTTGAGGGATCTTAGGAGTCTTTTGTCTTTAAAAAGGAGATTGAAGAAGCAGGAGCATGGAACAAGAGTTCGCATAAGGAATCATCTTCTGGCTCAATATTTTCCGGAGTTTGACAGATATTTTGGGAAGGGGTGTTCCGAGACTTTAGCAATAGTAAAGTGGTGCTTAAAACCCTCGATAATAGCCGGTATGGAGTATGACGAGTTTGTACATCTGGTGGCGCCCCGTGTTAAGACAATAGGTCAGGAGAAGAGGTTAAAATCGATCTGGGATCTGGCGATAGAATCAATAGGATGCGAAGCAGGCGAAGCCTTGGATTTTGAAGCAAGGCTGATGGTGGAGGATCTGCAACAGATCAAAGATTCTATCCGGGCAGTTGATGACCATATTAAAGATATCTGTCTTGGATTTCCTGAATACAGTTATCTCCTGACTATTCCGGGTTTTGGACCTGATGTTTCTTCAAAAGTCCTTGGCGCAATAGGAAATCCATTCCGTTTTGATAATGGTAAACAGGTTTTGAAACTTGCGGGATATGATCTGAATGCGAATCGAAGTGGCAAGACATCAGAGAGTGCCGTACCGGTTATTTCAAAAAGAGGCAACGCCTATTTGAGATATGCTCTTTATCAGGCGGCCTTCATTGCTTCTACTAGTGATCGTCACTTTATGATCTATTACACCAACAAACTCCGTGGCAGGGAGAGGGAGAAGGGTATTAAGACAAAGATGAAGGTAAAACTGGCTGCGAAGATGTTGATAATAGCCTGGACATTGATGAAGAAGAAGGAGCCCTTTGAGCCTGATTTTCTGAATATAGACTAACATATTTACTATTTCGGCGAGAGAGCCCGTTTAAGGGCGTTGAGACCATTGAGGATCTCGGGAGGGACAATACAGGGCCTCTCGTTAAAATTCCATAACCTGGATAAGGGATTATTGGTGATTGTCTGAGTGCAGTACACCGGATATTGGTAACGATTAGGTAGGGGATTTGCCTTTGCGAGAGATTCGCCGAATACTAAATAACAGCTTCAGGGCTGAAGGGGGTAGTATATCCAAAATCATGAGGCGCTGTAACTTATTAATATTATGATATTTTATTTTTTGCTTGACAGGAGACTATAGGATTGTCCCACACACATAAACACTCGAAAAATGTCACCTTTTAATCAACATTCAAGGCTTGCTCTTTCTTTCCAAAAGTTTTATCGAGACCTTACCTGATTTCACCAAAGATTACAGAATGTAAGATGGAAAATCAAGAGATTGCAGGTTTTATATAGAAGCCTATCGTTTCACGGGTCTTCCAAAACTTTCAGGTTTTCAGGAGCGGCGGGAGCCAAACCTTTCCAGGGATCTATTTCTTCGCGTAATATTTGTAAATATCGTTCACCATAACCTTCATAGGAAAGACCTGTTGTATAATCGCTTCCGGATGGGCTGTCATCTGTACTGGTTGGGGCTATCAAACGTACCGGTTCAATTTGTGTATCTTCATGCCACTCATTCCAGGAAGTCACCATGAGCATGTTGCCGAGAGTGCTGTCAACATGTTTTTTAGCCTCAACAACCATTGCGCGGAAGAGCGAACCGAATTCTTGATGGGCCGTGAGTTTGCGAGACAATGGTTTATGGCCAGCACGGACACCCTTATCATTAAATCCCGGAGCCGTACCAGGAATGAAGCCAACATTAACACCTTGAGCAAGCGCCTTCCAGCCAGCTTGTGCTGAATAGTAGGAATTAACTGACGCCTGTGTTGCATAACCGCTAGCGCCCATGTTACCATATACATCGTAGTTGGTGATAGCATCCAGCAAAGCGATATCACCTGCAGAAGACGACGGAGGGCCAAAAACCTGATCGCCGACGATGAATATCTGATATCCTGCAACCGATGCTGCATTTCGAATTGTAGTCAAACTGCTTTGCAGTGTTCCCCTTCCGGACAGGTCACGGGTTAAATAAATAAACAGGACAGGCTTGTTATTAATTTTGAGATAATTTGGATGATTGAAATAATTGGCCGCAATGTAAGTGATGTCAGGGCCCAGGTTGCCATAGTCTTGATAATCATTTGTCCGACCTGTTGTCTCGTAGAAAACAGCAATCTTAATATCATTTAGATTCGGATTTGACAGAACATGGTTGAGCAGAGTAACATCTTCACGGGATTGAGGTCCCCACCAGCTAGCCACCCAAAAATCTATACCAGCAAAGCGGCTCCAATCCAGATGCTGATTAATCACAGCTTTTGTTCTGTCATTATATTCTCCCAACTCGGGAAGTTGTTGTGGAACAAGATGTTCACGTAAATACTGCCGTCCGTGGAAATCGTTATAATACCAGGGATAGTAATAGGCGCCGACGAGATAAGAACATGAAGTTAACAGAAGAGCCAACAATATCAAAAACCCCAACCTATAAATTAGAAATGTCTTTATTTGCGCCCTCCCTTTATTTATAACCATCATCTTGTTCAGATTCAGCATAATCGATCTGGTTGCTATAATTAAGTGCGCTAATGTCTAACAATGTTTAGATTGACCCGCATAAGACGCGGAACTCTGGTTTCCTGTCCGTATAAAACGCCTTTTTTTTCGCCAATGGCTTAAACAATATATCTATACAATTCAGAAAGCTGCGTCACCTTGGATGTTTTATCATGGTGTCTTATACGGATCAGTATAAAAACCTACTCGATAACCTCAAAGTCCCCCGTAAAAGGGGACGTTCGTGCAGATCGTGCAAGAATATCCAATACCAATGATACTGGTAAAGCTGTTGGTTGGACTATATCGGAATTTATTGTAGATTACAGAATGTAAGATGGAAAATCAAGAGATTGCAGGTTTTATATAGAAGTCTATTTTTTCAACAAAACTCAGGGTATATATATCACCAGCCCAGAATCGCATCCCAAAGCATTACTAATAAGGGTCTTTAGACAGGATTAAGGATATACGAGATATATATGGTTAGTTATAACAATCATCCTGTCAATCCTGTGAATCCTGTCCAATAATAGCTGAACTGGTACCCCAAATGTACCACTGCTCGGGGTGGGCGTAAACATATTGTTCAAATGTCTTCAATACCAGTTTCCCAACTGATGAGTGCCTTTTACCTAACTTAGATAGCATATCCTCGTAACTCTCTATAATCAATCTGTATTTCCGCAAGCTGAACCTGTGGAGAAGCCCGAAAACGACCTCAGCTTTAGTCCTTCTCTGTATGAGGTTGATCGTTTTGTCCACGCCTATCGTTTTGCCTAAAAAAGTCATTCTCTTTCTGTGACGGTTTCCAGCTCTCTATCTCATCGCATTCGATAAACACGACCCGGTTCTCCCTCAACGCCCGGATCACAGATCCCCATACATTGCTTACCCGCTCTGTATCAATGAGCTGCAACCCCAGGTCCTTTGTCTGAAAATAGGTAACCTCTTTCAATTGTTTGGTAGAAAACTTTGCGATCACGGACATAGGGTAACCCTTAAAGGCCAGGAAGATCGGGATATACTCGATTCCACCGTAATGCCCTGTAACGAACAGAACCCCCCTCCCTTGCCCCAACGCCTTGTCCAGTTTCTCCAAATGACTCGCCTCAATGCTTTCTTCAAAAAAGCTCCTTAATTCGCTGATATCGCTGTAGGCGTTAAAAATCTTTTCGTAATAATGGGTTAAAATCCCCCGGAAAACATTGGCTTTGGTCGGTAATTGTGATTTGCTTATAATATGAAACCATTATAGCTCAATTGTAGCTCATAAGAACAACGATGATACTTTACATGTCCCTTTGGGGACGCCAATTCTATCTGAGTATATCTCCCTGAATCACCTCGAATTAAAAATTGCCATTTTTGGGTTTGACTGAAAAAATCATAATATTGCGATTTTCTTTTTGACAGAATATCTCAATATTGTTATATTGCTTTTAAAAAGGAGATGGCGCATAATGCCAACAACAGAGGTTGTGCTATTTGCAGAAGAAGACGGGATCTGTCCTTTACTCGAATGGATGGACACATTGCCTCCAAAAGCACAGGACAAATGCATCGTTAAAATAGAACGCTTGGCTGAGGAGGGGCATGAACTGCGTAGGCCAGAGGCAGATTTTCTTCGGGATAAGATCTATGAGCTTCGGGCTGCTTTGCGAGGGATCCAATATAGGATGCTCTACTTCTTTCACACTATCAAAGCGGTTATATCGCATGGATTAATAAAAACGGGAAACAGAGTGCCTTCAAGGGATATTGATCTCGCGGTTGACCGTAAAGAAAGATTCGAGAAAGAACCTTTAAAGCACACGTTTAGGGGGTGATGACATGAAAAGCAAACGACAGGGAGTTGATGCTTTTGAAATCCTTCACCGCCGATATATCGGCGATGATGCCGATCGTAAAGCTTCCCTTCAGGAAGAACGGGTAAATGCTGAAGTTGCCCGGATGATTTACGAACTTCGAAAAGAGGCAGGCTTAAAACAAAAGGATCTCGCAGAGCTAATCGGTACGACTCAATCTGTGATTAGCCGCCTTGAGGATGCAGATTATAACGGTCATTCTTTATCAATGCTGAGCAGGATCGCAAAAGCTTTAAATCGTAGGCTCGCTGTATCGATGCCGGATAGTGATAAAGAAACCGGTATAAGGTGGTTTGTATTCCAAGAAGTCGTTAGGGGGCTTCGGAAAAACAAGAGTCTCAGCATTGATAAGTTTGCTAAGAAATCTGGCATTGATCGGGCAGATGTTATCGCTATGGAACGGAATCCGGGGTATAAGCCCTCACCTTTGGATATTCATAATCTGAGTAAGTTCTATAAAATTCCGCATCAAAAATTAGCTATTTTGGCCGGAGCGATAAAAGAAATGCCACCTAAACTGCAGAATGAAGCATCTAGATTTGCCGCTCAATCAGAATCGTTTTCGAAACTAACTGATGAAGAACGCCGCACACTTGATGAATTCGTTAAATTTCTACGGTCCGATGATACTGAATGATGATTAAGGATTCGACAAAACGCAAAATCGATAAGGCTGTCGCAAAGACACTAAAAGAAGCTGGCATGAGGGAGCCTCCCTTCCTCATAGAGGATCTATTGGACTACCTTGAATTGGACAGGGAATTCTATGATTTAGAAGATCCCGGTCTTTTAAGACGGTTCCAGCATAAGGTAAAGGTCAAAGGAAAAATTCTGTCAAAGATAAAAAAAACTGTCAAATTGGCTGCATTATGGCTACCTGATACCGGTAGGGAACGAATCCTTGTTGACAAAACCTTACCTGAACCAAAAAAGAAATGGGCATCCTTTCACGATACGACTCATAGTATTCATATGTTACAACGTTAAGGCGATTTATTCAGTTTAGCCATGATATCCCTATGGTATTTGTGGTGAGTACTGCCTGGTGGATGACAAAACCAGACGACCAGGAACATAGATGCAGGCATTTTATTAGGTCAAAACTATTTGAAACTCAATTTGCTGTTATATCAAGGGATATAGTTCTCAATGATATTGATGAAAATACAACAAAACGTAGGGGCGGGCCAGTAGGAGAGTTTTCTCTATGTCTCCCTGATGAGAATGGTAATTTACACGAGTTTTATGCGGAATCATTCTTTAACCGATACCACGTTCTTACTTTGATTGTACATAATAAACAAATGAGATGTAAATTATAAACGGGTGACGCGATATTGTGAGGGTCTCGCAAGAGTCCGCTTAGGGCGATGACCTCACTGGCACAAAGACCGGCTGAATAGGTCGCCATTAAGATGAGGCGGTGTTTCATGTTCTCTGTGGCATGAAATCTTCCAGAAGGCCGGTGCAATTTCCCGACATGCCACGCTCATGGTTTGGCCGTCCATTTTTATTTCATTGCATAATCTGCAAAATGGTTTATATTATATCAATCAACAATCCATTAAGTAGAAGCAAATCTCCCTTCAGGCTGTCCTTTTGAACCTCGTTGTTTGCCAAGCATGGTGCGTTGCCGACGAAGTTTCTGCGATTCCTTCGGTTAATTTTTGCCAAAGCAAGAACATGCATCATTAACCTGTTTTGTCTGGACATCCAGACTTGCAGTCGAGGTATCAAATGATGCCTTGGCCCTATAACAAACGGTTCCCATAAGGAACCCATCACAAAGGAGTGGAATAAGATGGCTGAAGGTACAGTAAAGTGGTTTAACGATTCAAAAGGTTTCGGTTTTATTGAGCAGGACGGCGGCAAGGATGTATTTGTACATCATTCCGCAATTCAGGCTCAGGGATTCAAATCCCTGCAGGAAGGCGCGCGGGTGACCTTCGATGTTGTGGACGGCCCCAAAGGTCCTGCGGCTGAAAATGTTGTCCCACAGTAAGACCTGATATCGGGCATTGCAGAGACCCCGCGATCTGCGGGGTCTTTTTTTATTGCAGTGTCTTTTACTCTGAACACGAAGTATAAATAAGGAAAATACCCTATGCCACGGGGAGTCTCCCTGTGGCTTTTATTTTGAGGACACGACCATGATAACCACATCCAATGTTGCTCTCTCTTATGGCAAGAGGGTCATCTTCCAGGACGTCAATATCAAGTTCACGCCAGGCAACTGCTACGGCCTGATCGGGGCGAACGGCGCAGGCAAATCCACATTTCTAAAGATCCTGGCAGGTCAGCTTGAGCCTGATCGGGGCGAGATTACCAGGGGGCCGGGAGAGCGCATCGCCGTGCTCAGCCAGGACCAGTTCGCCTTTGACGAACACACCGTTTTCAATGCCGTGATCATGGGCCATAAGAAGCTCTACAAGGTGATGGCCGAGCGTGAGGCCCTCTATTCCAAGGCTGATTTTACCGAGAAAGACGGCATGCGTTCCGGAGAACTGGAAGCCAAGTTCGATGAAATGAACGGTTATGAGGCAGAGTCAGAGGCCGCTGTGCTGTTAAACGGCCTCGGCATCCCGGAAGGGATGCGTCAGAAGAAAATGAAGGAGCTTGACGGCAGCGACAAGGTGCGGGTGCTGCTGGCCCAGGCACTGTTCGGCAACCCGGATATCCTGCTTTTGGACGAGCCCACCAACCAGCTCGATCTGAAGACCGTCACCTGGCTGGAGAATTTTCTCTCCCGCTTCCGGAACACAGTGATCATCGTCTCCCATGACCGCCATTTCCTGAACCAGGTCTGCACTCATATGGCGGATATTGATTATGGCAAAATCCAGGTCTATATCGGCAACTATGACTTCTGGTATGAGGCCGGCCAGCTTCATCTCCACCAGAAGAGGGCCGAGATCAAGAAGGCCCAGGCCAAGGCGGAGCAGCTCAAGGAATTCATACAGCGCTTCAGTTCCAACGCCTCCAAAGCCAAGCAGGCCACCTCACGGAGGAAGCAGCTTGAGAAGCTCACCATCGAGGACATGCCGATTTCCTCCCGAAAATATCCCTACATTGTCTTCAAGCCGGAACGGCCCTGCGGTGACGTCATTCTGGAGATCAACGGTCTTTCCAAAGAGATCGACGGGGTTTCCATGTTTGAGGACCTCACCCTCACTGTCAACAAGGGCGACAAGATCGCCTTTGTCGGGGCTAACAGCCTTGCAAAAACCACCCTGTTCCAGATTCTGGCCGGGGAGCTTGCGCCGGACAAAGGCAGCTTTCGCTGGGGGGTGACCATCAACAACGCCTATTTCCCGAAAGAGAATAATGTGTATTTCAATAATGAGGAGCTTGATCTTATCGGCTGGCTGCGCCAGTTTGCACCTCCCAAGGAGAATGAGAGTTTTGTCCGGGGGTTCCTAGGCAAAATGCTTTTTTGTGGAGAGGATGCGATGAAAAAGACCTCTGTTCTCTCCGGTGGCGAACGGGTGCGCTGTATGCTCTCCAAGATTATGCTCTCCGGCGCCAACGCCCTCATTCTCGATGAGCCCAACAACCACCTCGATCTTGAGTCAATCACCTCTTTGAATAACGCCCTGATGGATTTTCCGGAGGTGGTGCTCTTTGCCTCCCATGACCATCAGTTTGTGTCCACCGTGGCAAACAGGATTGTCGAAATCACTCCGGACGGCATCATCGACGTGATGGTGGACTTTGACGAGTACCTGGCAATGAAGGAAGCGAGCCTGTCCGGTGAGAACGATTACCTGGACAGTCGGGCAGCTTAGCAAGTCTGGGTTCAGCGATCTTCCGGATTTTCCATTTTAGGTGAACACATTTTGCCGCGAAAACAATCCCGATCCAAGCGTGAATAAGTATCCTCAAAAACGGCCTGCGAAGGGCGGACCTCCGATAGGAGGCTGTCCTGTTGGAAAAAAAGAAACGTTAAAAGAAAATATTTAAAACACTAACAAGGCGCCAGACTGTGTGAAAAATCTTTGTTATTTTGGCGATAGCATATATACTGTTATTATAACATGGGGCAACAGATAGGCTACAAATGAAGACCTTACCCTTTTGCTGTTTTTGACACTATGAGAGCTTTGAAAAATGCGACATTTTTTTGTCAGGCAAGGAAGGCAAGAAATTTAACCGGAGGAATACATTGGGTATTTCGAGGATTAAAATTTGAAGCCTGACGCCGCATCACGGAAAAATGGCAGTTTTTCAAAGCTCTCACTATGATACCGATCCACGATCTGCTCAATAGAATCCGCTGGGATAAAGATTTCGGCAGGGGTAATTTTGAAGGAGTACGGCACAGGAATGGAAGAACGTCGCAAGCTTGAAAGAGTTTCATCTGAAGAAGTCTTCATGTACGAGCTACAAAACTGCGCCGCCGTTGACGAGGTGACATTACATAGCATGGGGACGGCAGTCATTCGGGACATATCTTTAGGTGGCACTAGAATAAGGACTCTGGGGCAACAGCTTCCCGAAGGGTGCAAGCTGCGCGTAAGCATCATGTCTCTGACCAACGGGAAATCTATCGAAATCATTGGTTGCATTGTGTGGAGCAAAGAGGTGGAGTCTGAAACATTCGACTGTGGCATTCGATTCCTCGAGTATGAAGGTGAGAGCGTGGAGCCATTAAGGAGGTACGTTGAATCGCTCGCGGAGGGCACCGGATAGCCGGACTGCTGATATCAGCTCTCGAAAAAGATTCGGCGCAGAGAAAAAAATAGAAGGGAAGAAGTCATGGCACCACAACAAGCAACTCCGCAGAATTCCAAGCAGGACCTTCAGGGGTCTCTGGAGTATCAAACCCGGCTGAATAGAATCTATAAAATAATTCATGAAGCAGAGAATTTTGTGAAGGTTCTGCCCGAGGTTGAGAAGCAAATGCTTGCCTTGCTCAAAGCCGAGCGCCTGACGGTCTACCAGCGCAGACGCCATGACCGGGAGATTGTTTC
The DNA here is from genome assembly GCA_043818915.1 of Pseudomonadota bacterium. Classification (GTDB taxonomy): domain Bacteria; phylum Desulfobacterota; class Desulfobacteria; order Desulfobacterales. Next base: position 22,677 of record JBDRFJ010000070.1, on the reverse strand, counting down.
CAGGCACATGACCGGTAAAGATATTAAGGAGATCAGGGTTCCGCTGAGCCCCTCGTCTATTGCGGGCTATGTTGCCATGAGCCAGCAGCCTGTACGCATCGACGATGTCTATGACAAGAAAGCCCTCAAGGCTATCCACCCCCAGCTGAGCTTTGATGACAGCTTTGACCGGCGCTCCGGCTGGCGAAGCCGTTCCATGGTTGTTGTGCCCATCAAGGCCAAGGAGACCCTGTTGGGAATCCTGCAGATCATCAACCGCCCGGACGGGACCGGTTTTACCGACATGGACCTTAAGCGTGCCCAGGAGCTTGCCAAGGTGATCGCTCAGAAGTTTCAGTATGACTTCCGGGCGACCCAAGGCCCGTTTGCTTATTTACTTCACCGAAAGGTGCTTACAAAGGAAAAACTTGATGAACTGAAAAAGGAATCCGCCAGGGGAAACAAATCAATTGCCTATCTGCTGATAACCGAGCTGAAGCTGACCCCCGAAGAAGTGGGTGAGTCCCTGGAGCGCTACTACCAGGTGCCTTTTTTAAAGTACGACCCTGACATGCAGGTGCCCCGGGATCTTTTCAAGAATTTAAATTTATCCTACCTGAAATCAAGCTGCTGGGTGCCTGTTGCGGGCAACAGGGAAAAGGTGGTTGTTCTCATCGATGACCCTAATGACTTCAATCGAATTATGGAAATTGAACAGTTTCTGAACGCGCAAAGCTATGAGTTCAGAGTCGGGATCAAGGAAGACATCCTGGCCTATCTGGGCGAAGGCCTGGCAATGGTTTCAGACGGCTCGGAAGGAGCAGACCTCGACTCCCTTGTGGGACGTCTTGAAGGAGATGAAGGGCTGGAAACGGAAGAGGACGTGGCAGAAGGACCCGCTGGGGGAGGGTTCAACGAAAATGACGCCCCCGTGATCCAGCTTGTAAACAAACTGATCGTTGAAGCCACCAGTCTCAATGCGTCTGATATTCACGTCGAGCCGAGCAAGGGGAAGTCCCCCGCGGTGGTCCGCATGCGTGTTGACGGAGTCTGTCGCAAGGTCCTGCAAATTCCCGCGAGCCACATCAGGGCGGTTATCGCGCGCATAAAAATTCTTTCCAAACTTGATATTGCCGAGCGGCGCAAGCCCCAGGACGGAAAGATTGCGGCGAAATTCAAGGGAAAAACGATCGAGCTTAGGGTTGCCACTATTCCCACGGTCAACGGCGAGAGCGCGGTGCTGCGCGTGCTGGCAGCCGGAGACGCCCTCCCTTTTGACAAGCTTAACTTGTCCAAGCGCAACGCCGAGGAGACGCTGAAGCTGATCTCCCACCCCCACGGCATATTCATGGTGGTGGGACCCACGGGCTCCGGAAAAACAACAACCTTGCACGCGATCCTTGGACACATCAACACCCCCGACCGCAAGATCTGGACCGCTGAAGACCCGGTGGAAATCACCCAGGCGGGGCTACAGCAGGTGCAGACCAAGGCCAATATCGGGTTTACGTTTGCCGCCGCGCTGCGAGCGTTCCTGCGCGCCGACCCCGACGTTATCCTCATCGGCGAGATGCGCGACCAAGAGACCTCCCATATCGGCGTGGAGGCATCGCTGACCGGTCATCTGGTATTTTCCACCCTGCATACCAATTCGGCCCCGGAAACCATTACCCGTTTGCTCGGGCTCGAACTCGAGCCCATGGATTTTGCCGACGCGCTTCTGGGGGTCCTGGCACAGCGCCTTGTGCGTACCCTCTGCAAAGACTGCAAGGAAGCCTATAAGCCATCCGACCAGGATCTGGAGCAGCTGTCACATATATACGACTATCCTGAGCGCTTTCAGAAAACAATTGACGATTTGGGAGGTAAGGATAAAATAACACTCTATAAAGCCAAGGGGTGTGACAAATGCGGCAAGTCGGGATACAGGGGCCGTACCGGCATCCACGAACTGCTGACGGCAACTCCTGAGATGAAAAAGCTGATTGCCAAAAGCGCCACTATCGCCGAAATCCGTGACCTTGCCATTCAGCAGGGAATGACAACCCTGACGCAGGACGGAATAGAAAAAATACTGCAGGGACAGACTGATATTGCCCAGCTGCGCGCTGTAACGGCGGGAGGGTAATCAATATGATCATAACAGTAACCTTAAATCCCGCTTTTGATCATCTTCTATTTCTTCCCGAGATCTCTTTAGGAAATCTGAATCGAGCCGTATCGACCTTGAGGATGCCTGTAGGGAAGGGCATCAATGTTGCCGGCTCCTCCTCATAGAAAAAGGCTCCTCTATAGAGCCACGCTATCCCAATAGCTTAAAAGCAAATTTCAAAAGACTCCTTCCATCCGCCCTGAACAAAATTTGCTCTCTTTAAGACAAAAGAAGTTACAGTTTCAGGAACTTCGACACCTGATCCAAGACCACCGGGTCCAAATGATTGGTCCCATACGTCAGGAGATCTTATCGGGTATTTGATAGGAGCGTCTCCTTTCCCCCTTTTTTCCCCCGCAATAGAATCGAGCACATTGTAAATCAACGTCCTTGTATTTTGCCATCAAGATTTAACGTGATGTGTCGATGAGTAGTTACAGGACTGACGCAGCGCGGGGTGAGTGCATCTCAGGCGGATCAAAACGGCAATAAAAGTCTTGATTTGAGTTCTAATTTTCAGGGGGCGGTTTTTAAAATATTAACGAATGATGTCAGACGTACGCTCAACGCTAAGAATATTATTAACCATCGCTTTTCTTCTAATCCTTGTTTTACTCATCGCTTGTTTGGCCTTTGGTCAAGATGGGCCGGAACCGGAATTCCCTTACCGAAGCTTACTTCCCTACGAAGCCCCTGAGAGAACTTATCCAATTCAGGCTACCAAAAGGATTCTCAAAGAGCGGGAAACCTTTTTGGGAGTTAGTCCGTGTAATTATCGTGTTGAGGAAAATAATGTTGTTCCATACAAGGGAAAAATCGAGGACGTCCGTTCAGGACACGTACTGATTGTGTTGGGGTATCATTATTTGGAAAAGCCCTGGGGAAGAATATTTAAAAACGAATTTCAAAAAAATATCTTAGATCCTCAAAATCGAGTACTCTTTCTGGAAGTTCAAAACAACGATATCTTGACCGGAGATGATTCCCCCGCTTCCAACCGTGAAATAAGAGAATTTTTGGCGAATTTTCAAGGGAAGGTACGATTGGTCATCGAAGTTCATGAGCATCTCTCAGACACCTCTGTATTTTGCGGAAACGAGTGGCCGCCTTATTGGTATGAGCTTGATAACCGGACAGGCGCTGACCATAGCATCAAGTATACCATACTCGATCCCTACATCCCGTGGTTTTGCATTCGTGATTATTTTGAAAACAACCAGCGGATCTGTCTTTCAGAGATGCAGCGTGCCGTCAACGAAACGCTTTGTTATGCAACCAGAATGATCAACGCGGTCTTAGGGGGAACAGTTGCGGGGTTCTGAATTGATGAGACCTTTGAAAAACGTCCCCTTTTGTCCAATTTCTGCGTCTGGCTCAGATTTTAATCCTCAAAATACTCAATGTATTCCTCCGGTTAAAACCTTCGCTATCGTTGAACTTGAACAAAATTGAACATTTTTCAAAGGTCTCTTTATATGTGCCTGGAGGAGCCAAGGAATTTAGCCGTGAGCACCTTGGCTCCTCTTGCCATCACATGATTATTGCCTGCCATATTACCAAAACATTTATAAAATTTTTCCCCCTCTGATTTTGTTAATAGGCCGGGGCCAATAGGGTTACATCGATTCGCCTATTCTGTTTTCTTCCTTCTGCAGTGGTGTTCGGCGCAATAGGTTGTTTCGATCCAAAACCAATAACGTCAATACGGCTGGCTGCTCCCCCCATTGCTTTTTCTATAAAAAAGGCCACTGATTTGGCCCTATCTAAAGATAGCTTTTCATTAAATAAGACGTCTCCCACGGAATCCGTATGCCCGGAAATTCTAAGGTTACGATGAGGAAACAGTTCTATTGCCTTATTCACCCTGGCCAGCAGCGGATAGTGCTCCGGCTTTAATGATGCCTTGCCGGAATCAAAATTAAGCCCAAAGAGGGTAATGTTAATATTGTCTGAGGTGTCCACGGCCACAGTAGCCTCTTCAGCTGTGAACAATGCCTGTATTTTTCTTACTTTTTCAGTTTTTGTCTTCTGCTGCCTGAGCGCATCCTCAGTCGTCAGCAATTCGGATCTCATTTTCAGCTTGTCCTCTTCCGCTTCACGCAATCGCATTTTATAAGCCCGTTCTTGTTCCATCAGCCCCGTCCCTTTTGCCTTCACCTGTAGTATGGCTTGATTTATTTCGGCAACAGGCCTTTCAAAACCCTCGTCAAAGTCGGATGTAACCCCAAGATGCGCGCCTATTGAGGCTAATTCTTTTTCTCTGGCAAGGAACATCTGTTCCCAGCTTTCCGTTCCCTCTGCGCCCTTTTTAATTTTATTGGCGATAAACATAGCCTTGCGTGTATAATACTTTCCTTTTTCTACTTCCTCTTTTGCCGCTATTTCATTGTAACGAGCTTGCTCCAGAGTTCTCAGGCTTGCGTTCCGGTATTTGATAGCAGTTGAATAGGATTCCGGAGCTAACTTGTCTGCTTCGAACTCTTCTGCTTCCATGAGCTGGGCGTTCAAATCTCCCACCATGTTTTCCTTGATCGCCAGTAACTCTGCCTTACGGAATTCTGCTATAGCCTTTTGCGCATTCCTCCGAGCTTCCTCCATTCCAGCCTTTTCCACGCTTGAGATCGTTCGCAGGAACAACTTATTCCCTCGCTCGTAAGGTTCTAAATCCATCCGCTCCGCACCCGCAGTCATGGCGTCGTCCCTGCTTTTAATGAGGTCAGAAAACTTCATCTGCATTGTGTCGGCAAGATCAATAGATTGCTGGGCGAACTGGTCTGCTTTTTTCAAACGGTTCTGAATGATAGTGAGGGATTGTCCTTTTTCAAAGTCTTGTTCAGCCCTTGTATAATCGCTTACTGCCTTTGTATAGGCGTTCGGAGCAAATTCATTGGCTCGTTTCGAGGCGGCCAGATCCATTAATTTCTTGCTTGCGGAAAATAAGGTACTTTTCGGCTCCCCAAACTCTGTCTTGACCGGCCCGGATGCACAAGCGCATAACAGAAGCAAGAGTATGACAAGCACACTACATGTTATAGTTAGATAAGACTGCTTGGTTTTCATGGTAATGTCCCTCCCGTTTATTCAGGTTATTGAAGTTACGCTGTCGTTTTGTTCTCTTTACTTCTATGAGGCTGTCCGAGAATTATGTCTCGTTCTCACTCTTTTGCAGTAGGATTAGAATTCTCGGACAGCCTCCTAATTCCTTGAATAATAACTGTCTTGCAGCGCCGTCTTAAAGCAAGGCGAAAAATCGAACGACCACTTTGTTGATTTTGTAATTTGTAAGATACGCCTCCTTTTTGTAATGGTCAAGTAAATTTCTTTCCTTAAATCCGTTTGATTCCGAATCTTTATCGGAAAAGGCTATGCCATAAAAAGGGGAAGTTTTAAGCCGACTTTGTGGTGGTTAAGTGTTGCTCGGGAAAGTCAGTTTTGGGCGAAATAAGTTTTCACTCGAAGGGTACGGTCGGAACGATCTGTAACTCGCTGTCGAAGGCGGCGATACAGCAAAACCACAGGGAAAAAGTGCTTGAAAAGCCCGGCTCTTGTACTACAACAGTCCTAAGGAAAGTCGCATAATCAATTTATTACAGTATACCACATCAGACGATTTTGTTACAAGAAAATTTTATAACTCAGTAAACGATAACGCCGTCCAAAATTTCCCATACTTTAGCGGGCTTGGCTGCTACCAGTCTCGTGATGCCGATTTTCCAGTCACTGAATCTTCCGTCACAATCCATAGCTACCGCGCCTTCCAATTTACTAAATGCCCTTGTAAAGTCGCATTCGTTCGGCGTTTGGTCGATACATTGGCCGATTGAAAAAGCGCGAAGACGGGGCATAAATTCACTCAGATACGTGCGGATAAATCCATGAGCGTTGGGAACCGTATCTTCCCATTCTATCTTTTTAAATACATGAAGATTGCCTGCCACTAGAAGAGCTTTCGCGTTTGGATTTTTGCGAAAAATCCTGACGATGGAACGCGCCATCCACTCGTCGCGGTTAATTTTTCCCCGGTACATTGTCTTCGGAAGGTCAAGGGCAATTACAGAAGGCCTTTTGCTATGATCAATGCGTCTTATGATGTTGAATATATTTCTATATTCTTCGCAATCCAGCGGGTGATGCAGCTTAATATCAGCCAACCCCTGTCCTGTTTGTAGAAATTTGTCAATTGTTTCCTGCTGGTCGGAACAAATCTCCAACCCTAAATGGGTGACTTCAGCATTGTGCAGGTTTGGCAGTAGATCCGATAAAAATTTTAGAATAGGCTGCTTTTTATGGGTGGTGCCCAGAAAGACAATATCATGCGATTTCAGTTTGTTGAGAACGTATGATTGGCGGTCTTTGTTTATGCTGTCGCCATCAGTATAAGAACTGTAACCATCAGTATAAGAAATTGTTGGAATGAAAAGAAGCGGGACAATGAGTATGAGCAGAGAATACAGTCCAATCGTGTATTTCAGCACATTATCGCTGATGGATTGTTTGAGTTTCGGATTTAAGGTTGTAGGACCTGTTTGATACTCTCCCATACTCCCGCCACTTTTTCAGAGACCATTGAAAAACTGCCATTTTAAAAGGTCTGAGTATTGTCTTAATAATTATATCGTGCCGGTGGGAGGGGAACTTTAGACTTGATTTTTCCTTAACATGTGCGATTTTTATGTTTTTTGATTTGACTTTATGGCGGGACTTGAGATAAGTGTTCCATTCTTTTGTCTAAAACCAACTGATGGTATTTTTATATTAATACCGGAAAAGGAGAATGCAAATAATGAATGAACGAGAATCTATTTTATTTAGTGGCGGCGCCAAAGGAACCGAGACGGAGTTTGGCGTAAATGCCGAACGGTTCGGGATTCAGGAGGTTAACTTTACCTTCGAGGGACATCAGATTGTAAGAACCAGAGGAGTGCGCGTACTTACCGATGAGGAACTCAAGAAGGGCGATGTGAGCCTTACATACGTTTCCAATCTGATGCACCGCAGCTATACCCGTACCCCCCTGTTTCGTAAAATATTGCAGAGCATTTGGTATCAAGTGAATAGCGGCCAAGAAATATTTGTAGTTGGCACACTAGTAGATGATAATACCGTCAAAGGAGGCACGGGCTGGGGAGCTGAATTCGCAAAAATTTGCAATAAACCTCTGTTTGTCTTCGATCAGAATAAGGATAGATGGTTGTCCTGGGCCAAAGATCGCTGGGCCAAGATAGATGAACCCACAATCGGGCATAAACATTTCACCGGCACAGGCACCAGATTCCTTGAAGATAATGGGCGGAAGGCAATAACCGACCTTTTTGACCGTTCCTTTGGAAAGAAATAGCTTATTGTTTTTTTTAACCTCAACTATATTCCCTGGTCTTGTGAAAGAGAATATCCGGAAAAAGCTCCATGGTATGGGATAGCCGCCACTCACTGGCCGCCAGAAAGGACAGATGTCCCTCGGCGTCCAGGGCCAGGTTGGCCTCGGTTTTGTCCTTAAACTCTTCGAGTTTCTTGAGATCATCACAGCTTACCCAGCGGGCCGTGGCATAATCCACCCCCTCGTAGACCGCATCTACCCCGTATTCTGCCTTGAGCCGCGCCATGGTCACGTCAAACTGCAGTACTCCCACCGCCCCCAGGATATAATCGCTGCTTGTAATCGGTCGGAATATTTGCACGGTCCCCTCTTCGGCCATCTGTAACAGGCCCTTGTTAAGCTGTTTGACCTTGAACGGGTTCTTGAGCAGCACTCTGCGGAAATGCTCGGGCGCGAAATTGGGAATACCGGTAAACTTGAGTTGCTCCTTATCAGTGAAGGTATCGCCGATCTTGATGGTGCCGTGATTATGGATGCCGATAATATCGCCTGGATAGGCCTCCTCCACATTGTTGCGATCCTGGGCCATGAAGATAGTGGCGTTGGCCAGGATCATCTCTTTGCCGATCCGGTGGTGACATACCTTCATACCGCGGATAAATTTCCCTGAGCAGATACGGAAAAATGCGATCCGGTCCCGGTGGGCCGGATTCATATTGGCCTGGATTTTAAAGGCAAAGCCTGAAAAGGAGTCCTCTTCCGGGGAGACCGGCCGGGTCATGGTGGACCGGATACCGGGCGCGGGCGCCAGTTCGACAAAAGCGTCCAGCAACTCCTTCACGCCGAAATTGTTGATGGCGCTGCCGAAAAATACCGGGGTTTGGCTCGCCTTTAAATATTCCTTATGTTCAAAGGGATTGGACGCCCCTTCCAGCAGCTCGATATCCTCCCGGAGTTTATCCGCCTGCCGGCCCAGCAATTCGTCAAGCATCGGGTCGGCAAGGTCCCTGACAACCATACCGTCCCGCGGCCGGGTATCCCGGCCGGGTGTAAAAAGGTGCAGTTGCCTACGGTAAATATTGTACACACCCTTGAAGCTTTTCCCCATGCCGATGGGCCAGGAAAGCGGCACGCACTCAACCTGCAGCTTATTCTCAATATCGGCAAGGATGTCCAGCGGGTCCATCCCCTCACGGTCAAGTTTGTTTATAAAGGTTATGATCGGGGTATTGCGCATCCGGCAAACTTCCATCAGTTTCTCGGTCTGTGTCTCCACCCCCTTGGCGCTGTCAATCACCATAAGAGCGCTGTCCACCGCGGTCAGCACCCGGTAGGTATCCTCGGAAAAATCCTGGTGACCGGGGGTGTCCAGCAGATTGATCTCAAAATCCCGGTAATTGAACTTCATCACCGAAGTCGTGACTGAAATTCCACGTTCCTTTTCAATGGACATCCAGTCGCTGACCGCGTGTTTGGAGGCTTTGCGCGATTTCACCGCCCCGGCCATCTGGATGGCGCCGCCAAACAGCAGCAGCTTCTCGGTAAGGGTGGTCTTGCCCGCATCCGGATGGCTGATGATGCCGAAGGTTCGACGGCGTTGAATTTCTTTTTGATGTTTTTTGCTCAATTTATAGCCTTTTAAAGACCTTTGCAAAACTGCCATTTTTTGCCAAGATTTTTCTTGGGAATAGGAATTTGTTTTTTGGAAGCGGGTGTATGCCGGAAGTCGGGTTGTGTGTCAAGGGAGACCTCTGCAAAACTGCCATTTTTCCATGATGCGGCGTCAGGCTTCAAATTTTAATCCTCGAAATACATAATGTATTCCTCCGGTTAAAATTCTCGCCTTCCTTGCCTGATGAAAAAATGTCAAGTTTTGCAAAGGTCTCCAAGGGGAAGCTTTTACCCCGGATACGCTCGTTTTCGTTGCCTCGGTTTTCGCTTCTTAGGTTTATATTGTTTGACGGGCGGCGGCAGAGTGAGCCAGTCTTTGTCGGGCTGGGTACAGTGCAATCCGTGCCCGATGAATTTTTCTATAGCCGGAATCTGGAAGGAATCCTCTTCGCACGCGAAACTGACGGAGGTGCCGGTCGCGCCGGCCCGTCCTGTGCGGCCGATCCTGTGCACATAATTTTCAGGATTATTGGGAAGTGTATAGTTTATGACATGGCTGATGCCCTCCACATGGAGGCCTCGTCCGGCGACATCCGTCGCGATGAGCACACGGATATTGCCCGCGCGGAAATTTTCCAGGGTTTCAATGCGCTTTTTCTGGGGAACGTCACCCGAAAGCGCGGCGCAATTGATTCTGTATTGGCTCATGACATCGGCCAGCCTGCGGGTTTCATCCTTCCGGTTACAGAAAATGATGACGCGATTCAGATTCTGGCGGGTAATGATATTGTAGACAAGGGCGATCTTTTCCCTGGTGGTTACGAGGTATACGATCTGATCCACGGTATCAACCTCGACCTGATCGGGTTCAATCTCAACGATAACGGGATCAGTTGTCCACTGGGAGGACAACCGGGTGACCTCGGGCGTGAGGGTCGCGCTGAAAAGAAGCGTCTGGCGCTTGTGATTGGGGGGAGTGCCCCGGACAATGCGGCGCACCTGTGGAATAAACCCCATATCCAGCATGCGGTCTGCTTCGTCGATGACGAGGCATTCCACCTTGTCTAAACGCAGATCGCCATGCTCGTAAAAATCGAGCAGCCTGCCGGGAGTGGCCACGATCATATCCACGGTCCGTTCCGTAATCCGGCGTTTTTGTTTCTGGTAATCCATGCCTCCGAAAATCGAAACAATGCCGATCGGATGGTATTTGGAAAGGGTGCGCGCTTCCTCGGTGACTTGAAGCACAAGTTCCCGGGTCGGGACGATAATTAAAACCCGCGGCGAGCCTGATCTTCTTTTCCCGACGATCGGGTTGCGGATCGAGTTCGTAATATTCGAAATGAGAAAGGCCGCGGTTTTCCCGGTTCCGGTTTGAGCCTGGCCTGTCGCGTCCCTGCCCGCCAGGGCGCTGGGCATGATTTCCGCCTGGATCGGTGTGCAATATTGAAAACCGAGGTCAAAGACGGCATGCATAATTTCATCAGGCAGGTCGAGATCATGGAATCTTACCTTGCCTTCCGCCGGGGGAACCTGGAATTGCGAAATGTCCCAGGTGTCGTCGACGGGCAACCGCTTTTTCTTCCGCCGTCGTTTGGGCCGGGGTTTCCTCTGGGATTCCTCTTTTCCCTGGAGCGTCCCGGGCTTTTCATTAGCGAAGTCGCGGGATTCTTTGTTTTTGTTGCAATCCAGAGCCGTTTCCGGCGTTTCAGGTGTGACCCTGTCAGATTTCGTGAGCTTCTTCAGCCTGTTTCGAATATTTTTTATAAAAGTAAGTACCATTTATCTCTTTCTGTATATTAGCAAAGGTAGCAGCCGAAAGCAAGTCTTAGATTCCGAGCTTGTCGCGGGGACGGAATCATGAGATATAGTCTGAAGGGCTGGAGAGAAGCGGAAGGCGGGCCGGAGGCGAGAGCGACTGTAAGGAGAGGCAACCCGGAGTGCAAAACTATAAGCCGACGAATCCCGCCATGATAGGCGGGACATATAAGGCCGAGTCTCTGGGTAAGTTAGCACAACATAACGAAGCCCAGCGGTTCAGGAGATACGGTAAATGCTGCAGTTTCATAGTGACAGTTCACGTTCTTATCCGGTCAAAGAACTGTAGGTTGTATTTTAACCGACTACGGTCTGTTAGTCTTTGGGAACCGCCCAGTGCGGACCCGCTCACCGATTATCTCCTCTCAGCGCATTCCTTGAAGCTCTATCCACAAGTGTAAAAAGCCTATCAATATCATCTTTTTGATTCAATGCCCGATGTCCACGCACTTTAACAAATTCACAGTCCAACTGATCGGTCATTCTATAAAATTCCTGATACAGCTCATAATTGTTGAGGCGCTTATTGTTTTTTGAACGGTAATCATTTTGCTCAAACCGATCACGTCTTCCCAGTAAACCCATGATGTTTTGAGAATCCGTATACACAATCACCCTACTCTCCAATGCTTGAATATCGCTTAGCGCCCATAATAAAGTCTGCAATTCCAGCTTCGTTGAAGACGTATGCTCAAATCTCCTCACTTTCACGCTCGTCCTCAACGAATCAAACGAAAGTCCACCTTCATGCACAGCTATGTAAGCTCCATATCCAATGTTTGAATGAGTATTCACACTTCCATCCGTAAACAGCATCAGTTCATCCATAAAAATATTACTTTATTTCATAAAACGCTAAAAAATAAGGGGTCACCCATTCTAGTCCGTGGAGACTTGCCCGGACTCTGGCCACACAAACCGGCATGATGAATCAGTGGCTGAATGAGCAGGGATTGGTTTCCATCAAAGAGTTATGGGTGAAAATTCATTATCCGGCTACGGCACGATAGGCTTTGTGAAACGCCCAGTGCGGACCCGCATGCTGGGTGTTGTGGGGCTGGGGGAGAAAAACCCCCGGCTACCCGATTCGACTTTTTCTTGAGTAATATTGGTGAAACTTTTTAGATGGACTTAAAACATAACAACACTCCAGAACTAAATAGGAATATTGCAAAAAATTTACTATACCTTTGATTGTTGATTTCCATATATACGGTTGCTTCTGTGAGAATAAAAACTATGACACCTATAATTAAATACAAACCAATCTCCACAAAATTAATATCTATTAGATTGGTCGAAAACAATAAAGTTGCAATCTGAAATGCAGCAAAGGTTGCGTAGGATGCTGCCACCGTTGCACGGGTTACATTTTTTTCGTATTTTTTGTTATGAATTATTGCTGTTAACAATGAACCACCAAGATTGGTGGCACCATGAATTATACCCATGGCGATCAAATATAATTTTTCATGTTTTGTTAAGGATTCGATGATATTTTTTAATCGAAGAGAATAATCTTTTGTGGCGACGATCAACAGAAATATTCCTACGATCATCCCAATGTTGATTGTAGATGTAGTGACAATAAATAAAAATAAAACTACAAATGGTATAGAGTAGAAGACGATTTTTTTATAAAAATCTGTGTCTATCCTTTTGTAATCTTTGATAATCTGAAAAAGATTAATCGTAAGGGAAATGGGGAGGAGGATAGTTATCGCTTTTATAAAATCATATCCAAGAGCCAATAGAATCGGGGTGCCAAAAAGCAATACACCAACCCCAAAAATAGATTGTATTAGTGAAGTCCCGGCAACTGTAAGTAAAATATCTAATGGCATAGAGTTATTCCTTTGATTTCCTGCTAATTTTCAGCAGAAAGTAGCGTGGTTATCGGCATGCAAGAGGGACTATAATCATTTCTTTGTAGTCGAACCATTGATTGACAAGCAAATTTGCCGCGATTTAATGATATTAAACGCATTTTCGGGCAAATTTTCTTTGCCCTATTATCGTAGCTTATACCTAATTATATTCGCCGGGAGTATCATATGTCAACACTTCAAAAAGACAGGAAATTACTCGATGAAGTACGGGATGTGATGCATCTGCAGCTAATTCGATGAGGGAATAATACGGGTTAGAAATACAAGACAAATGGACGAGCCTACATCTGTTGAACTCCCCATTGAAGGGATTTTGGATTTGCATACCTTTCAGCCACGGGAGTTAAAGGACTTAATCCCTTCTCTTTCCAAAAGATCTAGCGCTATATGTATCGCGCTGGCGATCCCCAGCCCATGAATGATCATCCGTAAAATGGAAAACTAAAGGGCCCGGAACCCTCCTATTTTACTTGCCTGCAGATGGATACACAGAGGTGTGATTCCCTCCACGGTATTTGTCAAGTATGATGACAAGACGTCCCTTGCGCGCAAACCTGGTCGAGCCCCTTACTTCCCCTCTAAGAAAATTTCAAGAACAAGAGAGAAATAATGACAAAACAACTCAATGATTTATCGAAATTACCGATGTGAATAACGGTATGCCCGGTTGTCCGGTCAAGGCGCAAAAGGGGCGCCTTGGTTATTTAATACAAAGCAGGACGCGTATAAGGAGAGATCATGTCTGAGAGAACTTCCTATGAACAAGGTGGGAGAAGGGTACAGGAACGAGAGCCAGGAGCAGCGGCCCTTAAGACCTTAATAGACAGAGGGAAGGCCCTTAGGGAGGCCAGCACGCAAAACCAGGCGATTTTTGCAGCGGTTGATATGGCTATCCAAGTGGATACGGATATGACTATTGTCTGGGCAAACAAGGCGGCAGCTTCGATGGTTAACAAAGAGCCTCAGGATCTAATCGGACATACCTGTTATAAGTATCTCCGGAATATAGACACCCCATGCCCCGGGTGCCCCGGCAAGAAAGCTATGAAGACGGGGGACATAGAACGCGCAACGGTGTACTGGCCCGAAACTGATATAAGAGAAGAGTCATATTGGGAAGGCCATGGAGTGCCGCTTAAAGATGATGCCGGAATGGTGGTGGGTGTTATTGAAATTTCACGTGATGTCACAAGAGAAAAGAAGGCACTTGCAGCCCTACAGCATAGTGAACAGAAATTAACCGGAATTGTTGAATCTGTCACTGACGCCATGATCATGATAGATGAAAATTTTAGCATATCATGGACTAATGATGTGGCAACCGAGAAATTTGGACCCGATCTGATTGGGAAGAAGTGCTTTACGGTTTACCACGGGCGCGATCAGAGTTGCGCCCCCTGTTTTGTTAGGGACTGTTTTGAAACCGGGAATTCATGTGAGTATGGGACTGAGATCAGAATGCCTAACGGCAGCCGGAGAAATTTTTGGTGTACGGCCAGTGTGGCGGCTCGCAGTGAGGATGGACGACCAAAGATGATAGTTGAGTCGTTAAGGGACATCACAGAACGGAAGAGGACTGAAAGAGAGATTGAGGCCCTGAAACAACAAATAGAGTTCATTCTGGGTGCTACAAAGACCGGACTGGACATTATCGATGCCGAATTCAACGTTCGTTATATTGATCCTGAGTGGGGAAAGGTTTATGGCGATCCCGCAGGGAGAAAATGCCACGAGTATTTTATGGGGTTGGATGAGATGTGCCCTGGATGCGGAATTCCAAAAGCCCTGCGATCGAAGGCTATAACTGTAACCGAAGAAGTCCTTGTTAAGGAAGGCAACCTCCCTATACAGGTCACAACCATACCATTTCAGAGCCATGAGGGCGAATGGTTGGTTGCTGAGGTAAACGTTGATATTTCGGAACGAAAGCGGATTGAGCAAGCTTTGCAAGACGCTCACGACAAATTGGAACTGCGGGTGCAGGAGAGAACTGCTGATTTGATTAAGGCAAATGAGCAATTGCAGGATGAGATTGCTGAAAGGAAGCGTGCGGACCAGAACCTCAAACAGAGCGAGGAAAAGTTGGCAGGCATAATCAATGCAGTTACTGACCACATGAGCATGATGGACAGAGAGCATAACATCGTATGGACGAACAGTGTGGCACAGTATCTCTTCGGACCCGATCTGATCGGTAAAAAGTGCTATACAGCTTACCATGGGAGAGAAAAGATATGCGAGCCATGCATTGTTAAGAAGTGTTTTAATGATGGAAAGGTTCATGAACATGAAACAAAGGTTGCCGGGGCCAATGGCGAGGAGATGAATTTCTGGTGTACTGCTAGTGTCGCATCACGTGACGAGGCTGGTCGCCCCTTGACCGTCATAGAGGTCTCTCGTAACATCACTGAAAGAAAACAGGTGGAAAAGGAAAGGGCCAAACTGGAGGTACGATTGCGCCAGGCCCAGAAAATGGAAGCCATTGGAACACTTGCCGGAGGCATTGCCCACGACTTTAACAACATTCTCTCGGCTATCATAGGTTTTACACAACTAGCACAGCTCGACATTCAAGAGGGTGTCACGACAACTGTTAATATGGACGATGCCCTCAAAGCTGCATACCGGGCGAAAGATTTGGTAAAGCAAATCCTTACGTTTAGTCGTCAAAACGAACAGGCCCAAGAACCGGTACGTGTTACTCTTGTTGTCAAGGAGGTCCTCAAGTTCATTAGAGCGTCATTGCCTTCAACCATTGAGATTCGGCAAAATATTGCCAGTGACCACGGGGTGGTGCTTATCGATCCTACTCAGCTTCACCAGGTGGTCATGAATCTGTGTACAAACGCAGGCCACGCCATGCAGAAAAGAGGGGGTATCCTTGAAGTGGAGGTGAAAGAGCAACACGTGGGTGACTATACCATAGAAACGCATCCAAGTCTAAAGCCCGGGCCATATGTGGTCGTCACGGTCAGTGATACAGGCCATGGCATGCCCCCCAAGGTTAAGGAGCGGATCTTTGATCCCTATTTTACGACCAAGTCGAAAGCCGAGGGGACCGGAATGGGCCTTGCGGTGGTCCATGGCATTGTCGCAAACTGTTGTGGAATGATAACTGTCGAAAGCGAGCAGGGCAAGGGGACAAAATTTTATGTATATTTTCCAAGAATTCAGGATGATACGACCGAAGAAAGTGAGATTTCCGTGTCACTGCCTCACGGAAATGAGCATATTCTCCTTGTAGATGACGAGGCCGAATTGGCCCGACTAGGCAAGCAGATGCTGGAACGAATTGGCTACGAAGTGACCACCAGAACGAGTTCCATTGAGGCGCGTGAGGCTTTTCGCGCGCAACCTCAAAAGTTTGACCTGGTTATTACAGACTATACCATGCCGAACATGAAGGGCGATATCTTGGCAAAAGAAATCATGAACATCCGGCCCGACATGCCGGTTATTTTATGCACGGGGTATAGCGAGAATATGACATCAGAAAAGGCTAAAGCATTGGGGATGAAATTTTTCTTGACTAAACCGATCTTAATCCACGAGTTGGCCACAGCGGTCCGTCAGGTGCTAGATATGCCCCCCCTCGGCTTCGCAAGAAGTTTACAATGATATTTCTTAGGCTACCGGAAGTAGCTTCGTTTCGATTGGCAGGGGAGGATGCAGGAGGGTGGGGCGCGACCATTGTGGCGCTACGGCCAACTATGGTCAAGGAGTGACATCTTTCAGATTCATTTTGTTGAGATTGGAACAGATAAAGATCATGTGCACTTTCTCGTACAATCTGTTCCGACTTACAGCCTGACCAAGGTTATAAAAATTATAAAAAGCATTACAGCCAGAGAAATATTTAAGAAGCACCCTGAAGTCAGATTAAACTGGAAAACTAAAGGGCGTCCCGGAACCCGTCCCATTCATACCCCAAAAGTAATGACTATTGCTCAACCGAATAGGGATTTAGAAACTGCCGTTTCCAAAGAAGTTTCTTATCCACTTCATTCAACTCAGCTTCTTCACAGACGGCTTTCCAATGCTTTTCGATTGCGGCAGTCAGGTTACCGAATGTTTTGCGGGCTTCTTCCTCAGAAAGAAGGAAGTTGTGCGCAGTCTCAAGACACGTTTTGAGTTGGCTCAAATTGTTGTCGCCAGATATGAGCATCGCCTGTGAAGCCTCATTGCCTGCACGGCCTTGCGGACAAATGTCATAGGCAGGCGTCAGGGTCAGCGTTTTACCGTCCCAAAACGCCGCATGGTTTCGCGCATGATCATCGGTATTGCCGCACAGAATATTGAAAACGAGCCGAGAGAACAGCTCTTTTAGCGTATGCTTCGGGTCGGTAAAACGGTGGCGGATAATTTCGGACAACGTTTCATAGCTGGCGTACCTCGCCATCATGTCATCTAAGCGAAACAGAGTTAGAGCGGAGACCATGGCCTTTCGTGCCCACTTGTCACCTTTTGGTATGCGGTCAAAGCGCTCGATCAAGAGTACGTCTTTGTTTGCCGCTTTGGCCAGCTTGACTGGTGAAGCATTCAGTCCGGCCAATTCAGCCAGCCGCATGGCGATGAATTCAGTTTTAACAACGCTGTACAGATCGGTGCTGGATGAAAACTTGGCCACGTATTTTTTGCCTTGGTCTTGAATTAAGGCTTTGGGACGAGCACCGCCGATAGAGCTGGCATGGAACAACGCCTGATCCAGCTCCGGTGTGAGGGGCACGCCTTTCTCGACCCGTTCTGCAGATTCAATTAATTCTTCTATGCTGACATTATTAGCGGTACGCGGCACGTACTCTGTAGGGGAACGCTGAAAATCGAGCGCACCGATCCGGTCCGAGCCAGACTCCAGCAGGTAGGTCAGTTCATCCAGCTCGGCTGTATCTGTGCCTGCGCCCTTAAGCCCCAACTTCTTGTTGATAATCACACGCCGCCCCCACGCATCTGGCGCGGCATCTCTGATGCAGCCGGGCATGGTCAAGCCCTCGGGCAAGGGCAACACCCCAGCCTTTAGCGGCAATTCGGGTTCGTAAATCGCAATCACAGGTTTGCTATCACCGATACGATCCAGGTAGCTTTTACCGTAGTTGAACAGGATATTGCCGTTATCAGCTTCAAGCCGTCCGGCTACGACAGGCTCGGTTTCGTCCGGCAGCCATATCCAGACAAAGGCTTCTTTCTCCGTCTTAGAAGTCATCGCGCACCGCTTTGAATTTCTTGCGAACAGACTTTGGCAGGAGCGCCAGCTTTTCCTTGGTTTGACGTAGGTATTTCGTCAGCGTGCTTTCATCGGCATCAAACAGCTTGACACCAACAATGGTTGCCACTTCGAACACGGCTCCGATTTCGCATTTGAGGTTGCCTTTTTCAATGCGTTGCAGCAGTCCTCTGGAAATACCAGCGCGGTCGGCCAATTCCTGAGCGGTGAGCTTGCGCTCATTACGCGCTTCGCGGATCAACGCGCCGAGCAAGGCAGCCGCATCGCGGCTATAGCGTGAGTAGGTGCGTGTGATGGACTTTGGCATCGTTTCCCCTTTGGTTCGCACATAGACCACAAAATAGCTTAATGATCTTTCTGTAAACCGAAGATAAAGAATAATCATTAGCTTGTCAAGACAAAATTTGTCCATATATAGACCTAATAATACTCTTATGGGCTATATGGAGACCATTCTCTTAATGTTTTTTATCATTTGTGACCAGAAGGTGAATGTGATTTGAGGTAACAGCAAATAGCTATCGCCGGATTTTAAGCGATTTTTAAATACAGTTTACAGAAAGCTATCTGATAACGACCGAACTGTGCGGTGCGCCTTTTTGCATCCGCACCAGTGATAGGTTATGCCGCATTTTGAATTTCTTTTGATTCGTATTCAGGAAACATAATAATAGCAGGATGTACATCAAATGCAGTGGCGAGTTGCAACGCCCTTTTTTTCCCGATCTCTAACTTATCATTTTCAAGCATACTGATATTTTTTGCATTGATAGAACAATATTTAGCTAATTCTTCTTGAGTCCATCCTTTTAATTCACGCAACATTTTAATTACTTCTCCGGTAGTTAAAACTGTATGCTGTTTTGCTGCTTTATAATCTGATTTCTTAATTTTCATTATTTTAACTCCCTAATATTTATGTGGCGTTATATCAATGACATAAACCGAAACCACCTCTTTTTCCATAGAATAAATAACCCGATATTGAATATTAAGCCGTGATGATCGTTGTCCTTTAAACTCTCCTTTTAATTTTTCATCATGAAAGCCAGGAAATTCCCGTAATTTATCCGGCCCATGTCGAAAAACGATATTTTTCCAAAGTTCGTATTTTTTTACGACCTGCAACGGTAATTTTGCAATAACCTTATCTAATTTATGATGTTCTCGTATATGCCACATTATTATTAATAATAACTTATTAAATTTGATAAGTCAAGATATTTTCAAAGGCATAACGCCGGAAATGAGCGGTTTTTGGAAGCCGCAAAGCGGCTGGAAAAAATCCGCTCGATTGAGTTGTTAGATGTTTTTTATTTATAAATCAATACTTCAATCAACATCCCTTTTTTTTCTTTCTACTTTTGAATCATTGTTATTTTAGTTTACTCTTACATTTTGGACATATTGAGGGAATACCCAGCCGTGTTACCAAACCTAACCTAAATCTGCAATGCGGGCATTTAAGAGATATTTGAAAATAAATACCATAAAAAATATCAGCGCCAAGAATTATCATTAACGGCCACATATCTTTTTCTTTAATTCCCAAAATAAATTTCAATAAAAACGCGACCAAAAGAAGAAAAATAAATAAACAGAAACTAATTATTGATTTCTTACCCTGATTCAAAAGCTTTGTATGCTGGATTCCGTTTGCCTGGTTTTCCATAATTTTTTGTCATCCTTTTTTCTTAATAGATTCCATCTAACGGTGGCGTTGGTAGCCAAAGGCGCAACAGCCACCGATAAGTGGACGAACGCAGTGAGAGCGAGCAGAGCGAGTGGTCCGCTTATCGCAGAGTTAAGCGGCAGGCGGGGCTTTTTCCGCCTGTCCGCTTGAACGATTTGTTATGTGATTTATGCTAACCTCACCTTACTAATCTCTTCCAATCTTCAAAGATACTGTCGAAAACATTTTCAAAAACATAAGCCGGAGGGCATTCGGGCACGAGTATTTCCTTTAATCGGTTGCCTTTAGGTTTCCTCCCATAAGAGAACTTGTAGCGGTTTGCTGTGACGCATAAAGCATAAAAGAGTTTTTCCTGAATCGAAATACTTTGTTTTGGAATCAGTACGGAAACATTACTATTAGGGACGAATGTAAATGATGAAACATATGAATAGGTATGACTCCCTTGGCCGTCGGTAGATACATATATGGTATTATCAGGGTAGATATATTTATCGTCTATAAGCATTTCATCGACATAGCCAGCAATGGAACCCGGATACGTTTGTGATGGACGAATATATCGTAGATCATTTAGCCCTTCGGGTTCTTCTTTAACCGTCACTTGTGATGAAGCTAGGCCGTTGAAAACATCAAACAGGTCAGTCAATGGAACAAGGCGTTTGGAGAATTTAACTGGCTTTTGCGGTACACCAACTGTAAAGTCAAGCAAGTCGTTTAGCAGTCGATAGGAGAGATAACGCTTAACATGCTCAACAAACAAACTTTTGTCTATCTGTGAGTAATCAGTGACCATGAATGCTTCTGTGCACCACTCTTGTTGTTCCGTTAATTCCTCGGCAACGCTCAATCCTTGTTTCACTTCCCTATTCACATAGGCTGTCAACCATTCCTTCTTTCGACCTTCCCATTGATTGTTAAGATCTATTCTTCCTTTTCCCTTTGTTTTTACAAAGCCGTCATCACGCCAATAACCGAGCCATGTTTTTTTACCCTTGGGGTGTGGAATATGAGCCGTGATAACAAGCACACACGTAACAACATTCACCTTAGAGTTGTGGAATATATCTTCGGGCATTGACATCACGGCCTCAAGCGTATGCTCTCGCAGAATTTGCTTTTTTAATTCAAGCACATCACCGCCCGTTGATATTGCGCAACTCAACGGTACAATTGCTACACAAATGCCACCTTTGCGGAGCGTATCAAGGTTGTTTAGCACAAAGGATAGTTCTTCAATGTCACTCTTTTTAGTTTTGTATGGCGGATTTAGAAGTCCAATTGAAGGTTTAAACTCCCTCTTAACATCGCTCGAAAGCTCAAAACAATCACCAAGACGAACATTGGTCTTTCCGTCACCATGCACAACCATATTCGAGACCGCAAGCGCATAGATGTCGTCTTGGTACTCAATTCCTATTAGCTGTTTATTCTTTATTCTGTCTATCGTTGTACTATCTGATTTAGCATCAGCAATCATTCTCTTCATTGCGCTTATTAGGAAACCACCCGTTCCGCAGCAATTGTCAAACACTATACTGTCTCTATTTGCACAGGCGATTTCAGAAAAAAGCTCAGTTACATGCGGTGGTGTCAGGACTATTCCAAGGCCCTTGTCATTGTTAGCGTAGCGAAGGAACTCGATATAGAACTGACCTATTGTGTCAAAATATTTGTATGTCCGCATGAACCCATTAATGTTGTTGTCTATATCAGTTATTAGCTCGACAAAAAAATCCTTATTTGAAGTAAGAGTTGTGTGAGTTCTGATAAAGGAAAACGCCTGTTTAAGATTGCGAACCTTATCTTCTGGTAAATTGGCATTACTGAATTCGTCTGCAATCGTTGAAATTAGACTGTTAGATATATGCTCCGCTTTTTGGTGTGAAGCATATCCGGCTTTGAAGGCTTTGTTCTCAAGGGCTATCAGTATTCCGCTGATTAGTAGGCTTCGCTGCGCTTCTTTTACTTTCTTACTATGTAACACTTCATTCAGGTCTTTTGTATAATCCAAAAGTTTACCGTAATCTTGATTGAATTTGATGTCGCTGGTCAGGTAACTATTACGATAATCGGTGTAGGAAAGAATCTTGTCGCTAAAATATTTATGTGGTTTTGATGCCCCTTTTAGAAACAAAAAATGTGAAATTCTCATTAGGTCAGCTTTTTGGCCACTTATACCGATAGCCAACACATCAAATTCTTTGGACAAGAAAGAAGCATACAGCAAAGCTCCGTCTACAGCGTAATCAGCATATTGATTAAGTTGACTGCTCTCGTGGTATTTGACAGATGCCTTACATTCAATGACGACAATGAAGTCAGAAAACTTTTTTGAGCGAATTATGAATTCTGGGAAACCTCTGCCTTTACCCTTTTTTGAGGCTACCTTGAGTAGCTTATCAATTGCAGGATATTCGCTTTTCTGCTCTTCGACAATGTACAGGTTTTTATCGTAATATCCTGCGTGTTTTAGAAGTTCACGCGCTAAGGCTTCTGTCTTTCGCTCATTCATTTATTTCTCTCTTTTTTTTCCCACATAACGTTTGAAATAACCGGCTTTTGGAGCGGCGAAGCCGCGGAAAAAGTCCAGTTGATTGAATTGTTATGTGATTTTACAGATTGTAAATATTATACAATTCCTTTTTCCTTTTCCCCTTGGGAATATTTTGGTTTTTCTTTTTTACCCCTAAATTGTTTTTTTACATTAGGGAGTAAAAAGAAAATCATATAGAAACTAGCAACCACTGTTGGTAAAAATGATAACAAAGTTGTGAAAATGCTAAAATCAGGATAACTAATAATTTTAAAACCCCAAATAAAATAAGACAAAGAAATAACAATTTGAATAATGCAGCAGATTACTAATGTAAGTCTGAAAGAATTTTTAAATTTCAGAATACCTACTCCAGAAATAATTAAGATTATTGCCCATATTAATTCAAAATAATATTTAAATAGGGTAGGTGGTAAAATAAAATATAATGCTTCTGATCT
>JBDRFJ010000069.1:0-9600 GCA_043818915.1 Pseudomonadota bacterium | reverse complement strand
ATACAATTTCGTGAATATCTTAAATTCGGAAACCAAAACCATGAAGGACCTTCTCTCGAGAGAAGAATTCTTTTTACCCAAGCCGGGGAGTCTACTGAACGGCGAAGTTATAAGCGTTTCCCGCGGAAATGTTTTTGTCGACCTTGGATCAATAGGAATGGGCATAGTTTATCCGGGGGAATTTTATGACAATCCGGACCGAATGAAGACATTAAAACCCGGAGATAGTGTTTCCTCAATGCTTTTGGAGCTTGAGAACGACGATGGCTATAGGGAGCTTTCCTTGAAAGCCGCCCAAATGACCACCGCCTGGCAAGACATAAGAGAGAAGAAGGAGAAAGGCGAGGTTATCACAACTAGAATAGTTAATATAAATAAAGGCGGCTTAATCGTTGAAGTGAGCGGAGTCCAGGGTTTTTTGCCTCTTTCACAGCTATCAGCCGAACATTATCCCAAAGTAGAAGGCGGCGACACGACTAAGATCGTCCAAGCCCTTCAGAAATTTAAGGGACAGGATTTTCAGGTAAAGGTTCTTGATTTTAATGAAGTTGAAAATAAACTCATTGTTTCAGAAAAAGCTATTCAAGAAGAGGTAGCCAAAGAAGAGATGGCCAAACTTAAAGTCGGCGATATCGTCGATGGAGATATCACCGAGGTTACCGACTTCGGAGCTTTCGTGAAATTAAGCGATATACTTGATGGGTTAATTCATTCCTCCGAAATCGATTGGAAATTTATAGAAGACCCCAGAGAAATTCTTAGCTCGGGAGACAAAGTAAAAGCAAAGATAGTAAGTTTGGAGGGGGGGCGTATTTCTTTATCTTTAAAAGCCCTTAAAGACGATCCGTGGCTGAAAATCGAAACCCTCTACCAGCCCGAGCAAACGGTTAGAGGAAAGGTTACTAAGGTTAGAAACAATGGCGCTTTTATTGAATTGCCCGGAGAGATAATTGCCTTCCTGCCATCTTCTGAACCATCTTCCGAATCTAATGAACAAGATCCGGCTCATTCGCCAACTGACGGACTTAAAGTCGGCGAGGAATATGACTTCACCATCACAAGTATCGACGCTAAAGAACACAAGATGGTTTTGACTCATCCGGGAAAAGAATCCTAAATAAAAAATAAAAGATACTCTTAATGAAATACTTCCCGATAAAATCGGGGTGGATTTTTATTTTAATAAAAAAAGTGCCAGTCGCAGCGGTATTGCTGCGACTGGCGTGTCGTACATGTCAAATCAGATCTGGACAGTCGAGGTTTTAGAGACCCTCTGCTTCTTCCTGGTCTGATAGTTGATCGACGACCAGACGATACGAAGAAGCGTCCCGAGCGGATAGACAATTCCCTCAAACCGCTCTCTTGGCTGGGCCGGCTCTTGGGCGCCGCCGAAGAACGACTTCAAACGGTCGGGACATTCAACCCCAATCTTGCCGTTCTCGTAGCGAGTCACGAGACCCATGACGAATTGAATCTTCTGGTCCGGCTGTCCGTCACGGCCTCTAACATTCCACGGCTCGCAATACTCGAGGAGAAAGGAACCGACCTTATCCTCGAGGAGGAACTCCTCGGCCGTCAATGTGACACGACTCTCAAGCTCCTTTCTCTCCGCTTCGGCCTGGGCCTTGATGTTAGCAAAAGCAACCCGACGCTCTTCGAACTTCTCCGTCTCGGCGATCGCCGAACGGAGCATCCGATGCAGAAGCGCCGCCCTCTTGAAGACATCCTCTTCCAACCGCTTGGACGGCTGGAAGCTCTCCTGGGCAAGCTGGGTCGCCCAGACGAACGTCTCTGTCTCCGCTAGCTCACGAACGATCCGCTGGGGACCGCCAATCGCCTCACGGAAGAAAATGCGTCCATCGGTCTCAACCTCTACCAGGATATCTCCCCCTTTCAGGATCTTGGGCTGGTTGGTTTCCCTGTCCTTGACCTCCCGATCCGGAAGACGAAGGATAAGAGTTCCGGACGCCTTCGCCGGTTGTCCACCCTGAACAAGGGCGACTAGATCCGCCAACGGCATCGGATCGGTGTTCATTTCCCGGAGATGCTCTCGCGCCTCCTGGAAATGGTCCCGACCGGCTTTGACGGTCGCCTCAATCAGTTTTTCCAAAGCTACCAAGATCTCCTTGGCGTCCTTCTCGTAGTGCCGAACATAGCTCTCCGTCACCGCATAGTTAACGGAGTAGATCCGAATGCCGGTGCCATTCCGCGGAACTCTCTTCAGATCCTGCGGCACGTTCTTATCGGTGAGAAAGCCAGTGTCCACCATCCGATGGATGGTGTCCAGGACCGCACCGCGCGACAAATTGCACGTTCTGACCAACGCATCTGCGAAGGCCAGAACCGTCACCGAGCAGTAGGGCTCGTCGTAGTCAAGCATCTGTTTGATGGCTTGCTTTCTTGCAGCTGTGTCCTCCTTGTAAATACTGGCTTCCTGCTCGGTCATCCTCTCGATCGCACGAAGTCCGGTAACGCAGTCGAGAATTGATGCAGCAACTTCGCTGCGAAACGCCTCGAGCT
Organism: Pseudomonadota bacterium; assembly: GCA_043818915.1. Lineage (GTDB taxonomy): Bacteria > Desulfobacterota > Desulfobacteria > Desulfobacterales. Next base: position 7,080 of record JBDRFJ010000069.1, on the reverse strand, counting down.
CACGCAGGTTGGCCTGCCGCTGCTCTTCCGTCAACACCGTCGTACCGACTTTGGGAACAGGCGGCTTGTTCATGAAGTTGAACTTCGTCGGCGCCGTCGTCTTGGCCTGCTTCACACCCTTGTCCTGACTGTTCTTCATGGAAATTCCCTTCTGATCCATGATTTCAGCAAATGTTGCACTGCCACTCTGACTGGCCATAAGGCCTCCTTGTTGTGCCCATTTAAGGGCTACTAGCGAGAGTTGTACGAACAAAAATGAACGAATCTAATGACTGGAACTTCCGTTTTGAAAATCCTCCTTTTTTGTAAAGGTTCCAACTCTGCAAACTATAGTAAGTATTATATTACAAATTAAAACTCCTGTCAAATGACAGGAGTTTAGGGGTCTTCCCCTTTTACTTGATTCTAAGGTACTGCAGACAAGGAGGCAATTCATTTAATTCCACCCTTCGCAGTATTAGCTCCGCCTGGTCTTCTCCAGCCCGGCCTTCAATTGCCAGATTTACTATCTCGTCAGATTGGCGATTCCGTACTCTTACGTAAAGCGGGATAAATTGGTCTTGTCTTTTCCCAAAAAAATCTAGGTGCAAATATGGCTTTCTGGGGTCGTTGAATCCGAAGCCGTTTGTCTCCCCAAATCGTCCAAATAAGGCAAAGAATTTCTTGGTCGTCACGGGCTGGGCCCAGAAGCACAATCGATGGTATTGGGCTTCGCTCTCATCAATCCAGGGAACGAATGTGATCCTTCCTTCTTGGTCCCGGGCCATATCGCCCCCGACAATGGCCGGATAGTATATCCTAAAATGTTTGGGACTCTGATGTATCAGCTCCGAAAAATACGCACCGTTCACAAAATCAAATGTAGCATCGGATGCGAATGTCGCCTCCAGGGCAACTCGGATATCCGATCCAAACAACGGATGGAACTTACTTGTGGACACGTTTGGAGCCAGATCAGTCAAGGAACACCTCCTTTCCTATTAGGGCCTTGACTCGTTGCTTGCCATCCCTGTGCGTCCGAATGTACTCGTCTATCTTGGCATCTTCACCGTGGATATAGATAATCGTTTTCGGATTCATGCGTTCCTCGAGTTCTTCCCCGTCTTCTTTATCCATATGCGCGGAGAGGTCAAAATACTCAACAAGGCACTGACGTTTGACTATGGCATCGTCAAAGATCATGAATTCCCCTTTTTTGCTTTTCCTGACCATGAACCCCGGGCTGGTCGGGTCCTGATAGTTTACCATAAATATGGCGGCTTTCGGATTCGGCAGCAATTCCCGAGCCCATAGAGCTGAAAGTGTGCTCGGCATCATCATCCCCGAAGAGGCAATAACGATGCCGGGTTCGCAGCCGCGGAGAAATGTATTCCTTTCTCCTTCGCTATTGAACCAAACGGCCTCATTCAGTATCGCGCCGTTTTGAAGATTGTCCCGATAGATACGGAAGATCTTCTCTGAACCATCCAGATAGATGGGCACACCGAGCTTCTCTCGGGCCAAGATGCAAAAAACGTCCTGAGCCCGATCTATAGAGAGAGAAGCGATTAGAATTTTATACCCTTTCTCCATAAGTTCCGGAACCCGTGATATTAATCTCTCCTTCGCAGATCGCCGGTCCTTGCTTTCAATGATATAAGTTGATTCTCTGACCAGAACCTTGATTCCGTCAATAGTCAGCTTGGGAGCACCCGCCAACAGGCTTCTGTCTTCGTAACACACATCTCCGGTAAAGAAGTAAAATTCCCCATTATATTCGATGAGATACGAGACCGCTCCAAGAATGTGCGCCGCAGGGATAACATAGACCGTAAGCCCGGGTTCGAGTTCGAGGACTTCCTCTGCTCTCACCGGCCGCATTGAGCTCAGAGCTTCTTGGACATCTTTGGCCCGATAAAGCTCCTTACCAGTCTCAAAATGCCTGATGGTCTGGCCCCAGGCGACCTGGCACAGTTTACGTGTCTCGGGCGTAGCAAATATTTTCACCTCAGGAAAGCGCTTACGAACCAGTGGCAACGCACCGACATGGTCAAAATGTGCATGAGTTACAAACAAATAATCAAGTCTATCCGTGACAGAAAAGTCTGGCTCAAATCCCAGCGAGCGGTTTAGTTGACCTCCGTAGTCAATGCCAATCACCTTGTTGCCAACATTAAGCATATAGAAACTGCCACCGATAGAATTCGCGCCGCCGCCAGCAATGAAAGAAACTTCAGAATTCATACCATATTTCCTCTCTGCCTCGATTGATATCGGCTCTGATCCCGAGGCGCTGCAAGGCCTCTACTATCCTGTGCTCGTGAGAGTGATAGGTATCCCCAGGCAAACGATCGAGAGGGGTCCAGTTGCAGTCCCTGGTTTCGAGAGTCCGTTTGGTTATCTTTCCGGCAACATACTTCGCCAGAACGACAATAACTAAATGCCCTTCCCCGACCTCTTCCTGAAGCAAAACGGACAATGGCTGAACCAACAATCCGGTTTCCTCAAGGGTCTCTCGAATCGCGGTCAGGAATATCAGGAATCCGATAGTTGTTTTTGGGAAATCATTCTCGAAACGAAGGATCTCTTCGAATAGTTCCTGGTCAATCCCCTCCACATCGATGTAGTTGATGATCTGCTTCACGTCGCCCCGGATCAGCTCTTCGGCAAAAAAAGTTTTTCTTAATTTTTGACAGTTGGTGAGGATGTTGCCTCCAGGCAAACCCGAGCCCGGTGGTTTTCCCTTTCTCTCCTCGTTTCCTCTTTCCTCTGCATCTCCCTTTTCGGCCACTATTAAGATCTCGTTCTTCTCGTTACCAACAAGAACCTGAACGGTAATGTCGACCTCAACCAATAAAAGTGACTCTTGAGCAGATTTATCAGTATCAGTATCGGTATCCATGACCCTTTCTCCTTTGATCTATGGGTAATCGTTACTATTATTGCTACGGCAACTACGAATTCAAAGTTGTAAACGTACTTTCTAGTTGCAAATATTATAAGAAAATATTTTGACTTTGTCAATTAAAAGTGCTACTATCTATAGAGCTTTATATGGAGCGTGCTTATGATAGACAAGAGCCCAAAACAAGAGTGCTTTCTCCTTGAAGCGTTCTTTTACAAGCTTCTTCAGCTCAAAAATGGATTAACCGAAGGCTGCGACACCATTTACGCAAGAGAGGGGCACACCACAATTTTCACATTTTTGAAGCAGAAAATTGATCTGAGCGAACTCACTGTCAAAAAGAAGATAAATGAATTGGTGGCCCTTGGATATTTCGAGAAAATCATTTGGAAAGGTCATGTCACCGGTTTGAAGATAGTGATAAAAGAGTGGGACCCCGCACGACTTGCCAAGACATCGGCTCAAAAAGTTTCGATGGAGGAAGTCCCGAATTCTCAGCTGGTCGAGAAACCCGCCAAAACATTCGCGATATTTATGGATTACCGGAACCTTGAAAAAGGCCTCCCGAATGTCAAGGAACGGTTCCGCGATTTTTCCTGGCTGATCGACCCGATCGTCGCAAGGGGCAGGATCGTCTTTGCATTCGTCTTCATCCCCGACAACTACGTAAACCGGATGGAAATATACCAGCTCGCGAACAAGCACAACTTTGCTCCTATTCTCTGCACCCGTCAGACCGACGGCGTCATATCCAAAGATAAGGATACTGTTGACGCCAAGATGGAGTCTCTGGCCTGTTCGCTTATTGCCCACACCGACATCACAAATATTGTCATCATCTCCGGCGACGCCGACTTCCAACAACTGGCAAACTTCGCCAGATGGAACCAGAAAGAGGTGACCATCGTTTCGGCCAGTCAGGCCGTTTCCGGCAGATTTCTAGAGATGGCAGAAAATGGAAGCGTAGAGCTCATTTTGCGTTAGTAACCAATACTCGAAGGCAGGTTTGTCAAGCCTGCCTTTTTATTTTGACTCGTTATTTATTTCGTGTTAAAATATCTAGACATGAAATTATTCATTCGATACATAGTTATCGTATTCCTTATCCTGCTTAGTGCCGCAGGGCTGGTTCTTCTGTTTCAATCTCCGTTAGATAAAGCTGAGCAGGTTCCTCTCTCTGATCTGGTAGACAAAATAAACGCGGGAACGGTTAAAGAGATCTCTGTCAAAGGAGACCAGCTTAGTATTATCTTGGATGATGACCAGAAGATTGCATCACAAAAAGAGGTTGGAATATCTATTTTTGAGACACTGTTGAATCTTGGTGTAAACCGTGAAAAACTTTTAGCAACGCATGTTGATATTCAAGACGCCGAGAGCGGAGCAGCTATGATTTTCTCCGCTCTTATCCCCGTGGTACTCCCTATTCTTTTCATACTGCTAATCTTTTGGTTTATATTCAAGCAATCTCAAAAAGGCTCGATGCAGGCATTCTCATTCGGAAAATCCAAAGCCCGTTTGGCAAATTCCAATGGGGGCAAGAAGAAAACAACTTTCAAGGATGTGGCAGGACTTATCGAAGCCAAGGAAGAGATATCCGAGGTAGTCGAATTCTTGCGCGATCCCAAAAAATTTCATCAACTTGGCGCTAGAATTCCCAGAGGTATTTTATTGGTTGGCTCACCAGGTACAGGCAAGACATTATTGGCTAAAGCGGTAGCCAACGAAGCTAATGTTCCGTTTTATTTTGTGTCCGGTTCAGAATTCGTCGAAATGTTTGTAGGTGTCGGAGCTAATCGTGTACGCGACATGTTTGAGCTAGCCAAAAAAACCTCACCGGCGATAGTTTTTATCGATGAGATAGATGCTGTCGGAAGACATCGAGGGGCTGGTTTAGGTGGAGGCCATGATGAAAGAGAACAGACGCTGAATCAGATTCTTGTTGAGATGGATGGCTTTGACACGGACGCTGCTATAATCGTGATGGCCGCCACTAACAGGCCCGACATTCTTGATCCGGCATTGCTTCGCCCGGGACGTTTTGACAGGAGAATAATTTTAGACGAACCCTCCCTTAAAGACCGGGAAGCAATACTAAAGATACATTCTTTAGATAAGCCTTTAGCAGAGGCGGTGAATTTAAAAATTGTCGCTGAGAGAACTCCGGGTTTTTCCGGAACTGATTTGGCAAATCTTATAAACGAGGCTGCAATCTTGGCTGCAAGAAATAATCAGAAGGATATAATTCAAGACAATCTTTTTCAAGCAATAGAAAAAGTCGTCCTCGGACCGGAGAGAAGAAGCCATGTGTTCTCTAAAAAAGAAAAAGAGATCACGGCATATCATGAAGCCGGTCATGCATTGATTGCCTCATCGCTCCCCTATTGTGACCCCGTACATAAAGTATCTATTGTCGCCCGTGGTCGCGCTGGCGGATATACTCTTAAACTTCCAAGCGAAGACAAGCATCTACGCTCTAAAACGGAGTTCGAATCGGAGTTGGCTGTTTTGCTTGGTGGATATACTGCAGAAAAATTGATTTTCAAGGATGTCACCACTGGTGCCTCTAACGATCTTAAAATGGCGTCCAATCTGGCTAGAAAAATGGTAACAGAATACGGCATGTCTGATACTCTTGGCCCAGTTACTTTTGGAGAAAAAGATGAACTGGTTTTTTTAGGCAAGGAGTTAAGCCATCAGAGAAATTATTCCGACACCATCGCCTTTCAGATAGACAAAGAAGTCAAGAAACTAATATCAAAAGGTTTAGTTTTGGCTAAAAAAACTCTCGTCCAAAAAATCAATATTCTCCACAGGATAGCCAAAGAGTTAATACAAAAAGAAACTCTGGAACAAAAAGAGTTCTACGCTCTGGTAAAAAGCTAAATTTTAAGGTAAAATATAGTGTAATTCTTGGGCATGTAGCTCAGCTGGTTAGAGCACGTCACTTATAATGACGGGGTCCCTGGTTCAAGTCCAGGCATGCCCACCCAGGGCGGTTAGCTCAGTTGGTTAGAGCGTCTCGTTTACACCGAGAAGGTCGAGGGTTCGAATCCTTCACCGCCCACACAAATGGAAATCACTAAAATTTACGAAGACGACAACATCCTCGTGGTTAATAAACCCTACGGGTTAATAACTCATCCCAAGAATAAAACCGATACCCAGCCAAGCTTAACCGATTGGGTCGCTCAAAACTATCCGGAACTTAAAAATATAGGAGAGTCATTCGTGGCTTCTGGCTCTTTAATCCCCCGTTACGGTATCGCTCATCGGCTAGATAAAGACACTTCGGGTCTTATTATTATCACCAAGAACCAGTTATCGTTCGAGCATTTTAAGAAATTATTTCAGACACATGCCATTCATAAACACTACTATGCTCTTGTTCATGGCGCGCCGAAAGAAAAATTCGGCATTATTAACGCTTCATTGGGACGCATTGGAATGAAACGGACAACTCGAATGACCGGGAAAAAAATGATAGACGGCAAGGAATCAATTACAGAATATAGAACCGTTGAAAATTTTTCCGCCAAAGGCGGACCCGCCTCTGGCAGGGAATATACTCTTTTAGATGTGTCTCCTAAGACCGGCCGAACTCACCAAATCCGGGTGCATTTGAAGTCCATCGGCTGTCCTATCGTCGGAGATACTGTCTACGCGCCGAAGGGCTGGCAGAAACCCAAGGGATTGGATCGTCTCTTCCTTCACGCCTACAAATTAGAGTTTCTCACTCCCGACAATAAGCAGTTAGTCATTGAAGCGGATTTGCCAACTGATTTACAAAAATTACTTTCTGAGTTAAAATACTCTGTATAATTAATAAACATATGAACCAATTATCTGTATTCCAATCAAAGAATATGAGCAAAGACAAATTTGACGGCATGAGGCCCGGCTGGACGGTTAAGGTCTTCCAGAAGATAAAAGAGGGTGAAAAAACCCGAGTTCAGGCATTCGAAGGCATAATCATGAGCCGCAAACACAATAAAGAAAGCGGCGCGACCGTAACGGTCAGAAAAATTTTCAGCGGTATCGGAGTAGAAAAAACTTTCCCTATTTACCTACCCACAATAAATAAGGTTGAGGTTATTAAGAAAACCAAGGTAAGAAGGGCAAAACTCTATTACCTGAAGGATAAGTCAGCTAAAGAAATAAGGAAGAAAACAAAGGTTGAAAAAGCAACTTCCTAA
>JBDRFJ010000068.1:0-47034 GCA_043818915.1 Pseudomonadota bacterium | reverse complement strand
AGACCATTCAAACAGGATCTTTCTTAAAGTTCGGAGAAGTTACTACAATCTGTTTGAAGCGATTCGATTGAAAACGTGGGAATTTGCCAATAGCTAACTATATAACAACAAGAAAGGCAGAGCTATCAAGACTTACAAGGACCAGTATGTCTCAAAAAGCTAACTTGAGAGACGACCAGCGATAGAACGACAAGCAGACATTAAACAACACGTATCTCAAGCTGTAAAATGATTTTTTTGAACCAAAAACTCAAAAAGGACTGATCTGTCCAAATCTATATCGGGTTTTGGGAATAATATTTCTCCTTGACACATTGAGATCTACTGTGGTTTCATTAAGTTAATAAGTATAATTTCCTTCCTTTTACCTTCCTTCCTTATTCATTAAGGAGAAATACGATGAAAAAGTCCTTTCTTCTATTCTGTATGGGAGTACTTGTAAGTGGTTGCGCTGGTATCAATTATAGCCATGTATGCCCGGAAGCCCACGATTTTCATCCTCAAACAATCGCTGTCTTACCCGTTATGGTGGGGAATTACCAGTCCGCTGAGGGTGTAGCAGACAATGCCGTCTCACAAGCCTTGGTAGACACGGGATTGTTTACCAGCGTAATAGATGCTTCGTCACTCAGAGAGCAGCTTTCTGCTTCTCGCGATCTTAGCGCAGACGTGAGCGAATATATTCAGAAATTAAATACACTCGGGGTCTCCGATAAGGAATTAGCACAAAAAATCGCGGATACCCTAAATGTTGACGCACTTTTTCTTACGTATGTCACCTCGTGGGGATATGGACGACTTGATGGAAATAAAGTAGGAAGATCCGGCCTGGGAATTAAACTTATTTGTGGTAAAACAGGTCTTATTATGTGGAAGGCCAATCATGAAGAGGTAGAAAGCTACTGGTTTATAAAGCCTGACCTTGCAGAGCTTTCGGAAGAAGTTCTGGAACCTTTGCTCGCTGAAATGCCTCATTGAAGGGATTGTGAATTCGGGGATTTAGGGATTGCGTATTTAGGAGGATTGATAATGCGAATTTTAACCAAATGTTACGTATTGATTCTTTTGATTGCCTTAATAACATGTCCGACTGCAGCTTCAGCGAGAGAGTGGTCTATAGTAGGTCCCCGGGCCCTGGGAATGGGTGGCGCTAATGTGGCCGTGGCAAATGATGTAACAGCCAGCTATTGGAATCCGGCTGCCTATGGATTTTTCAGCAAAGAAGGTGGCGGGGATTACTCAAAAAGAGACTGGAGCGCCACGGTAAACGCCGGCGTGGGCGCGTCAATACACGAAGAGCTTGGAGAGAAACTGGATGAGATTTCCGAATATGATTTTGACGTCCTTGATGAAGGCCAAATTCAGGCACAGGATGTTGATGATTATGTTCAACTGTTGAGCGCTCTGAAGGCCTTTGATGAAAATGAAAACAGAGCGGCCAAGGTATCGGCTGAAGCGCAATTTGGGGTACAGGTTGGTCACCTCGGTGTCGGGGGCATGGTTTTGGCGGAGATCTCAGCCAAGGGAGACATAGATACAGTTAATATTATTCCGGACACGGGGGTAGTGGGAGGCAATATAATCACCTACCTCGGAACTCCTGCTAACTTTAGCACAGCAAATAATGTAACCAATGATTACCTTCCCCTCTCTACCTACAACAACCTTATAGCTACAATTGGTGCATTGCCTGGATGGAATCCCGGCGATGCTGCAGATTTTGTCGATGCAGTTGATAACGGTCTTGCTGCGGCGAATGCTGCCGGTCAAACCATACCTGCTGATATAGATACCGACATACTCAATGTGGCTAAGTTAGCAAGCGATGCCGGAACAGGCGACTCATTTGAGGACAATGAGTCAGCACTTATTTTTAAGGGAATAGCGGTGACTGAGGTTCCGGTAACCTACGGCTATGCCATAACCGAGGATCTGGCTATAGGCGGTAACCTTAAATATATGAAGGCACGAACTTACAATGTAGCAGTCAAGATATTTGACAACGATTTTGAAGACGCGTTGGACGACGCTCAGGATGATTATGAGGAAAGCACGAACTTCGGTGTTGATCTCGGCCTGTTGTACCGCTTTGGAGACGATCTGAGGGTCGGGCTTGTGGGCCGCAATCTCAACTCCCCTAAGTTTGATATGAAAAAGCTTTTGCCGTCAGATGACGGTTCCATCGAGGAAGAGCCCCAGCTTAGGGCAGGGGTTTGCTACAAACCGGTCAGCTTTCTTATACTGGCTGCCGATTGTGACCTTACCAAGAACGATACGACCATTTCCGGATCGTATAAATCACAGAATGTTTCTCTGGGCGCTGAACTTAATCTTATTGAATTTCTCCGTCTTCGAGTCGGAGCTTACAAAAACATAGCAGAAAGTGATATAGGCTGGGTATACACGGCCGGCTTTGGGCTAAATTTTTGGCTTTTCAATCTTGATGCCGGCGCAGCCATGGCAAGCGAAAGCGAGACAATTGACGAAGATGAGATCCCTAAAGAGGTTAGAGCGGAGGTGGCTTTGTCGATGCTGTTTTAGTGCCCGTCCGGAACCGGCATCTTTTGCCCCAATACCGCGTTCTCCGCAGGCTTCTATCCTCGACGTAGCACTGCTACGCCTCCGGCAGAAACCTTTGTGCGGCCTTGTCTTGGAACAAAACCTACCGGTTCCGGACGGGCACTATTTTAGAAACTTACCAAATATATAATTGTTCCTATTATCGCGAGCCAGATATTGGTGATGTTACTCACCACGATGTTCATAATTGCTGACCGGATCTTTTTCATCTTAATAAGAGAAAGAGTGCTCCGAAACTCGGGCCAGGATGTCATAAAACTCAGTACCGCAAATCCTATCAGGCCTTCCGGAATCAGACTGTTTTTCGCTGTAAACGATACCAATGGATCGAGAAAATACCCAGCTATTATAAGAGACAAAATCGCCGGGATTATCCAGCCTCTACTTGTAATCTCATCCTTTTTTTCACCATGGTTTCGTTCGTCATGCTTTGTCCTGTAAAGAACAACGGATAGGACCAGGGAGATAATTACCCATCCCAGCCTAAAGGATGTCGAGGACTCCCAAAAGAACCCCCCTGCTATAAACATTGAAACTACAATGATCGACCACGTTCTTTTCCACTCTGTTCTAATAACCTTTAAAAAGCTCCCTGTGATTATACTCGCGCATATGAGGAGTATAGGATTGGCAAAGTTTGACCCTAACGGGACACTTGCGGCAAAGACAATTTTGTTGTGAACCAGCCCAACAATAAGGCACAGGGCCTCCGGACCATTGGTTATGTATCCCGCTATTTCCCCCACCTTCGAATGGTTTTTCATAACGTCGAGAAGCACTGTAATACTGATGGAAATGATCACCATCAACAGAATGATCCCTAAAGCGCCCAAAATAGAATTGGTCGTGTTTCCATGAAAAATCACAGAACTGGTGAGAAAGAACAGGATTACAATAACCCAGGAGATAATATCGTACCGATCAAGATTTGTAATCGATTTTGTTTGCATAGTCTCAGCGAACATGACAAGAAGCACAAATATTGAATAAGCTGTAGTCTGTGTACCTACTCGGGTTTGTTAGGTTCAGGGTTCACGGTTTCTCGCCTTGCTCTCTTCACATTTGCAAGGCAGCATAGAGTTTCCCTGAACCTGAGCAGTTAGCAATCTCTTAGCTTACTTTCATCATATTGTCAAAAAATGTGATAATGTCCGTTGACATTTGACAAATACTACTTCCACACTGTATAAAAGCTTTGAAGAGGGCCATAACAGTATGTTCGAGAGACTAAAGACAAAGTTCAATGGATTTCTGTGGAAAAGTAATCTTATCGGGCGTATATGCAAAATTTTCTTTGTGAAGGAATGCTATTTTACCGGATTTCAGGAACAGAGGAAAAAAATAGACCCCCGGTATACCAATCCGCTTTATCCCGAATTTATTGATCTCCGAAAGAATTCAAGGCTTCGTCCGGTCTACGAGACAAAACCATCTTCGATCTGTCGCGAACATCCTTTATATAAGTATATTATTTTAATAGGAATTATTGTTGCTTTCTTTTTATTGTGCGTGGCCATTCTCTATTTATGTCCCTCCATGGAAGAGGTAAAAAAGGTTGCTCCCAAGACGGTTATATTGGGGTAAACATGATCGAAATCGAGGTAAAATTCTATCTCCCTTCCGTACCTTTAATTCGCAAAGCCATATCCGGATTACCTGGTGTGGTAAACCATGGGCGGGTGTTCGAAAAAAACATCCGTTTTGAGACTCGGGAAAATAGGCTTCGAAAAGAAGGTATACTGTTGAGGCTTCGTAGGGACGAAAAAAATCTACTGACCCTAAAGACAAAAGTAAAAGACCCTGATCCCTCCTTTAAGATGCACCACGAGTTTGAGGTGTCAGTAAGTGATTTTGATACGACTCGCGCTATACTTGAACGATTGGGTTTTTATACCGCACAGGTGTATGAAAAGTGGCGCGAAACCTTTTCATATAAGTCCTCAAAACTTCTCATAGATGCCCTCCCCTATGGAGATTTTCTGGAAATCGAGGGAGACCGTAATCTGATTCAGGATATTACAAAAGAACTCGGTCTTGATTGGGATCGACGCATTACTACGAATTACCTTGCAATGTTTGATATAATTAAAAAGAATGAAGGACTTGCATTCCACGATATTACATTTGAAAATTTCAGGGATGTCAGTCTTGATGTGGAGCAATACGTGCCGTTGTTTGAGGTCAGAGAATAGAGGACAGATGTCAGAGGGTATAAAATAGAGGTCAGAAAACAGAACAAATGCCGATGAACCGGCGAACTGGTGAACCGGCGAATTGGCGAATAGAAAATAAAATCACCGGTTCCCCGTTTCTCCGATTCCTAATAATTTTGTCCTCTATCCTCTTCCCTCTGTTCTCTGTCATCTGACCTCTGTTCTCTGTCATCTGACAAGGAAAACCATGCTATTATCCGTAATCTCCTTTAATATCCGATTTGGGCTGGCTGATGATGGCCCTAATGTGTGGACATTCAGAAAACACGCGGTAGCCGAATTGTTCCAAAAATATCGCCCTGACTTTATTGGCGTGCAGGAACTGAACGATTTCCAGACCGACTTCCTCCGGGAAATGTTACCGGAATACAACTACATTGGAGTTCGCGAACCCGCCCCTGACTACTGGCAGAACAATGTTATCTTCTATCGAAACTCCATTGACTGTTTAGATGCACAGCACTTTTTTTTAAGCGAAACACCTTCTGTGCCAAGCCGCTCGTGGGGAAGCAAATGGCCTCGTCAATGCACCATTGGCCGATTTAAGTTAAATTCCCGGGAACTGGTGTGCATCGATACACACTTTGACTTTGAAGAACCCGCACAATACGGAAGCGCTCAATTGATCTGGCAAAAAATTGTCGCCCAATTTCATGATATACCTTCTATTCTTATGGGGGACTTCAATGCAAAGCCTGACAGCAAGGCTTACAGATGGTTTACCGGACAGCTTGAGGAAGGAATGGACACCCTTCCGGACTTCAAAGAAACCTTCAGAAGTCCCTACCCGGCGTCATATCATAGATTCACCGGAAAGCCGATTGTCGGGCTTATCGACTGGATTCTTTATCGAGGAAATTTTCGATTAAAAGAATGTTTTGTTATCGAAGATTCTTTTGACGGTCTTTACCCTTCCGACCATTTTCCGGTTATGGCCCATTTCGAATTATGACCAACCTCGAAAAACGAATAAAACGGCATGTAATAGGCCGCACGCAAGATTTTTTTGCAGCAACCACACCAGGCCTTGAGCAGCTCTGTCTTGAGGAATTACTACAATTGCCGTTCACACGCGAGGATGCAAGCGTAGTCCCAGGCGGAGTGGAGTTCAGAGGACCTTTGCACGACTGTTATGCGGCCAACTTGAAGCTCCGCTTGGCAAACCGCATTCTGATGCGTATCTCAAATTTTAACGCTACAAATTTCAGGAAACTTCAAAAAAAGATCGCTGAAATACCCTGGGAACTTTATCTCCTCCCTGATTGCGCACTCAAGATAAATGTGAGTTCCTCCCATTCCAGACTGTATCACAAACGTGCTATCAGCGAGCATGTTCAAAAAGAGATACAAGACCACCTCCATCAATTTGCCGCACGATCCGAAGGTATGCCGGTCCTAACACCAAGTCGCGAACAACAACTCTTTATCCGCATCGTTAATGATCACATCATGGTTTCTCTGGACAGCTGCGGGGTTTTGCTTTACAAACGAGGGCTTAAAAATCAGGGCGCTGTTGCTCCTCTACGTGAGAGTATTGCCGCCGCAGTGCTCCGATTGGCGCATTTTACCGAAAAAGAGCCGTTGATTGATCCCATGTGCGGCTCAGGCACCTTTTCTCTGGAAGCAGCCATGATAGTTAAAAATATCCCGCCAGGATGGTTTCGGGAATTCGCCTTTATGGACTGGCCGGCGTTTCGGCCAAAGCGTTGGGCATATATAAAGGACCAGTGCGAAAGAGAGTTCGCGGATGTTACTACCCCCCGAATCTTTGCCTTTGACGTTGATGAAAAGTCCTGCGAGTCATTGCAAAATCGCGTAGAACATTACGGTCTTTCGCCGGTAATTCAAGTCGGCTGCAACGATTTTTTCCATATCTCTCCTGCGGATTTTACGGATCAAAGAGGGCTCGTAGTCCTGAATCCTCCCTATGGCATCCGCGTGGGCGATCAAAAAACGATTGAACAGCTCTTTGACAAAATATGCGATAAACTGAAAAACACCTATACAGGCTGGAAATTCGCCCTCATTGTCCCGGAACGACGTTTATTGAAAAAAGTCCCTTTCAAAACGGTGAAGCAGCACCCTCTCTACCACGGCGGCCTGAACCTGACACTTCTGACCGGAAGCATTTAAAGATCCGCCCAAACGACAAGCTGTTCACAAAAGACTTTTTACGAAATCATCAAATTGAGGTTAAAGAAAACATTAAATTATGACGATTTACATAGAAAAATCACAACGTTAAAAGAAGTTCAGAATTAACAACAATAACAAAAGAGGACAGTATTATGGACAGAGAAATAAAAACACTGTTTATAGCCTTTCTCATGGCGATTTTAATGATTAGCGGGTGCGGGCAAACAGAAGAGGCAAAAACAGAGAAGTCAACAATTACGCCGCCAGAATCAGTTGAGGAGAAAGTATTCAAGCTGTGCGTCCAGCCTACTACTAAGCCGCTTATTACTTTCGATAGATATCAACCTATTGTAGATTATCTACGAGAAGCAACTAAATTAAACATAGAACTCGCGGTTGTGGAGACTTATAAAGATTTTCTCGATCTGCATAAACAAGAAAAAATAGATTTTGTTATCCAAGATTCGTTTTCTACTTATTTAATCGGCCAAAACACCCCGCTTGTGCCTATTGCCAATGTCATATCACCACAAGGCAAATTGTATGACCCTGGTTTTATTATTGTCAAGGCTGACAGTGCTGTTATAAAATTGAATGATTTGAAAGGGAAGACGTTTTTGTTTGGGCCAAAGGCCAGTGCCGCAACGTTTTTCTCCCCCTATATTCTCTTAAAAAAAACAGGAATAGATTTGGGAAAAGACCTAACTTACGAGCATGGCGGACTGTGCCCTGACAGAGCAATGTCTGTATTCCTGGCAGAGTACGATGCCTCTGTTGTTTGCGGGCTTTATATGGCACAAAAAAATAAGAAGTTTAATTTTGAAACAGACTTAAGGGTTATTGCTGAAACAGGAGACTGGGCCCCTTATTGGATTGTTTCATGTTTAAAAAAGACCGACAAGGCCGTTGCCGACAAAGTAAAACAGGCGCTGCTTGAGCTGGACATGGAAAACCCCAAAACAAGCGACGTGTTCAGTGTGTGTAAATGGAAGGGATTTACCCGGTATTCAGATGAAATAAGCAAGATAGCCAGTTTGGCCAAGGAATATAGTGTGCCTAATTAACTATTGTCTATTCAGCGTGAGACCGCGACTCTTAAGGAAGAACTAAAGAAGCAGGGACTCATACTGACGAATACCTTGGCCGATGAATGCAAGGAGGCTTTTCTTACAGATAAGTTTGTGCATATTATGGATTACATTGACACGAGCTAAAGATTACACAAATAATATCATCAAATCGATGATTCGTTAATAAGCTTTACAAAAAGATGACCAAAATAGGCATCAGGGACTTTTTACGAGACCATCATTAATGGGATCGGAAATATTCAGTTGAGACAAAATATAAGGAAACAACGCTCCGCTCTTCCCCAAGTCACCTACCCTTCTAATCTCCCTATCTTTGAAAAACGGGATGTCATTGTTAAGGCGATTAAAAAACACCAGACGCTTGTCATTACCGGAGAGACAGGCTCCGGTAAGAGCACACAGATACCAAAGATGTGCCTGGAGGCGGGACGGGGCATTTTCGGCAAAATCGGCATCACACAACCCCGACGTGTGGCTGCCACATCTATTGCCGGACAGATCGCGCGAGAGTTAAAAGACCAGGTAGGAAGAGTTGTAGGGTATAAAATTCGGTTTCAGGATAAGACCTCGCCGCATACATATATCAAGGTAATGACCGATGGAATCCTGTTGGCCGAAGCCCAAACCGACCGGCATCTGAACCAGTACGACACTATCATCATTGACGAGGCCCATGAACGGAATCTTAATATCGATTTTCTCCTTGGGATATTAAGACAGCTCCTTAAAAAGCGAAAAGACCTTAAGCTGATCATAACTTCTGCAACCATTGATACGGAAAAATTCTCCAAGGCATTTAACAATGCTCCCATTCTCGAGGTCTCCGGGAGGATGTACCCTGTGGAAGTTCGCTATCGCCCAATCGATAGCGAACTGGAGGAACAAGGGGACGTTACCTTTATTGACGCGGCCGTACAGGCGGTCAAGGAGCTGCGACACGAAAAGAAATTCGGTGATATCCTGGTTTTTATGCCCACGGAAAGAGACATTCAGGAGACCGTGGAACTGCTTCAAGCACGGGATTTTAAAAATACGATTATCCTCCCTTTGTACGGCCGATTGACCTCAGGAGAACAGAACAGGATCTTTCGGAGTTTCCCTCAACAAAAGATTGTAGTTGCGACAAATATCGCGGAGACCTCCCTGACAATACCCGGAATAAAGTATGTCATTGACACGGGGCTTGCCCGAATTGCGCGGTACAGTCCGCGTCTTAGGATACAGAGCCTGCCGATCGAACGTATATCCCGGAGCAGCGCCGACCAGCGAAAAGGACGATGCGGGCGGATGGAGTCCGGTGTCTGTATTCGACTTTACGCGGAAGACGGCTTTGAGTCCAGGCCGGTCTTCACCCTGCCTGAAATCCTCCGTTCCAATCTTGCCGAGGTTATCCTGCGGATGAAATCGTTGCAATTGGCGGATGTTAAAAAATTCCCTTTTATAGACTCGCCGTCTAAAAACGCCGTTAAGGACGGCTATGCCATTTTGAAAGAACTGGGAGCACTGACTTCTGAAGGGAGCTTGACCCCATTGGGTAGGATCATGGCCCGGCTTCCCATGGATCCGAGAATCGCGCGAATGACGATTGAAGCCAAAAAAGAAAAAGCCCTTCGAGAGGTCCTGATCATTGCCTCGGCACTAAGCGTGCGTGATCCCAGAGAGCGACCGGCAGAAAAACAGACCCAGGCCGACCAGATGCAGGCAGGGTTTAAGGACCCGGAGTCCGACTTTTTAAGTTACCTGAGACTGTGGGACGCGTATCACGACACCTGGAAGACGCTAAAGACACAGAACCAGATGCGCAAGTTTTGCAAAAAACACTTCCTCTCATATATCAGAATGCGCGAGTGGATTGATATCCATCAGGAGATTGCCTCGATTCTTGCCGACCTGGAAGGATATCCTATAAACAAGACCCCGGCAGACTATGACAGTATTCACCGTTCTATTGTGAGCGGCTATTTGAGTAATATAGCTATTAAAAAGGAGAAAAATGAATATCTGGCGGCACAAAACCGATCTGTAACTATCTTTCCCGGCTCAGGAATCTTCAAAAAAGGAAAGCGTTGGATTGTGGCGGCGGAGATGGTAGAGACATCCAAGCTGTTCGCCCGGACGGTCGCCAATATCGATGTTACGTGGCTCGAAAAACTGGGTGGACATCTTTGCCGTTCTTCGTATTCTGAGCCGCATTGGGAAAAGAAACGCGGTGAAGTTGTCGCTTATGAGAAGAAGACCCTGTTCGGCCTCTCGGTTGTGGAAAAACGAAAGGTCGGCTACGGCAGAATTAAACCGGATGAGGCAAACGAGATCTTCATCCGTTCGGCTCTCATCGAAGGGGATATAAAACAGACCTATCCTTTTTTGCGACACAATCAAAAGCTGATCGCAAGTATTGAGGACCTTGAAAATAAAACCCGGAAGCGGAATCTCCTAGCGGATGAAGAGGCGATGTTTCAATTTTATGCGGAACGGATCAAAGGGTTCAGCGATATTCGCAGCTTTAATAAGTTTCTCAAGGAGAAAGCCGATGACCGATTCCTCAGAATGCGCGAGGAAGACCTGCTGATCGAAGAACCGGACAGGGACAAGCTCAAACAGTTTCCGGACCACCTAAGAATCGGGGACCATAAATTAAAGCTCATTTACTCCTTTAATCCCGCACACGAAGAAGATGGAATAACGCTGGTAATTCCACAAGATATTGTACACATCATCCCACACGAACCTCTTGAATGGCTGGTACCCGGACTCTTGGAAGAAAAAATCACTGTTCTCTTAAAAGGACTTCCCCGGTCTATTAGAAGAAACTTTGTGCCAATCGCCCGTTACGCCAAAGAGATCGCAAATGAACTCCCCAAATCCCATGAGTCATTTTACACCTGTCTTGAAAGACATATCCGGAAACGCTACGGCATTAAAATCACACGAGACTGGCCTCTGGAACTCCCTTCCCCCCATCTTATGATGCGATTTTCAGTGGTTGACGGCAAAGGCAAGGAGATGGCGGGCGGACGAGATCTTCAAAGGCTTTCCAGGGACATCCCGGAAGGGAGAAATGATTCTCGGTGGGAGGCCGCACAAAAGCGATGGGAAATATCCGGCATTACCGCCTGGGACTTTGGTGAACTATTGAAAAAGGTGGGCCTTGATTCGCAAGAGGCGGACATAGTTCTGTTTGCCTATCCAGGGCTTCAAGCAGAAGGGAACTCTGTTGCGGTCCGGCTATTCAGGTCTCCTGAAGAGGCGGACAAGGCAAGCCGGCAGGGGATCATCCTGCTCTATTCGCTCTATTTTGCTGATGAATTGAAACACATGCAAAATGCGCTCTTTATACCAAAGGATCTGGAAAGCCTCTGTAAGCCGTTCGGCACAGCCGGAAAATTCACATGGTCCATGTTTGAGTGCGTAAAACGACATTTGTTCGATGTAAAGGATAAGATCATCCGCAGTGAGGCTGAGTTCTTACACAAGGCGGACAAGCTGCGCGGCAGGATTTTTTCAATCGGGGAGAAGGCAAAGGACTTGATTCAAGAGGTATTAAAGGAACGAAAGTCCGCATTTGATGCCATTGTCAGGTTTGCCTCTCTTTCCATCAACAATAATAATGCCAATCAATTTTATCAAACACTGGCGGACGATCTGAACCGGCTCCTTCCGGCAAATTTTCTCGATCTTTATGACCTATCGCGAATAGAACATCTCCCTCGGTACTTGAAAGCGCTGCAACTCAGGGCCGAACGAGCCCATTCTCACCTGGACAAAGATCAGTTCAAGGCTCAAGAACTCGTACCCCATATTGAACATTTACAAGAAGCGCGTAAAAAAATCGGGGATAACGCACCGCTTACGGAATTAACGCTTCTTGATAATTTTCGTTGGATGATTGAAGAATTTAAGGTTTCTCTCTTTGCACAAGAGTTGCGGACTCCCTACCCTATTTCCGCCACCCGGTTGAATAAAGAATGGGAAAAAATTAAGGAATTGGGAAATTTAGGAATTTAGGAATTGCTGTGCCCCCGCTTACCACAACTGCTTATCGATTTTTCTAAGCGAATCAAGAATAGCCACCCATTCACGTTGCATCTTTTTTGCCTTCATAACAAACTGTTCTTTTACCCCGTTTTGAGTCAGGGAAAAATAGACATCGGCCTTCTGGCCCCTATCCTCCTTAAAGGTTCTGCCTATTGTTATCTTTGTGTTAAGGTTCACGGAATACTTTTCTATGATCTTATTAATTTCGTTACCTATCTCTCGAGGATTGGCAAAATCGGCACGGCTTCCGTATGTGGCTTTAATGAGCGTTTGTATGTCTTTATGTACAATGGCATCCATGGCAAGCACCACTACCCCTCCAGGGGAACTGTTGGGGCCTGTCGAACAGGCGACCACAAGAAAAAGAACCGCTACGCATAGCCAACTCCCTAATTTCTGTCTACTCATCATTACCTCATTCTAACCCATTGATGATTGAAGATTGTCGATTGAAAATTGGTGGAAAACTACTCATTCCTAAATTCCTAAATTCCTAAATTCCTAAATTCCTAAATTCCTAAATTCCTAAATTCCTAAATAAATTATATATCACATTCTATAAGGAGAGCAATATAGACCTTAAGGAGCGATCTACTTCTTAAACAGCCCTTCAAGCGCTCCCAACGCCCTATCTTTTTCTTCTATCCCCTTTTCCCCCTCAGATGTCTCCCTGAACTGAAACATGTCGCAAAAATTGGTCCGATCCTTGTCCGTCACGTATTCAGCTATGGGTTCACGGCATTCATGATGAGCGCCAGTGTCGTAAAACATGCAGTTTAGGCACACATGAAGGTCATTCCCGCAAAAGGGACACTCTTCTCTCCTCCCGGGTTGGGAATCAAGTGCCAGCTTATTTTTACAATAATAACATCTTTTCACTGTGAATGTATTTTATATTAATCAAATTAAATTTCCAAGTACAAATGAAAAAGTACAAATGAAAAATTCCCTCCTTTATTTTTTCACCATCAAAATTAACTGGAAAAATCGGTAGGAATATGACAAAAGTATTTCTTAAAAATCTTCCAATTTTTAGGAGCTGCCATGAATAAGAATAAATCTTTTCTGGAAAGAATATCTGAAGGCGTTGTCCTTGGGGATGGCGCTATCGGTACCCGGTTTTATGAAATGGGGGTCGATATTACTACCTGCTATGACTATTTGAACATTATAGAACCGGAAATGGTAAAGAATATCCACCGTTCCTACCTTGAGGCAGGAAGCGAACTAATAGAGACAAACACGTTCGCGGCAAACCGATATAAGCTTGAAAAATACGGTCTGGAACACAAAATTAAGGATATCAATAGCAGGGGGGCAAAACTCGCCCTTGAGGTTGCAGGAGATAATGCCTGGGTAGCGGGCTCCGTAGGCCCTCTCGGTATCGACATCGCAATGTCCGAATACGAAGAGTTGTCAGTAGATGATGTTGAAGCAATCTTTCGAGAACAGATAGAGATCCTTGCTGAATCCGGCGTTGATGTCATTATCCTTGAAACCTTTGCTGACCTTGATGAAATGCTGGCTGCAATACGGGCCGCTAAATCGGTCTCTTCTCTTCCGATTATTTCACAGATGGTCTACCCGTTTCAGGGAAGAACCATGTATGGCAAAACCGCCCATGAATGTGCCTCTGCATGCCTGGAAGCCGGGGCTGATATTGTGGGTTCCAATTGCGGTCGCGGGATCACCGGTATGATCGAAACCGTAAAGCAACTCACCCGGATAAAAGACGCCCCCATTTCTGTATACGCGAATGCCGGCATGCCGGAACTCCAAGAAAGCCGCGCTATGTTTATGATAGATGAGGATTACTTCTCTAAAAAGGTCATGGAAATGGTCGATATGGGGGCGACTCTTGTGGGAGGATGTTGCGGTACCAACCAGTCACACATAGCCGCTCTTGCGAGAAAGATCTCCGCACGAAAAGGGAAAAAGAGCTTGAAAATACCTGTCGCGGAAGTCCCTTCACAGGTGCAGCCGCAGGAAATCAAGTTTAAAAAGGGGGGATTCCTGGACAGCCTCATTCCGGGCCAACTGCCCGTGATTGTTGAAATCGACCCTCCCCATCATTTAGACATCTCCAGTATCATGGAAGGGGCAAAAAAGATCGCGGAGGCCGGCGCAAACGGAATCTCTCTTGCTGAAAACCCTCTGGCCATACTCAGGATGGGCAACATCTCCCTTGCCCATCTCATTAAGAGAGACGCCGGCATACAGACTATAGTGCATATGACATGTCGCGATAGAAATATTCTGGGTATACAGTCGGCACTCATGGGGGCCCACGCACTCGGAATCGAAGGAATGCTGGCTATAACCGGAGACCCGGCAAATTTTACCGACCAGCCTGGCGCAAAAGGGGTGTTTTCGATAAATTCATTCCGCCTCATCGAAATCATGACAAAGATGAATAATGGGATAAATATGTCCGGGAAATCGATAAAAATGGAGACCAATTTTTCCATAGCAGGAGCCCTTAACTTTGTTGCAAAGCACCCGGAAATCCAGTTGAAAAGGCTAAAGAAAAAGGTCGAATGCGGCGCTCGGTTCATGATGACGCAACCCCTGTTCGTTAAAGAAGATATTGAACTGCTTGTAGAAAAAACAAGGGATTGCCATGTCCCTATCTTTGTGGGGATCTATCCCCTGTTATCACATAAGAACGCAGAGTTTCTCCATCATGAGGTCCCTGGTATCAATATACCAAGATATATTAGGGACCGAATGGGACGGTATGAGGACAAAAACGATCAGAGAAAGGCAGGAGTGGATATCGCCAAAGAACTGATCACGGATGTCAAAGATATTGTAGACGGAATTTATATCATAAGTCCTTTGAACATCTGGAAAATATCATTAAGCCTATTGAATCATATTAGGAAAGGATAAAGAGAGCTTGTTCCTAAGACCTTCATAGAAAAAGGTTTTGCTTTTTGGATATGGCACATAGCTTAAATAAATCCGAAATCCGAATGTCGAAATTCGAAACAAATACAAATGACCAACACTCAAAATCCGAAACAATATAATTTGGAAGATTTTACTCTTCATTCGTCAGTAATGCGCTACTGTGTAAGGTTGAATAACGTTTTGAAAATTTGATATTTGAGTTTCGGGATTTGTTTCGAATTTCGATATTCGATATTCGAATTTGCCCTTTTTTTGGATTTCGAAATTGAGGTTTTCCTTTACCACAAAAAGACTTACTAAAAAACCATATGCCTCTTGACGACAAAAAAACCATCCTCGCGTGGAGCATGTATGATTGGGCCAATTCGGCCTTTGCAACCACGATTATGGCTGGATTCTTTCCGATCTTTTTTAAGCAATTCTGGAGTGCCGGCGTTGATACCACGGTGAGCACAGCCAGATTGGGGTTGGCAAATTCCATCGCGGGCATCACTGTGGCTTTGTTGGCGCCCATACTGGGAGCCATTGCTGACAAAGGCGCATCAAAAAAGAAATTTCTCCTGTTTTTTGCTTATATGGGCGTGGTGATGACTTCGGCCCTATACATGGTTTCGCAGGGCAATTGGCCAGTGGCCATCATGCTGTACGTCTTTGCAACCATAGGATTCTCAGGGGGAAACATCTTCTATGACGCATTGATCACCGGTGTTGCGTCTAAAAATAAGATCGATTTTGTTTCCGCGTTGGGTTTCTCGTTTGGATACTTAGGCGGTGGTATTCTTTTTGCCGTGAATGTATGGATGACCCTCAGTCCTGAAACATTTGGATTTGCAGACGCCGGAGAAGCCGTGAAATTCTCATTTCTCTCCGTGGGTGTTTGGTGGGCGGTCTTCTCGGTCCCGCTCTTCCTGGTCGTGAAGGAGCCTGCGAATGAAGAGGCAAAACCTGCTGTGACTATGGTGAAAGCAGGTTTTACTCAATTGAAAGAGACTTTTCAGGAAGTCCGTCAATTGAAACCCATCGTTCTGTTCCTTGCGGCTTACTGGCTTTATATGGACGGCGTGGATACGATAGTACGTATGGCGGTGGATTACGGCATTTCAATAGGTTTTGAATCGAATGATTTAATCGTTGCGCTGCTCATCACTCAATTCGTTGGTTTCCCGTCTGCCATAGGATTTGGTTATCTTGGAGAAAAGATCGGCGCCAAGCGGGCCATCTTGATCGCCATCGCGGTCTATCTGTTTGTTTCTATTTGGGGCGCTTTCATGGAAACCAAAAACGAGTTCTATGTCCTGGCCATTATCATTGGTCTGGTTCAAGGTGGCATTCAGGCACTAAGTCGCTCATATTATGCAAAGATAATTCCTGTTGACAAATCAGCAGAGTACTTCGGCTTTTATAATATGCTCGGCAAATTCGCCACCGTTATCGGGCCCATTTTTATGGGCGGAGTTGGTCTGTTTGTAAGATCTATGGGTTACAGCAGTGATATCGCGTCACGAGCAAGTATCTCATCTATTTCGCTCTTATTCATAGCCGGTGGAACTTTATTCTATTTTGTGAATGACGAGAGAGGTAAAGAAGGGGTATAGACTCATGGACACTCTCTTGGAATTTCTATTCAAGTTTACACTCCGGCTCCGTTATCGCATCAAGGTCACAGGCCTGGATAAGATAATAGCCAGGGGGCAGAAGAGTATACTGTTCCTTCCGAATCATCCCGCGCTGATCGACCCGGTGATCATGCTCTCTGTCTTGCACAAGGATTTTGCCCCACGTTCTATTGCGAGTGAATTCCGCATAGACCGGCCGATCATAGGTTGGCTCAGCAAGAGGTTTGGCGCCCGGCCGATTCCGGATATGGCAAGAGAAGGCTCTGAAGCGGCAAAAGGCATTAGGAACGTCCTTTCAAAAAGCATCACAGGTCTTAGCAACGGAGAAAACCTGTTGCTTTACCCTGCCGGTCATCTCAAACGAAGTTACCTGGAAAAACTTGGAGCCACCAGCGCTGTTGACGTGATCCTGGGAAATATCCCTGATGTACGCGTCGTATTGGTCCGACAGAACGGCTTGTGGGGAAGCAGTTTTAGCTGGGCTTCAGGCAAATCTCCGGACTTTATAACTAATTTAAAACGGCATCTAAAGTACTTATTACTCAATGGCCTCTTTTTTATGCCCCGCCGGCCGGTAGAAATCGAATTTGTCGAGCCGGAAAATTTTCCGCGCGGTGCAGACCGAGTCACCACAAATCGCTTCATGGAAGATTTCTACAATGCCGGCGCCTGGCACAATACTTATGTTCCTTACCTGTTTTGGGAAAAAGGAGGGATTCGGGCGCGGCCGGAGCCCGAATATGTAAAGATCGAAGGCGACACAGGTTCCATGCCTGAAACCACGCGAAAACTCGTTCTAAGGCATTTCGAACAGATTACGGGGCGAACAGACCTGAATGAAAACCACCGTCTCGCATACGACCTCGGGCTGGACAGCCTCGCCATCGCCGAAGTTATCCTGTGGCTGGAAAAAGAATTTGGTTTTCCCCCGGTTGATACCGATTCGCTGACGACAGTGGGCGATGTCATGCTAACTGCCATAGGCAAAGGGATATCGTCTGACCTCGCTCAATTAAAATCGGTGAGTCCAAAGTGGTTTGTTGAATCCTCTGAAAACAGGCCGCTGACACTGCCTGAAGGGAACGCTATAACCGAGGTCTTCCTGAATCAGGCAAAGCGCAATCCGGGCAAGGTCATCATTGCGGATCAGTTGAGCGGCGAAAAGACCTATCGTGACATCATTACCGCGATCATGGCGCTCAAACCCCTTATAGAGAAACTTCCGGGCGCCCATGCAGGGATCATGCTCCCTGCGTCGGCAGGCGCGAATATTGTCTATCTTGCTACATTGTTTGCCGGAAAAACGCCGGTCATGGTCAACTGGACCGTGGGATCCCGGAACATGGCCCATTCGCTCAATCTGATCGGCGTCCGGCATGTACTGACTGCCAAGGCGCTGGCCGGCAGACTAAAAGCACAAGGCATCAATCTGGACGAAATAAGTAACCGGTTTGTGTTTATGGAAGATTTCCGCAAGAAGATCTCTTTTGCGTCCAAGTTGTGGGCGTATTGCAGGAGTCATCTCAGTTGGTCGTCATTAGAACATGCAAAGATAACCGACACCGCCGTCATCCTCTTTACCAGCGGGTCTGAAACTCTGCCAAAAGCCGTGCCACTTTCGCACGAGAATATCATGGCCAATATACGGGATATCCCAATGATGGCAACTATTCGTGAAAACGATGTAATGATCGGTATGCTACCGCCATTTCATTCATTTGGAATTACCACAACAATGGTTCTGCCGCTATGCATGGGTCTGCGCACGGCATATCATCCCAACCCGACCGAGGCGCCGACAATCGCGCGGCTGATCAAGAGATACAAGGTTTCACTAATGGTGGGCACCCCTACATTCCTCAATGGCATAATGCTGGCATCGAGCAAAGAGCAACTCGATACGCTCCGATTAGCCATCAGCGGAGCTGAAAAATGTCCTAATTCAGTGTACAAAGTCATCAACGAACGCTGCCCGCATGTAAAACTTCTTGAAGGATACGGGGTGACCGAATGCTCGCCCATTGTATCCGCCAATCCGGAAGACTCTCCAAAGCCGTATACTATCGGCAAGGTACTCCCCTCGTTTGAACATGTCATTATTGATGTCGAGTCGGGAGAAAGGGTCGGCAAAAACAAAGTAGGAATGCTTCTGGTGCGCGGTCCCAGCGTGTTCAGCGGATATCTGAATTACGACGGTGAACCACCGTTTGTTGAATACGACGGGAAACAATGGTACCGCACCGGAGACCTGGTAACTGAAGACAACAACGGTGTGCTGACTTTTTGCGGCCGTCTGAAACGCTTTATTAAGCTGGGCGGCGAGATGATCTCGCTTCCGGCCATTGAGGATGTTCTGTTACCCCACTTTATCAGCGACAAAGACGAAGGGCCGGTCATCGCCGTTGAATCAACACCGAGCGAGGAGAGTCCGGAACTGGCGCTGTTTACGGTCAAAGAGACGGACCGGGCAACGGTCAACAACTATATTCGCGAGGCCGGGCTAAGCGCATTACACAACATCCGGCAGGTCATTAAGCTAAAAGAAATCCCGGTCCTGGGTACAGGCAAAATAGATTATAGGGCGCTTAAAGGGCGGTTGAAGGGGGGTAATTCCTCGGTTTAAGTATCCTCCCCTGGAAATGCTTTTGGAAAAACGACACATCGGCCTTTGGGATGCTTGCACCGTAAAATGGCAGCTTCGCATCAAAACCTGGATGCCGGGGTGAGTTGCATGGTATAAGTCTCTTTACTAAAGTCCCTTTCATGTGTCATGCTCATTTCACATATCACTTCTCCACCATCAGCTTCTAATATTTGGTAGCTTTCAATAAACATTCCTTCAACAATTGCAACTGATTCGTATGAAGGATTATTGCCATGTTGGTCCGACAAAATAAAAATTGTTCGATCAGATAAAGGGGTAACAGAGGCAATATTGTGGTTCCCCCAAAAACAAGCCATTATGTTAACGTCCGGTCTCTCACATTCCCAGCAATACCCATCATAGTAGTCATAATCGGATGGATGCTGAAAATCTATACGGGCTTGATAATACGCATCTGTATCTCCTGAACACAAAACAAGTCCACAACCTTCACAATTATAACCTTCCTCGCTCTCAGCCCATTGCTTGAAGTAATTCAGGTCGTTTGCGATCAGATATAGTCCTGATATATTGACATTATAGACTGGATAGTCAGCGCCTGCGATGTTTTCAACCGTCTTTGGAAAGCTGAAGATGTTGGTTGATTCTCTCTTGAACTCAACTCTCTTAACGTGCAGAGTTGGATTATCGGAGGATACTTTCAGATACTGTTGATCCCCACCATTTTCATACCTGAACGTTTCCAGTCCTATACCAACACTATAATCAGCTTCAGCCTCCTCAACCTCATACCAAAGGGCATGCAATATTCTTATAGGATCAGAAGATTGATAATGTAACGCAACGTATGCAGGATTAGAAATTTTCGAAGGATCCGCAGGGCCGGTATTCCAGGTTTTCGTGAAAGGCCCTATAAGACCGGACGAATCACAATATTCGGTTGTAAATGCTTCATCACCCTCGTTATCCTCATAATAGATTCTTATTTGCTTTAAACCTTGAGTGGGAGGGTGGCTGTTAAAGGCAAGCCTGATATAGAATTCCTCCTCTTGGGGTATCACCTTGCCCACTATAGCATCTGTTTCATTTCCCAAGCCTCCTTCATATACCAGCACATAAGATCCGTCCTCCCCAAGATCAGACGGAGTATCAAATGCAATGGTCTGACTATCATCCGGAGCCAGAATAGTAACTGCGGCTCCGGAGAGAATACTTATATCTTTCCTGTCACCGTCGGCATTGTCATAGTACAGCTCAAAAGAGCCGTTATCCAAAGCCTCTTGTGACCGGTTGGTAACCTTGAAACCTTCATCATTGTATTCTACCTCCAATCCGCCCCGGAAAAAGTAATCCAACAACTCCGCCGAGTAACCCACGGCACGGGGAAGGAGTTTATCGGCATAGTCCCTGGCACATTCTCTATCGATGACAAGACTCTCATAGAATGTCCCTGCGTCATAGCCAGGCACCGCCGTTATTTCATTAGTAAAATATGTAGGCGTTGTAAAGTGAGCAATGGTCTCTCCATCGCTGGTCTTTGCGACATAAACTCTCAGATCAATGTTGCCATCCTCGCCGATTACAGTCTCGGGATGCTTGTTGCCGGATAGTACTGCGGCCACATCAGTACTGCTTTTTCTTGGGTAAGGATGATAGTAAACGTCATTTGAGGGATCAGAATCAGCAAGAAAGTCCTCGGCAAATATTGTGTTCTTACTGGCAAAGTTGATGTTGGCATACTCGGCCAGGCCAATCAGTTGAGAATCTAATGAGATTGAAGGGTTTTGGCCATTATAGTTATCCGTATCCCAAAACTTGGTGAGCGTTCGATCAGCCAAGTCTCCTCCGGAACTGCCCGTGATCCACTCATCGTGTTTTGCAACAAAATACTCAAACTTGTCCCCAAACCATTTCGTTGGATGAAAGACGGCTTCCGGTGTTATACCAACCCAGTCTAAGTGGGATCTAAAATCGTTTCTCACATGGGCGGGCACGGCCATATCCTGAAGAAGGTGAAGCAACTGGCCTAAGGACCGAAAGCACTTAGCAAAATATTCCTCTCTTTGATCTTTGGTCGCGGCAACTGAATTCCCCTGAAAATCCTTTCCGGTCAGGTAAATGTAATAGTGTTCTCTTGCATGGTCCCAATCCCATTCGTTTTCTGTTTCCACCTTGGCGCCATCGGGTGCCGGCTCCGTGTACCCCGTGGCCCAGTGAATGGCAGATTTGATGTCGCCCGGCGGATATTCACTCGCTGAGCACCACCAGTCTATAAACCAGGGTTGATCGCTCATGTAAGATTCTGTCCAGGGCTTAAGAGGATTGTGAAAGTGATTGGAAGCCCTGCATTGAGGCACATCCTCAAGTATGGAGCCGTCCTTGAGCCACTTCATTATTTTCTTGTCATTAATAGATGTATCTATTCCATTTGCCAAGTTTAGATGTTCAGTTACGTAGTAATTTAGATTCGATTTTTCAACGGCGGCCTCTGTTAGGTCTCTATGGGTACTCTCGTTATCAAAGGCCAGCACATTTCCAGAGATCAAAATAGCAGCAAATGTAAGCAGGAAGCATAATTTTTTCATACTACTTACTCCTCATCATCTTACGGAATAAAAGTCTTTCTAATTTGATAGCGTTGTCAAATAGACCAGGGGCATTTCTGCTTGTTGACATAAATACGGTGAATCTACCATGATCCTCCCTTGAATATCCCTCTTTAAATCGTTCCGGTTTAATCACCATGCCGTTTTTCAACTTAAAATTTTTTCTGTCTTCCCAGGTTGGGAATATCTTTTCACTGCTCCAGCAAACATACCCCTTCTTATAAACTGCCATGTCGTAATGTTTAAACAAAGTTGAGTACTTGGGTATTTTGAAAAAACCTTCAGTGTCCGTGAGGACTTCGGCTACTTCGACTTCAACGCTGCTTGCTGCTAATCCAGGCGGGCCAGAGCCCGGTTTCCCCCAGTAAATGTGTACGGCTGCCCCCTTAATGGGCTTACCAGTCTCAGCATCTACAACCTGCCCTGTGATGATTGATCTCCCCCAGGCTGAGGTTGATAGGATTAATAGTATACAGATCAGGATTAGTGAAGTAACAGATAGCTTTGTGCTCATGTTGTGCCCCCCATGTCTTTCCAGAAACTTCAATAGCTTTCGATCTTCCATAGCCCATTGAGATCTTTGACGAAATAAATGTAGTACGTGATATCGTAGGTCTGACCTTGTATTTCTTCTTCTTTTCTTATTCGATACTTGGCAACCTTATCTTCCAAATAGATCAATTCTATGTCACGCATTGCTGAGGCAATATCAGGGAGTCTATCTATCACAAGCCTAAAAATCTTCTGGTAATGCTCTTTGGAGCTTTCATGGAAATAATTCAATGCACCTTCGATATTGTTGTTAATCAAAGCTATTTTCATCCCGTCCCACTTGGCTTTTAACAATGTATCCAGCTCTGCCCGGTTCAGCACAACAATTGCAATAGTGTCAGTGTGAGTATTGCCTTGACCGTCTGTAGCCTCTGCGGTGAAATAGTAGGTCCCCTCTGCTGTCAGCCTCACCTCGTATTCCTCAGCGCTCGATTGCAAAAACTCCACATCGCCTGGTCCCGTATATGAAAGGGACGACTCTGTGAAGCTAAATGACCCCTGTACTCTGAGCGTTGTCTCAAGGGATGAGATGCCTGATTGTGTGTGTGCAGTTAGCTCTATATAATCACCTGTTGTTTCGGCATAAACAGTTATTAGTGCACTTGCTGTCTTTCCATCTGTATCTGTTGCAGTGGCTGTGATGGTATTCTCCCCTTCCTGCAAAGGGACACGGTTTTCCACAAACTGATTGCCATACACGATGGCCACGACCCCATTGATCGTGACCCCTGTCTCATTCCCTGTGGTATTGGTGATCGTACCCTCGACCATTATATCAGGCCTGGATATTGTATCACCATTATTAGGGGAGGTAATATTTAATGTGATCGGATAGATGGCCGTCACTGTAACACTGTCTGTTGCTGTGCCCCCAGGACCTGTGGCTGTGATGGTGTATGTAGTGGTCTCGGTAGGTGAGACTGTGGTTGAGCCACTTAAATCAACTGGGCCGATATCAGGTTCGATGACACAGGAATCGGCATGGGTTGAAGTCCATGACAGGGTGGAGGACTCACCAATCTGAATGGTTTCAGGATCAGCGTTTATGCTTACAGTAGGGGGCAGATTGACGCTTACTGTAACGTTTTTGGTAGTTGTGTCTCCTGGTCCCATGGCCGTAAGGGTATAGGTGGTGGTCTCAGTGGGGGAAACAACAAGGGAGCCGTTTAGATCCACACTCCCAATGCCCTCAATACTAACACTATCAGCATTGGTGGTAGTCCATGAAAGGATACCGGACTCCCCCAGAGTGATGGATTGAGGATCTGCAGAAAAGGCGACTACAGGTGGTGGAAAGGGGCTCTTTTTCCTTACCTCTATGGTGATTGATGCCCCTGGTTCTCCTCTCAAAAACACCATCAAACGGTTGAAGGATCGCAGTGAAATATCTTTTTCAAAAACAAGATTGTCCCCAATCAAAAAGTCTCGAATAGAGATAAACTTCCTGTTAAAAAGGAAAAATCCTCCACGGATCTTCTTGCTTGGTGTGTTCTTTGTAATAACAATGATCCCATCTCCAGGATCATCCACTCTGAATTTATGGAAGGATAGGTGAATATGCCACCTGTTGATTGTTAAGTCCTTTGGCCCAAATACTGTCTGATCGTCTGCATAAACCGGAGTGACCTCACTCTGATTGGTGACAAACCCATCTTGAGGAGATGAAATGTATATCTCGGGCTGGGCCTCAAGCTCAACAAGGGTAATAGCGGGGCCATCTGCCAGAACAGAGCAGGGCAAGATGACAAGACACAGCAAGACAAAACAAAGGAGAAGCAAGGGTGATATTATTTTTGCCTTTTTGAACATATGGGATCCCCCTTCAGGTATCAGTCAATTCTCAACAATAGTATAAGTACTAAACTCTCGGCGATCTCCTCTTTCCTGACCGAAATTACCTCACCGTTCTCGGAATTGGTTGAGTAGGTGAGCGGTCAAATAGTTGGTTGTTCTTAACAGAGTTTCGGTATGTTGTTCAGGTTTAACTGCTGTTCGTCCTTATCATCAATCGATCCATAAAGTCAATTTCTTGGCAAGGACGGTCTGTTCAGCGTTCCAAGCAAGTGGCGGTATCCTGAAAGGGGAGGATAATCACTTTTGCGGGGAGATTTAATACGGGGACAATATCGATGATGGTGAGGCTCTTGGATTGAGACAATATTCGGGAACTGTAGACGTCATATAAATAGGATGGCATAAATGTGTTTTGTGTTGACTATGGAATTTTATTCGTATATTGTGCAAGTTAAGCTAAAATTATTAATAATACTTATAGTCCGTTTTAATACTTATAGTCTCTTGTAGGCGATTTGGGTGAATGTTAACTAAACTATATGTTCAACATTCACGAGAAAATCGGCCAGCGGGTTCAGACCCCTAGAAAAGCCAAGGGCTGGACGCAAGAAGAGTTAGCTGACAAAAGCGGTCTTCACTCGACGTACATAGGTGGTATTGAACGCGGCGAGAGAAATGCAACCATTGCATCATTTCAAAAGGTTGCGGAATCTCTGGGTATCACTTTAGCAGAATTGTTCAGGATCGAGCCCCACTCCCTTGAGGAGATGTTCAATGCGCCCGCTGATGACATCATGTCTGCTATACACAAAGGTTTTCGGGCTCAGGTTGACGTAAAAGGAAAACTTGCAGAATTATACCTTGCCAAATATTTTGGTAACTTGAAGGCCCGAAAAGTAATCGACGACTTTGAGTGGAGCGACAAGGACGGGGTTCCCGATTTTATAATCACATACAAAGGAAGAAGCTACATTGTAGAAGTGCAAAAACCTTCGGAGTGGCGAGGCAGGGGTTTATAAGCAGAAACAATCGTACAAGGTTGAAGTTCAGAAGACGAGAAATTCTAAAGATGGAACCAACACACGCTCCTATCCTGTTGACCATTTTCAAGTGTTAGCGGTCTGTATGTTCAACCAGACGAGACGGTGGGACTTCTTTTTCATCGCTACGAAATACTTAGAGAGAGCAAGTGACCCGGGGTTGCTGAAAATATTCCAAGCAGTCCCGTTTAAGCCCTTCACTCCATGGGAAAAAAAGATCATGGTTGTTCTGAAAGACATCGCGGGAGAAAATCAAGCTTGATTACCCAATGTAGAAATCCCTTTTATGAAACTCAACTTGGTGCAGCCTATGTTGGTGACGCGCTCAAACTGCTCAAGGCGGTTCGCTCAGAAAGTGTCGATGTGATTTTCACGTCCCCACCTTACGCACTGCATTTCAAAAAGGAATATGGCAACGTAGACAAGGAGAAGTATGTTGCTTGGTTCATTGAATTTGCGAAAGAGTTCCACAGGATTCTCAAGCCCGAAGGCAGTTTTTTCTTAAACATAGGGGGAAGTTACAATAAAGGGCATCCCACAAAATCGCTTTACCATTTCAAACTTGTGATCGCTTTAGTTGACAAAATTGGCTTTTTTCTTGCTCAGGAGTTATTTTGGCACAACCCTGCAAAACTGCCGGTGCCCGCTCAATGGGTCACCGTTACGCGACAAAGAGTAAAAGACTCAGTAGAGTATATATTCTGGCTAAGCAAGACAGAGCGTCCCAAAGCTACTAACCTGAATGTTCTGACACCTTACAGCAAGGATATGGAGAGGTTGCTAAAGAAGGGTTATAAGGCGAAAGAAAGACCCAGCGGCCATAAGATCACGGGCAAATTCAAACGAGACAAAGGTGGCGCTATTCCCTCGAATTTGATCGAATGTGGAAACAATAGCGCCAATGACGCATATATCAAGTCTTGTGAAAATGCTGGCATGAAACCGCATCCGGCAAGATTTCCGTGGAACCTTCCAGAATTTGCGATAAAACTTGCCACTGACGAGGGCGATTTGGTGTTGGACCCCTTCGCCGGTAGCAACACGACCGGCGCGGTAGCTGAGAAACTGGGGAGAAGGTGGCTTGCATTTGAGATTGAACATAGATCTTAGAAGGAAGTAAGTTTAGATTCTGGCCTATTGCGTCTGGAAACAAAGAAGCTGAAGGCAGAATTGAAGAACAACTTTCATTTCCCTATGATAAGCGTTCTGCCTCTGGAAGTCCCTCGCTGCTCCTCGCCCCCGACGATTAACCTTTGAGCTTTCCTCTATGGGTTTGCTAATAGACCGTCTCCCGAATTTGAAATTACTGATTCAAAAAAGTACAAAAACTCAAAAAGAAGAATCCTGGCATCAGACCGATTCTGCTGCCTACCTCCTTCCAACGGCTATTATGTACAATGGTTCTTCTTTCTCGGGCATATTCAGAATCCTCTTAACCGTATCATCATAAAAAGCTCCGATAGTCACTGTTCCGAGATTTAATGACGCTGTTTGGAGACAAATGTTTTGGGCGGCATGCCCCACCTCCATATACACATATTGTATCCCCCTTTGTCCATATTTTCCGGTTGTTCGCTCATAGACCGCGGAAAATACGATAACAGCGGCAGCATCCCTTACAGGGGACTGACCAAGAGCGGCATTACACAATTCAATCCTTTTATCGCCTTCTACAACCCTCATCAGTTCATGGCCGTAAGGTCTATACTTATAGATTCCATCGGGAAGATTGTTCACATTTCCGGCAACAACATAAAGCTCCAGTGGGTAGAGAGCCCCTGCCGAAGGAGCGGTTCTGAAGCCTCTACGGTCTGTAATTCCCTGTGCGGCCCAGAGGAGTTGTCCTACTTCCGAAAGTGTCAGTGGAACATCTTTGTAATCTCTCACCGACCTCCTCTCAAGCAAAGCCTTTTCGACCGAGGTCTTGCTATCATATCCGGGTTCAGGCAGTCGTATTATTTCTGATTCATGCTTCATAGCAGACTTGCTCTCCACATCTCGCGCTGACGAAATAATGGGAATTAACATTCCTGGATATAGTATAACGATACTGAATATGAGTAAATATTTTTTTATCTTCTTCATAACACACCCCTGCTTGGTGTTTCTTTGTTTTATCTAATAATAACTTGTGACAAGATCCACTGTCAATTGTTGCTAACGACATTGCCCTGAAATCCCCCCTGCCCCCTTTAGAAAAGGGGGCAGGGGGGATTTGTCACTTTCACGAGTAAAGCTGAATTATAGGATGGGCCCGACACCAACTAAAATAGAACGTTAAGTATAGCAAATCTCAATGGTTCCATCGTAATCTATTGAGATTATCTATTTTACTAATTGAAATTCTTGATATACGAATTGTATTGTAACTGCTCGGGTTCAAAGTTCAGGGGTTCCGTGGACCGTGAACCTAACAACCTGAGCAGCTGCTTTGTATTTAACGAAAGGAGAGACTTAATGACGACGTTAAAAAATTTCTTTGCAACCCGTTGGGGGATTATTGGAGCAGGAGGCTTTATCGGCGTATTTGCCGCCCTTTTGCAAAAGTGGGGAAATCCAGGGAATATGGGTATCTGCGTGGCCTGTTTTGAACGGGACGTTGCAGGGGCCATCGGGCTGCATCGGGCTGCCGTGGTCCAATACATGCGACCTGAGATCATCGGATTTGTCCTGGGAGCATTGGTTGCCGCTTACCTGTTTAGGGAATTTAGGCCTCGCACGGGTTCCGCTCCCATCGTAAGGTTTGTCCTGGGAGCGTTTGCCATGATAGGTGCGTTGGTTTTTCTGGGGTGTCCCTGGCGAGCCCTATTGCGTCTGGCCGGCGGAGACGGGAACGCCCTGTTTGGACTGCTCGGTTTAGTGGGTGGCATCTGGATCGGTACGCTCTTCCTGAAGGGGGGATATAATCTTGGGCGAACTCAGGAAACACATACCACTGTGGGATGGATGCTCCCCCTTATCATGCTCGGGGTCCTCACACTAATGCTGGTTTTCCCACAGATTCAGGGACAGGACAAAAGCGGCGTGCTCTTTTACAGTATCAAGGGGCCGGGTGCGTTGCATGCTCCCTTGATTGTGTCGCTTGCCGTGGGCCTTGCCGTGGGATTTTTGGCCCAGCGGAGCCGCTTCTGCACCATGGGTGCCTTCAGGGATCTTATCCTGTTTCGTCAGATCCACCTCCTTTCAGGCGTTATAGCCCTTGTTGCAGCCGCCTTTATTACCAATCTGGTTGTTGGTCAATTTCATCCGGGATTTACAGGTCAGCCGGTAGCCCACAGTATGAGCCTGTGGAATTTCGCCGGGATGATGTTAGCAGGTTTAGCCTTTGCCCTGGCCGGAGGATGTCCCGGACGTCAACTATTCCTGGCCGGAGAAGGCGATGGAGATGCCGCTGTCTTTGTCCTGGGAATGATAGCAGGAGCGGCCTTTTCTCACAACTTTGGCCTGGCCAGCTCGCCCAAAGGGATAGGGCCTCACGGGATTGCCGCGGTAATTATAGGACTTATTGTCTGTTTGTTTATAGGAATCACTATGAGGAAAAAATGATGTTAGTTCAGCAAAGAACTTTGCGCTAACTTTACAAGGAGCGATGCTATGAGCACAATTGACGCACGAGGGATCTCATGTCCCCAGCCTGTTCTGATGACTTTAGACAAAATCAAGACACTCAATAAGGGGGAGATTGTTGTCTTGGTAGATACCGATACTTCCAAGGAAAATGTAATGCGGGCCGCTACAAGTCAGGGGTGGCAGGTAAAAGATGTTCAGCCGGAAGGTACGGAGTATCGGATTACGATTGTAAAGGATTAACGATGGTTCTTAAAAAGTTTTCAATTCGCTTGATTGGTCACTTGATAAGATCCTCATTTATCATCTATCATTTCACATTTGTCATCTCTCATTTTTTTATTGATAAATGCCCAATGATAGATGTCAAATGATAAATGCTAAAGGAATCACCTTTGTCTCTATTTGGATTTTTTAAACAGAAACAATCAAAGGCCCCCGATACTAAGAAAATTGACCGGGGCATACTGGTGTTTTCGAACACCAGCGAGGTAATCCAGGCAGAAAAAACGCTAAAAACAGAGGGGTGGAGGATCCGGGTCATGGGGCCTCCGCCTGAAATCCGAAGCGGCTGCGACCTGGTCATCGAGTTTCCCTTGATAGAAGAGCTGAAGATTCTTAGAACGCTTCAAACAAACAGAATCTCGCCAATTCAGGTAGTCCCTGTCACCAGCCCCCTCCTACAACCTGTAGATATCTTCCACATAAAAGACTTCGGTCAGCACCTTATGGTACGGGCGGCCAACATGAAATTGACCGTTGACAAAAAGAACTTGACCGTCGTAAACATCTCCGGGGGTGGTTGCCCTGATGTCCCTTATTTGGCCCAGCAGATGGTGGGCAGGTCCTTGGCCAAGTCTCCTGTCCCCCGGGATATCGGTCACACCCTCTGTGGCTATGCCCTTCAGTTAGCCTTCGAAGAAATGTGCCGTCAATGCTCGCTGTAGTAGGAACCATACCTGATCGGAATTTTCCCCTTGTTGCGGGAGCAGTCACGTTAAAAGATTCCGACATCTATATAGAGGGGAAAACGTCCCCTGTAAACCGGGGAACTCCGGCATTGCTGGCCGCTGCCATCAAGACAAACGAGGTGATAGGCCAACCCGCTCCTTTTGGTTATCTGGTTGGGGACATAGGTTTAGGAGATGGGAGCCGACGCCTTTATGAACACCTGACACGGCATCTGGGTCGGACCGATTTTCGGACTATTGCGTTTCATTACCTGCAACCGGACGTGGACTGGCACAATCGGGTTCTGTTTGCCGTGCAAGAGATGACAAAACGGCCAATCTTGATCGCAGACGCCGGCTTCATGTATGCGGCAAAGATGAGCGGACAGGCCTTGGAATACGATCTCTTTACCCCTGATGTGGGAGAACTCGCTTTTTTAGCAGATGAAATCGCTCCGCACCCTTTTTACACTCAGGGGTTTATCTTACATAAGGAGAATCAAGTGCCGGAGCTGATTACAAGAGCATATGTACACAAGAATGCTGCCCGCTATCTTCTGGTCAAGGGAAAACAGGATTACTTCGCCAGTGCAAACGGGGTTGAAGCGACGGTTCGTAGCCCTATGGAGGACGCCATGGAGGCAATAGGCGGCACAGGAGATACCCTTACCGGTATTGTTGCCGCCCTTATCGAATCCGGCATGGAGATCGGCAAAAGCGCTGTCATGGCCGCACGCGTAAATCGATTAGCCGGGCATTATGCGCAGCCTACGCCCGCTACCCAGGTAATGGAGATCATTCGGCAAATACCAAGGGCGCTGGAAAAGGTCCTCCAACCCCCTTGATTTAACTGGTGCGCCCAGCAAGATTCGAACTTGCGACCTACGGATTCGTAGTCCGGCACTCTATCCACTGAGCTATGGGCGCGTTGGAATTTTCAAATTTGAGAAGTATATCGATAATATCTTTTTCTACATCTGTCAAGTTGATAGAAAAGTTTGCGGTAAAAATAAACACATGACACGAGAACAAGACGAAAAGTTCATGCTTCTTGCCCTCCTTGAAGCAGAAAAAGCGGCTGAATTGTCTGAAGTCCCTGTTGGCGCGATCCTCGTTTCACAGGATGGGACGATATTGGGAAAAGGACACAACCAGACCATCAGTACATGCGATCCTACTGCCCATGCAGAAATAGTCGCGCTTAGGGAGGCAGGCCAAAAGGTACGTAATTACCGTCTACTATCTTCTATCCTTTATGTAACGATTGAGCCTTGTCCGATGTGTATGGGCGCCTTAATTCACGCACGTGTTCCCAGACTCGTTTATGGAACAAAGGCCCCTAAATGGGGAGCTGCAGGAACATTATACGATCTCGCCTCTGATCCACGTTTGAATCATACCATAGAAGTGACCGGGGGTGTGCTGGAAGAAAAATGTCGTGAAATTATGCAAGCCTTCTTCAAGACACAACGTGGCAATCCGACAACTTCTAATCATCATTGACATTCCATACATTGTTCGATACAAAAACAAGCTGTGTGCAAAAAAGTTTTAGCGAGTCGTTTGACAAATAGTGTTTACGAAAATATTTTTGGGATAACGTAAAGACTCAATTTCGAAATTCGAATTTTTAAATCTGAGACATATCCAAAAACCAATGTATTCTTCCAAAAGTCAATATGTATTAAATGAGGGGGAACAAAATGGCTAATGTTGTGGTTATAGGGACCCAATGGGGCGATGAGGGCAAGGGAAAGGTTGTCGACCTCTTGGCGGAATCTGCGGACATGGTTATCCGTTTTCAGGGCGGCAATAATGCCGGACACACCCTCGTTATAAACGGGGAACAGTTTATCTGTCACCTTATTCCTTCAGGCATTCTCCATCCCGACAAGACCTGCCTTATAGGAAACGGCGTGGTACTCGATCCAAGTGTTTTGCTCGATGAGATCAAGACCTTAAAAGATCGCGGGATTGCTGTTGAACCCGGCAAGCTTTTGATCAGCGAAATCGCCCACATTATTATGCCGTATCACAAATTGATCGACCACGGAAGAGAACGACTCCTGAAGGGAGACGCAAAAATAGGAACTACTGGAAGAGGGATTGGCCCCTGTTACGAAGACAAGGTTGTCCGTAAAGGAATTCGGGTAATCGAGTTGATCGATCCTGATAGTTTCAAAGAAAAACTCTCTGCAGTCATAGATGAAAAGAACTTTTATCTAAAAGAATATCTCAAGTCTGATACAATACTCGACAGTCAATCAATTTTGGATGAGTATCTTAAGTATGGCGAACAGATACGTCCCTATGTAACCAATGTATCCGTTGCCATAAAAAAAGCGATTAGCAATAATAAAAAACTACTTTTTGAAGGGGCCCAGGGTACACATCTCGATATTGACCACGGCACCTATCCCTATGTAACTTCTTCCAATACCACAGCGGGGAACGCCTGCAGTGGAGCCGGCATCGGCCCAACTCAGATCGACAAAGTGCTCGGTATTGTAAAGGCTTATACGACACGTGTTGGCGCCGGGCCGTTCCCTACAGAGCTCCTTGATGCAGTCGGAGATACAATTCAAGAACGGGGGGCTGAGTTTGGCGCCACTACAGGAAGGAGGCGTCGCTGCGGATGGCTTGATACAGTAGTGGTACGCAACGCGGTTCGGATTAATAGCTTGACAGGGATAGCCATTACAAAACTTGACGTTCTGGACGGATTAGAAACAGTTAAAATCTGTACAGGATACCGCTATAAAAACGATCTCCTCAAAGAGTTTCCGAACACACTCAACATACTGAAAAAGTGTGAACCGGTTTACGAAGAGATTGCCGGATGGTCGGAAGATATCAGCGGGATAAAAAAGTTTGATGATCTCCCTGAAAATACTAAGAATTATTTAAGACGAATAGAAGAGCTGACAGAGACTCCTATTCGAATCGTCTCGGTAGGACCGGACAGGGAGGAGACGATTATGCTGGAAGATCCATTTGCCTAACAATTAGATTTTTGTGCTCGGGAGATCTCACAATAGATATGGTTTTGCAAAAATGTTTAGGAGCAAAGCAAAGGCTCAAATTCGAAATCCTAAGCACTAAATCCGAAACAAATTCGAATGACCAAAATTCAAAATTCGGCACGAAGTGAAGCGTCAGCGCTCAACAATATGACCTGGAAGATTGTACTCTTGATTTGCAAGGAACACGGTGCTGCGTAGGATTCGATAACGTTTTGAACATTTGATATTTGAATTTAGGATTTGTTTCGAGTTTCGTGCTTCGGATTTCGGATTTATTTGGGTATGGTTAAAAAAGGCGTTGACAATTAAAACCGGCTGACCTATATCAGCATAGGTCTAAGGAGACCTTTGAAAAATGCGACATTTTTTCGTCAGGCAAGGAAGGCAAAAATTTTAACCGGAGGAATACATTGGGTATTTTGAGGATTAAAATTTGGAGCCTGACGCCGCATCACGGAAAAATGGCAGTTTTTCAAAGGCCTTAAGGCCAATCTGTCGGGATGTAGCGCAGCCTGGTAGCGCGTACGGTTCGGGACCGTAAGGTCGGAGGTTCAAATCCTCTCATCCCGACCACCTTCCAATACTTCCCGAACTTTTTTGCTCAATTCCGCCATCGAAAACGGCTTGTAAAGAAACCCGGTCACTCCGCTGTCCAACATAGCATGTGCATCGGCGCTTCTCCCCAGCCCGGTCGCCAGAAGAACTCTTACATTCGGGTCAAGATGTTTCATATGATGAAAGGCTTCACGTCCTCCCATAACCGGCATGTTCATATCCAATATTACCAGATCAACTTTTTCGTTGTTATCCAAGATAGATTGATAAAGATCTACCGCTTCTTTGCCGTTTATCGCAGCTAACACCTTATAACCTACGCTTTCCAACATCTCCTTCATGGCTTCGCGAACCACATCTTCATCGTCTACGACCAGAATGGTCTCCGAACCTGCTATTACCTGTTCGTCTAATTTCTCTTTGCTCTTTTCCTTTTTCTCCTTCTTGACTATTATCGGAAGATAAACCGACAAAGTAGTGCCCTGGCCAAGCTCACTGTAAACATCAACATACCCCCCATGGTTTTTTACAATCCCATAGACCATCGATAATCCTAAGCCGGTCCCCTCTCCCACCTCTTTGGTGGTAAAGAACGGCTCAAAAATCCTTCCAAGGGTTTCTTGATCCATGCCGGTTCCGGTATCAGTAACGCTCACCAATACATACTTGCCAGGCTTAGCCCCCAAATGCTTTTGACAAAAGGGTTGATCCAATTCCGCCTCTTTAGTTTCGATTGTCAACGTAGGGGCCCAACCTTCTTCTCTCTTTTCCCAACTTTCTTCTAAGGCCTGCACCGCATTAATACAGACCCCCATAATCGCCTGTTCCAGTTGATGTCTGTCCCCTTCTATCATTAGATCTTCCTGAAGAGAAGTTGTAACCTTTATACTTTTGTCAATGGTGCGGGAGAATAACGTCAATATTTTTTCGATAAGCTGCAAAACATTTATGGGACCTACTTCGTATTTCCCTTTACGTGAAAATGCCAAAAGCTGGGCAGTCAATTCTGCGGCCCTGTTACCGGCCTTTTCGATCTGATCTATGTAACGGTGCTCCTTTGATTCCGGTTCCGACGACATTTTCAATAGGGAGACATACCCCAGTATTCCGCCCAGAATATTATTAAAATCGTGTGCAATGCCGCCTGCCAAGGTCCCTATTGCCTCCATCTTTTGTACCTGAACAAGGTGACCTTCCAATCTTTTTCGTTCTGTAATGTCAACAGCAAGTCCAAGCGTGCCATAATAATTCCCATCTGAATACAGGGGAGTTGCGTGCAGGTCGACATCTCTAAGTTTTCCATCCGGTCTGCGAAAGGTAATCTCGTATCGATCCTCTACCCCTTGAAGCCGGTCCCGTGTACCTTTTTGAAATCGTGCGAATGTCTCTTTATCAACAAAACCCTCCAGGCTAATCCCTACTATCTTATCAGCATCAACGCCTAATAGCTTACTAAAGGCCGGGTTGACAAACTGAAGGACCTCCTCTGTGTCTACAATGCAGAGTCCCTCCTGTACATTTTCCACTACACTTCGATAGCGCTCCTCTGACTCTTTAAGGGCGCTTTCTCGTGCTTTTAGTTCACTATTTCTCCTCTCAAGTTCGTCCGCCATGACATTAAACGCCTTGGCCATCTCACCTATTTCATCAGAACTTGATACATCAACATGTGTGTCATAATGTCCGTCAGAAATTAGAAGCGCCGCTTTGCTCGTATCTCTGATCGGTCTTACAATTTTTCGGGAAATATAATAGCTGAGGCCTGTGACAACGAAAAATGTAATAATCAATACAGCAATTGTCGTTAAGACGGCCTTTTTGACACGAGATTGTACCCTGGCATATTTAGCGGCCTTCTCTTTTTCAAAATCATCAAGATACACGCCTGACCCTACAACCCATCCCCACGGTTTAAATATTTGTACATAGGACAATTTGGGATAATATTCAGCGGTGACTCCGGATTCAGTTGGTTTAGGCGAGGAGTATGATATAAATCCCTGGTCATTCTTTAAACAAACCTCATTCATAGCTATGAAGGGGGTGGAATCTCGAAGCGACTTTCCATCCATCTCAGGCTGGGTTGGATCCATAATAAGGATGGGATCATGTGGATTCTCCGGAGAACAGGTATGCACCCAGAAGTATCCCGCGCCGCCACCATAGCGCATGGTGCTCATTCTGGAAGCGGCGCGTCGTTTGGCCTCGTCCAAAGAAAACTCGCCATTTGCGGCCCGCTCATTGTACTGGGCAAGAAAACCGGACAAAGTATTAACAAGATCGTGCAAATGAACCTTTTTTCTTTGCATTGACTCTTGCGCAAAGATAGTAATCTCGATATCACCCTCAGACTTGATCTGCCGTATCGCAATCCACCCGACAATCAGCGTAAGAAAAATAGCCAGGGCTATTATCAGACTAATAATTTTGGTTGTTATGCTAATCTTTCTTCTCACTGTTTACTCTACGCTCTTAGCTCTTAGCTCTCTGCTACAAACTATAAATCACACTGTGCGTCCGCTCTATTATATCCATTAATTCATCTTCCTTTACGCACAGTGGAAGAAACAGATAGATGATATTTCCCAGGGGGCGAAGAAGCAAGCCTTTTTTCAACCCTTTTTTGTAAACCTTGAATCCTATCCTTTCTTCAAATGGAATCGGCTCCTTGGTAAATTTATCCTTTACGAGTTCGAGTGCCGCTACCATCCCTATATATCGCACGTCACCTACAATATCAAGGTCTCTGAATTTTTGCATATTTTTGTGTAAGGTCGCGATTGTTCCCGAGACCCTTTCCAGTGTGTTCTCTTTTTCGAACAGCTCTAATGAAGCCACCCCTGCCGCAGTGCTCAACGGGTTGGCTGTGTAAGTGTGGCCATGATAAAAGGTCTTGTTCTCTGTATAGTCCGCGTAAAAGGCTTCATAAACTTCATCAGTTGTCAGTGTGGCGGAAAGAGGAAGACTCCCGTTGGTTATCCCTTTTGAAAGGCACATAAAATCCGGCTCTACATCAGCATGTTCCACCGCGAACATCTTCCCTGTTCTGCCAAAACCGGTAGCCACTTCATCGACAATCAGGTGAATATTGTACATCCTGGTGAGTTCCGCGACCTTTTTGAGATATTCAGCCGGGTAAATAATAAATCCGCCCGAGCCCTGCATCATAGGCTCAAGGATGATACCGGCGATTTCCTTATTCTTTTTCTCAAGCAGTTCTTCCAGTGGATTAACGCACTCTATGGCACAACTTTCTCGTTCCTTTCCGCATGGGCATCGATAACAGTATGGAGAGGGG
Organism: Pseudomonadota bacterium; assembly: GCA_043818915.1. Taxonomy (GTDB): domain Bacteria; phylum Desulfobacterota; class Desulfobacteria; order Desulfobacterales. The sequence continues at coordinate 10,460 of JBDRFJ010000068.1, read as the reverse complement.
ATCTTAAATGCGGAAAAAAGGAGCGGGGCAAAGGTTTCCTGAAAGACAGAAACACCCCCAACGCTCATTGCGCCTACGGTATCCCCGTGATACCCGTTCTCAAGTCCGATAAACTTTTCCTTTTCTCCCTGCCCTGTATTCTTCCAGAACTGGAACGACATCTTCAGCGCCACCTCACAGGCAGTAGAGCCATTGTCCGAATAGAATACCCTGGTAAGGTTCCGGGGTGAAACACGGATCAGATGTTCACCGAGCAGTATTGCGTTCTTATGAGTAAATCCGGCAAAAAGGACATGATCAAGCTCCTCAAGCTGTTTCTTTATCGCCGACTTAACATGGGGATGGTTGTGCCCGTGCACATTACTCCACCAGGAAGAGATGGTATCATAATAAACATTTCCCTTATGATCATAGAGGTGAATCCCTTCCGCCCTCTCGATCAGTACGGGATACTCTTTTTCATAATCCTTCATCTGGGTATATGGATGCCAGAGATATTTTCTGTCTTTTTCCAGTAGTTCGGAATTCATTGTGTTATGCTCCTGTTTCACTATGTCCAAAATCAATGGTCAAGTGTGCTGAAAAGGCCTGTAGGCATAGAACAAAACGATGTTCATTTGGCATAGAGGGCTTGGAGTGATGGAGTAGTGGAGTAATGGAAAAAATAATACCCAATACTCCAGCACTCCAATACTCCATTACTCCAAAACCATTTAGCTTATCGCCCGCAATATACTTGCCCCTATCGGCTCAAATTTCTCAACCAATTTTTTGTTTGAGTCGACTTTTGGAAGTGATCCAAAAGATCGTATTGCACTAAGATGCGAGATAGTCTTTATATTGTCCTCTTCGATTATCTTGTCGCCCTCACCCTCAAAATTGAAAACCATCCCTAAGATCTTTATATCTCTCTTTTGTAATGCTTCGATCGTAAGAAGGGTATGATTGATAGTCCCCAAGCCGCTATGCGTGACTATCAAAACAGGAAGGGAGAGTTCCGCCACAAGATCGACAAGAAGATACTCTCTTGTAAGGGGGACCATAACTCCGCCCACTCCTTCCACCAGGAGTAAGTCATGCCTTTGCTGGAGGGTATGGTAGCTTTTCTTTATCTTATCTATACTTATTTTTTTTTCTTCCAGTTCCGCGGCAAGATGTGGAGAGGCTGGGAAATCAAATGTATATGGAGATATGAGAGTGGGATCGATCTCCTCCCTTTTTCCACCAAGCATCTTCAGGCAATAGTCGATGTCCTCGGAAGTATTCTTGTTTCCCGTGCTCACCCATTTTTGAATCCCGACATTGATACCCTGAAGCTTGAAAAACCGGGCCAGACAGCCGCATACAACGGTTTTCCCGACGCCGGTATTGGTACCGGTAATAAACAAGCTCTTATTTTTCATAGCTTCCCTTCACACAAAAAAACCTGATAACTTGTCCTGACAGATCCGAATCTTTTGACATAGACCTTTTCAGCTTTTTTTATGAGCGCCGGAGTGAACAGAATATTGTTGCCGTTTCTTCGAACATTTACCCCCGTGTATTTCATCGTCTTTAATAAATCGAGAAGGTTGTTATATTCCCTTGTCAATACAGTTTCGCTTGTTTTCACTTTTTTAAAGATCTCACGCAAAGGAGACTCTATCTCATCAAATTGTGTAAAATATCTTGCTGAGATCTTCACCTTTTCCGGCAACACCTCTTCCATCACCTCATGAAGCTCATAGAATGTTTCAGGTCCCATCATTGAAAAAAGGATTATTCCTCCATCGGCAAGCAAAGCTTTGTAGTGTTCCAGTCCTTTTTTCAAATCCGTAAACCATTGAAAGGTGGAATTGGAGGTAATCAGATCGTATCTTGTTTCGCTTTTAGAGGGAAAAGCCTCTGCATCCTCTACGCGTAAATGAACCCTTTTGTTATTGTTTAATTTTTGAGCCGCGAGAGAGATCATTTCATCAGAAAAGTCTATTGCTGTAATGTCGGCCGCAGGGAACCTTTGTGTCAGCATTATAGTATAATTCCCCGTCCCGCATCCTATCTCAAGGATGTTCTGAAACAACCGGCCCTTCAGCCGATCGATAAGTATGGCGGCCACTCCCTTCTGGATAAAGGCATATTGGTCATAGGTCGGCGCGGCCTTTGAAAACGATCTTCTTATCCTTTCTTTATACTTCATTAAACGTAACCACTCAGGTTGTTGGGTTCAAGGTTCACGGTTCAGGGTTGTTTATTTTGCACTCTTCATATTTCGTAACTACTCAGGTTGTTGGGTTCAAGGCTCACGGTTCAATATCTTCAAAACGTTCAATTCTCATCGCTCTCTAACCTTGAACCGTGAACCCCGGAACTGTGAACCTGTAAACAGCCTTTCTTTAAAATCCGGTTCAAGAAACGGGAGGTGCCCGCTCTTTTCAAAGAGTAGAATATGAGTGGAAGGTAGCCCCTCCATTAATTCCAACAACTCTGAATAAGGCGCAATCCCGTCTTTTTTGCCATGAACCAATCGAACAGCGTGTTTGTCCAGAAATGCAGGCGCAAGCTCCTGCCGGGCCAGGTAATCCAACCCTTTTAAAAGCGACTCCAGGTCAAATATGTCTACATAGGATGAGAACAGGCGTTCCTTAAACCATTTAAAAGCACGCTTGTGACCCAAAAAACAATTTCTATAGAATTGGGCCAGGTAAAGTTTACGGTCTTCTATCAACATGGCTTTCTGTGCATCAATCTGTTCCTTTGGGAATCTTTTCCGCATAGAGACCATAAAAATTTCTCTTGCGGCCTCCCCGTATTCCTTCAAAAAATTAAGGGCTAAAAATCCCCCCATTGACCATCCCAACATAGATACTTCTTTAATATTATACCGCGCAAGTACACGTATAAGATCCTCATTGAAACGCTCTGTATCGATCCCGTACGGAAGCAGATAATTGAAATCGAGATCCAGAGGTTCAAATATCCGCGCGTCAAACCCCCACCCCGGCACTAACACCAGGGTTCTGTCGTATCCCCTATCCTGGTATTGAAACCTGTTAAAACCCATCTTTCAGGATATCCGCAGCTCTCCGAAGGTCTTCTTCTGAGTGATGATAGGTGACTGAGAATCGTATACGAGATTCTCCCGCGGGCACAGTGGGCGGGCGCACGGCAAGAGCGAAAATATAATGGCTTTGAAGGAGATCGGAGATTTGCAATGTTAGGTCATTTTCACCCACAATCACAGGAACAATCTGTGAGGTTCCCTTGACATTAAAACCCCTTTCTTTTAACAGGCCTCGAAAATATGCTGCCTTTTCCAGCAAGACCTTTCTGCGAAGGGGTTCTTCCGTGAGCATTCTTATACCCCCGATACTCGCGCCTATCACGGCAGGGGGCAGCGCCGTAGAATATATAAAACTCCTCGCCTTATTTATACAATAATCGATCAGTCGTCCGTCCCCGACAACATACGCGCCATAGCTTCCCAGCGCCTTTCCGAATGTTCCTACGATAATATCTACCTCGTTGACCAGTCCGTCTTCTTCGGCGATCCCTGCCCCTGTTTCACCAAAGACTCCCACAGCATGCGCTTCGTCCAGCATAAAAAGGGCATCATATTTTTCTTTTAATTCCACCATCTCTCGGAGCGGCGCCCTGTCTCCGTCCATACTAAAAACAGACTCGGCAATAATAAGGGCCTTGTCAAATCTTTTTCTTTCCTTTTTTAGCAAGTCCTCAAGGTGGTTCAGGTCGTTGTGGCGAAAACGGAAGAAGCGAGCGCCTGAAAGTAGTATCCCGTCTACAATGCTTGCATGGTTAAGACGATCTGAAAATATGACATCCTTTCTGTCACACAACGCAGGCACAATACCAGTGTTTGCCAGATAGCCACTCCCGAACAACAAGGCCTTTTCCTTGCCGACAAAATCCGCCATCAGGGCTTCAAGCTGATGGTGGATAAGCAAATCCCCGCTCATAAGTCTTGAGGCCGAAGAACTGGTCCCGTATTCTTCGGCAGCCTTTATACCTTCTTCCAAAAGCCTGGGGTGCCCTGCAAGGCCGAGATAGTCATTGGAGGAAAAATTGATATATTCCGAATCGCCTATGCATACCCTGCCAGGCCCGGCAGGATGCACTGGTGTAAGGGTTCGCAACAGGTGGGCTTTGCCCCTGGAATCAAGGTATTCTTCTATCCATTCCATAACTTTTTTAACTCTGACACCATGGCAAGGTCATCTTCAGCAGACCGTCCCTTGACGGTCAGATAGCCTCCGATCATCATGCCGTTCGCGCCCGCCATAAAGGCCAACCCCTGAAAATCCTTCAAAACCGATTCCCTGCCCGCCACTATCCTTATTGTCTTATCACCTAAAATAAGGCGAAATATCGCTATCGTTCTAAGTATGTCCGCTATTGAAATAGTTTGTGCGCCTTCAAGCGGCGTCCCTTTCAATGGAACAAGTATATTGATGGGAACTGAATCAACTTCGAGGTCTTTTAACGTGAGGGCCATGCGAATCCGATCCTCTTCGCTTTCGCCCAGACCGATAATGCCGCCGCTGCATACCTCAAGACCGACCTCTTTGGCCGCCCGTATCGTCTTGAGCCTGTCCTCAAACGTGTGGGTGGTAACGATCTCGGGATAAAATTCAGGGGATGTCTCTATGTTGTGATGATACCGGCTAAGCCCCGCGTCTTTCAGCAGCCCAAGAGATTTCGTATCCAATACGCCCAGAGACGCGCAAGGAATTATCCCGATCTTTTCTTTTATTGCGCTCACCACTTCCGCGATCGTCTCTATCTCTTTCGGAGTAGCGCCCTTTCCGCTGGTAACAATCGAAAATCTTTGAGCCCCGATATCCTTTGCCTTGTGTGCCTCCTCAAGCAATTCCTCTTTACTCTTTAAAGGAAATACAGGGGCATTAGTATTGTAGTGAGCTGATTGAGCGCAAAACTTGCAGTCCTCGCTGCACCGTCCTGATTTGGCATTGGTAATACTGCACAGCTCAAACCTTGTCCCTGTTTGACGATCTCTTTCCTCATTGGCAAGTGAAATAAGTTGCCATGTCGAGAGGTCTTGAAATCGGAGATCCGCCGTTTTTAAGGCGGAATCGTATATCTTTCTATACTCCACCACTCCACCACTCCATCACTTAAGGTAAATGTTCAATATACTATAATGGTTGTAAAAAGCAACCCTCATAGATTTCAAACCTATTCGGGAATGGATAGACACGTGCGAGAGTTGGTTGATTCCCAGGAAGTCGCAACAGCGGGGCAGGCAGGATATGGGGCGGGTCACCCATTTGTTTCTTTGATGATAGTTTGCCTTGTTACTTATATGCAATATTCAACTCTTTGGCCACCGATTTTAGTTTTTTGTCTAAAGTCCACAAGGGAGTTTCTGACAAGCGTGCTGAAGCCAAAAGGTGTATATCAATGAATCCAATCCCCCTGCCCGTCAATTTGTTCTGGTCGACAAAGTAAATGAATTCATCAAGATCTATTATAGGAGCCATTGGAAGGGTTTGTATTAATGATAGGAATTCTTTGCGGTTTTTAATGTCGCCACATGCCAGTTCTCCAATTATAAAAGAGTGGCATACTACTTCTGCATTAAGAAGCAGTTTTTCAAGAAGAGGCAAACCTTTTCGTAAATGGTCAACCCAGATAGAAGTGTCAACGATTACCATATCAACTACTTAAGCGGTCTACGCCTTGGAATTGATTGCAAAGCTTTTTCAGTACCACCAAGTTTTGCAAGCCGTTTACTGTTCTCGCGAGCTATCAGCGCTTCAAGACCAAGGCGTACTAAAGACGTCTTTTCTTTGATACCAGTTAAAAGGGATGCCTTTTTCAGTATTTTATCATCTATGTTTAATGTTGTTCTCATATGTATGAATATGTATTATTTATACATAAAAGTCAACTAATATTTTAACGACTGGGAGGCAAGGGGTCTGGCCATGCTCCAACATTGGCAAAACAGGATATTTGTCAAGGAGAAAGATTTTACCCTGCTTGCCATATAATCTTCCAACAAAAAATATGTTAACAAGAAAAATCGTATTTTTTTATGATACTTCCAGCTGCATAACTTCACAATTTGAATATTATACAGAAAACTCGACAGTTCCGATGAAAGAGATCCCTTTTCTGTTTCTAATATATTTTCAACAGGTTCTATTAAGTATACAAAGGGGCTCTGCGATGGTCAAGCCAAAGCTCTTGGATACGTTTTGCGGGGAGCCATAAAAAAATATGTTGCTATTTGCTATAAAAGTTGCTATTTAATTCGTTTGACTGCTTAACGCCATGGTGGGACTGTTGCCTGCACAGTTTCTGATATATCCTGCCATTGAGTTTTCATCGATCACTGACCCTTCCTTGCTCTTAGCAATCCTCTGAAATTTCAGCGGCACTGGTTAGCGACGACGATATGTTTATGCTAGTCTTAACCAGTGCTCTGCCGTAAACGGCAATCAGGGCATATGTTTGCCCTGCGGCTTGCACCTAACCCACAACCATGTTTCTGCCTTGGAACGGCCATAATGTGCGTGGATGGCACTTTTCCGTCATGCGGCACACTTATAGGAATTCATCCGTTTCAGAACCGGAAATTATAAGGAAACTATTATGTCTTTTAAAAATTTGCAGTTAGCTCCACCTATCCTGAAAGCCATTAACGAATGCGGTTATACCGCTCCTACGCCTATCCAGGCCCTGTCTATCCCGAAGGTCCTTGCCGGACAGGACCTGATCGCCTCCGCTCAGACCGGCACCGGCAAGACCGCGGCCTTTGTGCTGCCGATTCTTCAGCGTCTGAGCGCTCCTTGCCCGACCGCTAAACGCGGTCCGCGAGCGCTCGTATTGACGCCTACCCGTGAGTTGGCTGATCAGATCACTCAGTCAGCTCGCGTTTATGGCAAACACCTGCGTGTTAAAAGCACTACCATTGTCGGCGGCATGCCTTACCCTAAGCAACTCAAGGAATTGTCCCAATCGCCCGCTCTGGTTATCGCGACACCGGGACGCCTAATTGATCACCTGGAGCGCGGACGCATCAATCTCTCAGACCTGGAACTCCTGGTGCTGGATGAGGCCGACCGTATGCTCGACATGGGATTTATCGAGGATGTAGAAAAAATTGCGCGCAGCGCTCCACCGAAACGACAGACGCTTTTGTTTGCGGCGACACTGAACAAGGCCATAGTCAAGCTGGCGCAGCGTATCCTGAAGAATCCGGAGCGGGTTGAAATAGCGCCCGAAAAAATCACCCATGAACTTATCGAACAGCGCCTGCACGTGGCCGACAATCTTAAGCATAAACACCGCATGCTGAAACACCTCATCGCTGACCCCGGCATGACTAAGGCAATTATCTTCTCAGCCACGAAAAAGGACGCTGACAACCTGGCCCGCGAACTTCACGCCCAGGGCCATGCCGCGGCGGCGCTGCACGGTGATATGAACCAGAGCGCTCGAAATCGCACTATGAGCAACATGCGGCGTGGGAAAATAAGGCTTTTGGTTGCAACGGATGTTGCCGCGCGCGGTATTGACGTTGCCGGTATCAGCCACATCATTAATTTTGATCTGCCCAAATGCGCTGAGGATTACGTCCACCGCATAGGTCGCACCGGCAGGGCCGGGGCATCGGGTATCGCCATCTCTTTTGCTTCATCTAAGGATTTCAATGAGCTTTCCAGGATTGAACGCTATATAGGCGCGGCCCTGCCCAAGCACATAGTCCCGGGGCTTGAACCCACGAGTTCGCTGCGGCGGATAACGGCGAAAAAGAAAGGGGTATGGAAGCGTAATACCGGGACTGCGGGGTATTCCAGAGATAAAAAGTGGGGATCGACAAACACTAAAAAGAAGCTGGTCGTAGAGTACCGCAACAGTAAAGCAAGCCGGCGGGCGAGGCCCCTTTCCCATTAGAGCGGGGGGGTGTATGGGCGTAGATCGGGAGAAGGTATGAACGAAAGACATGTCGTTAAGATTGCCGAAGAACTAAAAGTCAGACCTGAACAGGTCAAGGCAACAGGGGCATTGCTTGAAGATGGCGCTACAATGCCCTTTATAGCCCGGTACAGGAAAGAGGCCACCGGCTCTTTGGATGAAGTTGCCATCGCGGCTATTCGGGATCGCATGGCCCGGTTGGAAGAGTTGGACAAGCGGCGGGAGAGCGTACTGAATTCACTCAAGGAGCGAGACCTGCTCACGGACGAACTTAAAGAAAAGATTCTGGCCGCTGTGACCCTTGCCACCCTGGAGGATATCTATTTGCCCTTTAGGCCGAAGCGCAGGACCAGGGCCACGGTGGCGCGGGAAAAGGGACTTGAGCCCTTGGCCGCGGTGCTATTTGAACAGGATGTGACAACAGATCCCCTTGAGGAGTCGGCCGCTTTCATCGACCCGGAAAAAGGGGTTGAGTCGATCGAGGACGCCCTTGCCGGCGCGCGGGACATTATTGCTGAGTGGGTAAACGAAGACCAGGCCGCCCGGGAAAAAATGAGAGCCCTGTTCATGGAAAAGGGTATATTTCGAAGCACGGTTATTGAGGGCAAGGAAGAGACCGGTTCCAAGTATCGGGACTATTTTGACTGTGAGGAGCCCGTGGCCACGGCGCCGTCCCACAGAATCCTGGCCATGCGGCGGGGTGCAAAAGAGGAAATCCTGGATCTCAGGGTGGGTCCTCCTGAAGACAAGGCAATGACCTTGCTGGAAGGCATGTTTGTCAAGGGGGAGGCGCCGGCCTCCCAGGAAGTGAAGACGGCTGTTTGCGACAGCTATAAGCGTATGCTTTCCTACTCCATGGAGACCGAGGTAAGGGTGGAGACCAAGAAACGGGCTGACGCCGAGGCCATCAAGGTCTTTGCCGACAACCTCCGGGAGCTGCTCCTTGCGCCGCCTCTGGGGCAGAGGTCTGTCGTCGCAATCGATCCCGGTATTCGCACGGGCTGTAAGGTCGCCTGCCTGGACGGTCAGGGGAAGCTGCTCCAAACCGATACGATCTATCCTGCCAGGTCTCAGAAGGAACGTTTGGACTCAGCAAAGAGGCTGACAACCTTGATTCACACTTGCCGGTCCGAAGCCGTTGCCGTGGGCAATGGAACCGCGGGACGGGAAACCGAGGCATTTGTAAAAGGTCTTGATCTCCCCGAGGGTATGCCGGTGGTGATGGTCAACGAAAGCGGCGCATCAGTCTATTCGGCATCACAAGTGGCCAGGGCGGAGTTCCCTGATCTGGACGTGAGCATACGAGGCGCGGTCTCTATCGGCAGACGCCTGATGGATCCGCTGGCAGAGCTTGTCAAAATCGAACCGAAATCCATAGGAGTGGGCCAGTATCAACATGACGTTAACCAGCATGCGCTGAAGACAGGTCTGGATGATGTGGTCGTGAGTTGCGTCAATGGGGTGGGTGTGGAAGTCAACACGGCCAGTGAACAGCTCCTGGCCTATGTGTCGGGTTTGGGCGCTGGGTTGGCAAAGAATATTGTGGCCTATCGAAATGAGCATGGGCCTCTTTTGTCAAGAAGTGATCTTAAGAAGGTGCCGAGGTTAGGTCCCAAGGCATTTGAGCAGGCCGCGGGATTTCTTCGCATCAGGAACGGCAAGAACCCCCTTGATGCGAGCGCGGTGCACCCTGAAGCGTATGCAATTGTTGAATCCATGGCCAAAGACCTTGGCTGCCGGATCAAGGACCTGATCAAGGACGAGACCCTCCGGAAAAAGATCGATCTGTCCAGGTATGTCACCGAGACGGTGGGGATGCCGACGCTGAATGACATCCTTCAGGAGTTGGCCAAGCCGGGAAGGGACCCGCGTAAAGAGTTTGAGAGCTTTAGTTTTTCCGAGGAGATTCATACTATTGAGGACCTGCGGCCGGGCATGAGACTTCCCGGCGTGGTCACCAATGTGACCGCATTCGGCGCCTTTGTGGACATAGGAGTCCACCAGGACGGTCTCGTACACGTGAGTCAGCTTGCCGATCGTTTTGTGAAAGACCCCCATCAGATGGTCAAGGTTCATCAACGGGTCATGGTCACTGTCCTGGAAGTCGACCTGCAAAGAAACAGGATATCTCTTTCCATGAAAGAAAAGGGAGATCGGGTCAAAGGCTCCCCTGAGAAAGGACCAAAAAAACCCCGGGGAAAGGACAGGCGTTCAAAACCAGAAAAGCGAGATCCAGGCCCCTTCAACAATCCTTTTGCGCAGGCATTCAAAAAATCGTAAAGCCGGAAATTTCCAAGCCAAAGCAATCTTATTTTTCAAGGCCGGAAACATCTTAATGAAGACCCGGTCCTCTGTCTTTTGTTTTCAGGAGATTTGAAATTTTTCGTAACTATTCAGCGTAATCAGCGTAATCCGTAACGATACTACTCTTGTAGAAGAAAATCCGGTAATTTTCCGCCAAACAGCAGGTCAAGCGCCTGACTTGACGAGACACCATGTTTTCGACAAGTCGACAAGTAACC
>JBDRFJ010000067.1:0-39255 GCA_043818915.1 Pseudomonadota bacterium | reverse complement strand
GGGATCAAGGATCGTAATGGTCCCTCGCACCATATCCATTGAATCGGAAAGAATATCCATGACCTTATAGAGGGATTTCTTAAGATCCAGGCTCACATTGAGCGCCTTGCTAATTTCATAAAGAAGGGTGACTTCTTCGATTGTTCTCATGTCTAACCCCAAAAGGAAAAAATAAAATCTGTTGCGAGTTCAACTTATATCCTTCGTGACAGTTGTAGTCAAGAAGTACACGAATAAATTTTGATTTTAGAAAGGGAGGAAAGCGTGATGATATATTACAAGAACCTTATAATCATATAGGACAGAATGCCTGCGGAAAGGGGAGTGGTCACCCATCCCACGCCTATCGTGGCAATCATTCTGCCGCTGACCGTGCGCAAACCTTTGACAAGGCCGACGCCAACAATCGCCCCCACAATAGCCTGAGAAGAAGAGACCGGGACGCCGAGCTGGGTAAAAACATGGATCGTCAAACCATTGGACAGGGTGGCCACAAAGGCTGAGAAGGCGTCTAATGGCACGATCCTTTTCCCTACGGTCATCATAACCCCACGGCTATATGTCAGGACACCCGTGACAATGCTCAATCCTCCCACAAGAGAGGCCGTAAAAGGGTTGAGCATCCCGGCCCCCACGTAAACACCGGTCACGTTTGCCACATTGTTGGATCCGAGGGAATAGGCGCCGTAACACCCGGCCACCAGTACACCGATCGTCAGGAAAATGCCACGTCTATACATATCTTTAAAAAAAAGATTCAACACGTAGGCAAAAAACCTATACAGAATCATACTGAAAAGAATTGCCCCGATCGGGGTCATGACCCAGCATATGACGATCTTGTAAAGTTTGGAGAAATCGGCCGTGTGGGTGAAAATACCTGCGCCCAGGACTGCTCCGACAATGGCCTGGCTGGCAGATGCCGGCAATTTCAGATAGGTCATGATCAGCATGGTGACAGCAGCGGCAAACGCGCAAGTGAAGGCGGCCATGGGTGTAAGGCCGGAAAGTTTTCCCACCGTGTCCATGCACTTAGGACCTTCGATCAGGGCGCCGATAATTACAAAGAAGGACGTCAGAATGATGGCGGTGCGGTACCGCACCATCTCTGCAACCACACTTGGTCCAAATATATTGGCTGAATCATTAGCCCCAAGGCCCCAGCCGAAAAATATTCCGCCGACAACTTTCCACATGTGGCTAAATCGCCTCTCGCGTGATCAGTATCTGGATTCGGTCAGCCACATCTTCTGTGAGATCAGAGATCTTGGTTATATCGGTAAGCAAGGCATGAATGTGTATTTTATTGGCCAAGGGCAGGTCAGAATTAAAGATTTCTCTGGTCAGTTTCCATTCAAGGTCGTCAATATCCGACTCCTGTATGCCAATCTTTTCCGCGATCTTCTTAAAAGGAGAAGCATCATCCCCAACCCAGCCGAATTGTCCTAACCGCAGAGTCTCTATCGCCTTCTTTAGATTAGGAAACATCTCGACATTGGCACGGGTGATGTCCGAGAAGGCCCCCCTGAAGGCTTTCGGTATTTCAGGTCGTTGCGCAAGGCATAAATCGCAAAACTTCTCGGCCGCATTGGCCACATCATCCACGGAACAGGCCAATTGAAAAATATCCTTGCGCATGATGGGTAGAAATGCCCCTCCCTGCAGGCAGGCAATAATCCGCCGGAGCACTTTATCAGCCTTGGTTTCAAGACTGTCTACCTCCTTAGCGCTTGTCTTAGCCGCATCAATGTTATCGTTCAGATAGTGTTCGATAGTATCCAGGGCTTTTTGCAGAACCGCTCCCACCATGTCAGTGTGCTCGTCAAGCATGGCCCTTACGTCACGTTCCGAACATGACTTTTTAAGCATAATTCACCTCAATTTACTTAAAGCTCAAGGTAAGAATAAAACTAAAAAGAGTAACTGCTCAGGTTCAAGGTTAAGGGCTACTCACCCTTTCTCAGTCGGCAAAGAGATAGTAAACTTCGTCCCCTTTCCTTCCGCGCTTTCAACGGAAAGTTCGCCGGCGTGATCTTCTATTATCTTCTGACAGACCGCAAGGCCTAATCCCGTCCCTTTCTTTTTGGTCGTAAAAAATGGCTCAAACATCTTTTCGACCATCTCGGCAGACATTCCCGCACCCGTGTCAGAAATTGAGACCTTTATGTAATCGCCCTCTTGCCGTGATACAATAGTTATTTTGCCCTCAGGCATGGCTTCTGAAGCATTTTTTATAAGATTAATCATGACCTGTTTGATCTGCTCCGGATCAAACCATATTGGCGGCAACTTGTCGTCCAGAAGCTTGTCGTAATTGATCCCCATGGCCGTAAGGGTGTCTTCCATAAGAGACAATGTTTCTTTGATGGATAAATTGATATCCTTTAATTCCTTCTTAGGCTTGGAAGGTCTCGTAAAATCCCTGACCTCTGTCAGCATCGATTCCAGACGTCCGGTCTCCTTTATAATGGTCCGCAGCTTTTTAATATTTTCATCATCCGGTGAAAGCGACCTTTCTACCTGCCTTGCGAACCCTCCGATGGCTACCAGAGGGTTTTTAATTTCATGAGAAATATAAGACGCAGCCTCTCCAATGGCCGCAAAACGCTCCGCCCGTATAAGCCTTTCCTGTGTCTCAACAAGCTTCTGCATACTCTCTTGAACTGTGTCTCTCTCACGCCGTACCGCTGCCTCGGAACGTCTCAAATCAGCTGTTTTCTCGTCAACTTCAGTTTGCAAGATCCGCGACCACCGCAGTGAAAGATAGATGGACGCAGCCAGGCCCAAAAAAACCACCAATTGAAATACACCGGCAATCAGCCATTGCTTTATGACCAGTGACTGGACAATTCCATAAACCTCTGTCACAGGAGAAGTAACACCCACCGACCATAAGTTGCCTGAATCCCTCTCTCTTGATAGCACGATAGGGCTATACGCGAAGAGCTTCTTCATTTCGCTAATTATGCCCCTATGCCACCCCGATATATACCAATCTGTGCCTTCCTCCCCTTTCAGCAGCTGTTCTCGTACGATTTCGTTTACCCTGGCATAAGATATATGAGGATTCCTTTTGTGTCTTACCGTAAAGGAATCCTCACCAATAAAAGTCGCCTCGTAGTGGCTCAAAAAAATCCCTTTGTGATCAACAACCCAGGCATAGCCGGTTTCTCCCGACCTGACGTCTCGGGCATATCTCTGCGCGATACCCACTGGATCAACCACCAGAAAGTTCAGGCCTTTAAAATAATATTTTTCCTCACCCTTTTGCGGGGCGGTTGGCTGCCAAATCGGGGTCGCCATGGTCACCAGCCAGCGTCCCTTAAACAGGCCGGTATCCGGACGGAAAGTGCGCCCTATAATTATTTTGCCCCTGTTTTCCGGTTTGATACCCCATTGCCAATAAGAGTCATAATTGATACTCAATCCTTTGTCCGGGGATAACCCTTTTTCGGTTACAACAACGGGTATTTTGCCCTCCCTATCAAGATGCCCGATCACGAGGACATGCCAGTCGGTGAGGAGTTCAAACACTGAAGTAAAATAGGTTGTTATCTCATCTGTACTTTTAACGCCCCGCTCCCAGAATTGATTAAACCGGCGCAGACTGGTCCCAAGAAAATTAAAGTGATTAGAGATATTGTTTGCTATCTTCCTCGCCAATATGAGCTGTTGACGGTTGAACTGCTCCGTCACGGTTTTTTCCATCTCATTATTGGCGCTATAGCCCATATATATTGTAAAAACAGACAGGAGCAAGAAAGCGCATACGGCAATAATAATAAATTTTTTCGGTCCGATGTCTATACCTCTGCCCAAACGACGCTCCTAAATCTTGATCAGATAGATTATGCGAAAACGTGGGGAAAACCGGTTCCCCATTCCCTATTAATCACATTCTATCATGATTCTAAGCGTCGTCAATAATAATAGCTCCTGAGCACCATAGCTTTGAAAAGCTACAAAAAGATCACGACCTCCTTTCTCTTGCTGTAGTACGCTATAAAACCACGAAGGGCCTGAAGTGGGGGACGAGTCGAAATTGTTGAGTAATACTTTTCAATTTCTTTCTGTTCTCCATGCCCTTCGTGGTAGGAAAAAACATGGCACGAAAAGACTCTAACAATTTAAAACTTAAAGATCATGCGAAGTCCGACCATGTCCTCATTATCAACGTACTTGTAACCTGCCAAATTACCGCTGTCTCCGGTCTGGATACCGTTGCCGTCCAGATGGACATAGTTGAGCTGCCAGCGCACCATGGGGTTCCATGTCCAGGAAATCCCCGCGCTATATTCATCCACCCGGCTCGCGCCCGCCAGGATCCCCTGGTCAAAGAGTGATTCGCTGGTTTTGGTGCTCGTATAACGCGCAAGGACCTCCCATGCCCCTGGTCCCTTCAGGTTAACAGGATCAAAATTCTTTTTCGGTTTTGGCTGTTTCCATCCAAAGTTGCTCACCTGTTTCTGCTCACCGGTCAGGAAATAACTGACCCATGTGCTCCAGGAGGTAACCCTGCCGTCCTCCTTCTGACCGGCAGTCTTCTCTATGGCATTCCATTGAGTCACAAGGTACTCAGAACTTAAACTGAACGGTCCTCCGATGTAGTGGGCCTCAGCCCCCCACCTGTCTCTGCTTCCAATTTCAGCAGTGTTACCGGCAGCCCATGTCCAAAATTTATCATCTCTCACAGCCCCCCCATAACCTCCTCTTTCAAACCTTGTGGCAGGGACTGATTGCCTGCCGGTGGTTCCTTCAACGCATAGATGAAGTCCCTGGAGAGGCGAGTCTTCCTGATTCTTGAAAGGGCTGTAAAACAACCGGGCAACATAGTCCTTGTGGTCGTCGATATCCCCTTTAGTTACATCCTTGTCCGTCCCGGTACCGTTAAATCCTCCCAAGTTCCACGTAAGAGTATTGCCAATAATGTCGCCCCAGAGCCACCAGCCCCGGTCAAAGTAGGGATACATAGGCGTGCCTGCCCCGCGCTCAAGGAAGTTAACATTATTGTCAGTGGTCCACCAGGAGGTGCTAAAAGACGGTTTCATCTGACCTGCTCTTAGGTGAAGCCAGTCTCTGAATTTATAATCGACCCAGGCATTCCGGAGATAGGGGCTGTCAGCCAATTCTGCCTGGACGCGGAAGTAGATGTATTGGTACCACATCCCCTGGAAATCGAAACGTGCGCGGCGGATGTCAAAGTGGGTGGGGTTGCCGCTATTTCCCCCATAGAACTTTGTGTCCATGTGCAGGTTGCCGCGGATCTTCATCCAGAAATTTTCATCCGGTGTTGAAAGAAAAAAATCGTCTTTCCAGAAAGCAACAACAGGCTCACCCTTTTTTTTCTCCAATTGAAGGCCCTCAAGGGCCTGGACTCTCTCCTCAAGTGTCTTGTTTTCCTCCTGACCGGTTGCCCCCATGGCCGTAACATTCAAACCAACAAAAACTACAAGCGCAACAAAAACTAAAACTCCTTTCCTCATCATATTACCTCCTTGGACAAAAAATATGTGGTTACTATAAGATTTTTTTTATTTAAGGCAGGAAACATGCCAAGGAGAGATGAATAGCGATGTGTCAGTATAAATTGTTGTATTAACAGTCAGTTGCAAATGATTACTCTGGGTGGTTTTGTAATGAAGTAATGTCTTTAGTTTAGAATAATCGGAATCAGAATTGGACAACTTATTAAGACGTATCTTAGTTAAGTTATCATTATTAGTGAAATATTGTTCAAGCTTTTTTTGCTCGTTAAGGAAGTCTGGACACTGTCCATACCGTTGGACGCTTTCTACAGAAGACTTTGAAAAACTGCCATTTTGGTCCCGCTATAAGCGGGATTAGCCCTTTTTGGATTACGATTGTGATGCTTCCCGATTTTTACGAGCCTGATAAGCTTCCAGGATGGTCTGAATCAAGGTGTCTATCTTGACCGGCTTTTCCAGGTACTTGTAGGCGCCGAGAAACAATGTTTCCAGGCGGTCTTGCTCGGACCCGTGACCGGTGAGGATAATTACCTGGATGTCCGGGTTGCTTTTTTTCAGGTAACGCAGCACCTCCTGGCCAGACAGTCCCGGCATTTTGAGATCGAGCACCACAACATCGGGGACTTCATTCGTGACCAACTGGAGGGCCTGCTCCCCGTCCAATGCGACGTTTGATGGAAAATTTCTTCGCTCCAGGCGTTTCGATAGAGTCTTGACAAAATCTACTTCGTCGTCAATAAGCAAAATTTTGATCATCGCCATAACAGGTACTCCAACTATTATTTCCTGCAAAAAAGAACTACTTAACCTTGCTCAGTCTCGCTCTTTCATCTCTTCTTCCCGAAGCTTCCTTTTAGCATAGGCCTCTTCAATCTTAGCCATAAGCTCTTCGATTTCGCATGGCTTCAATATATATTCGAATGCCCCCAGGCGCATTCCGTCGATAGCCGCATCAACAGAGGCATGCCCGGTCAGCAATATTACCTCGGTCAGAGGGGATACCTTCCTAATTTCTCGCAATGTTTCCACCCCGTCCATACCGGGCATCTTGATATCGACAACAGCCACATCATATACGTTGTCTTCCATGAGCTTTAGCGCTTGTGAACCACTCGAGGCGGTGGCCACATCCAATCCACGCTCACTCAGTCTTTTCGAAAGTGTCCGTGTAAAACGCTCCTCATCATCCACCAGCAGTAATCTGATACTATTTTCCACCCGCTGCTCCCCCCTTGTCTTTTTCCCCTATTGGCAAAAGGATATTAAATGTAGTCCCTTTCCTCTCTTCGCTCTCTACTTTTATTTTCCCGCCAAGCTTCTCTATGACCCCGTAACAAATAGAAAGACCCAGGCCGGTACCTTTGCCCGGTGGTTTGGTCGTAAAAAAGGGAATAAAAATCTCGTCCAAATGCTCTTTCGCAATACCATGACCGGTGTCGGTTATTTCGGCGCTAATGTGTTTCACGCCTTTCAGACGAGTGGTGATAGTGATTTCACCGGCGATTCTACCGGTTTCCTTGATAGAATCGATGGCGTTACTGATAATATTTAAGAAAACCTGTCTAAGCTCTGATCCATCTGTCCATATAACAGGAAGATTATCATCAAAATTACGCGTTATTGTTATACCGTTTACCTTAGCTTCCCTCTCAACCAGGACAACTACCTCTTCGATCAGATTATTCACCCTGACATCGCCCACTTTTGGTTCCAGCTTACGGGAAAAACACAAGAGATTATGGGTTATTCTGCGACAGCGCCTGGCCTGCTTCTTGATCTGGTCTATAGAATCTTCAAATTCTTTAAGGTTTGGTGAGTCTGCAATCCCCTCTTTTTTTAACAGATCGTTCATCCATCCGGCCTCTTCGCCTACGATGGCCAGGGGATTATTGATTTCATGGGCTACGCCGGCAGCCATCGCCCCAATGGCTGCCAACTTGCTCGACTGTAGAAGTTGTTTATTCAATAAATCCTTTTCCTGATCGGCCTTCTCAATACGCTCGGCCATCTGCCTGGTTGTAAAAAGAGCGGCAAAAACCATAATCAAGGTGCCAAAAAAGAAGATGGGGACAATGACGTAGTTACTATAACGCAGCGCGGCAAAAACTTCACGCAGATCCTGTTTCACTACTAAACACCAATTTCTCTTTTGCAGCCAGCTGTAAGCGTAAAGAGATTCAGTTCCAAATTCATCCCTTCTTTCTTCCAATCTTGTTTCGCGAAAATACTTGCCAGGCAAAAAAGCGGACTTCTTCAAAAGATCGCCGTTGCCGCGGGAACGGGTCTGGAAGATACCTTCAGTGTTGACAATGAAAGCATCGCCGGTTTCGCCAACCTGGATACCTTCGACCAAGTCGGTAAATCTCCCGATGTCTATTGTGGTACGAAGAATCCACGTGTGCCCGTTTTTCTGTCTTTTTACGGCCATAATGATATGGGGGACATTTCTCAATCCCAGAAAAACATCGCTGATATACTCTCCCCTGTCCATGACCTCCTTGAACCAGGGAGCATCCTCATAATTTTTACCGAGGAGATCATAGGGGCCTTCATACGCCACATGGTTGCCCCGTGCGTCGATTATACCCAAGTCCGTAAAAGTTCCATATTCTCCTCGGAAGATATCAAGGACCTGTGACAGATGGCCCCTCTCCGATAAGTAATCGAACGTATAGCTATTGGACACGACTTTCAGATTGGAAAGCCTTTCGGCAAGAAAACTGTCAATCTGGATTTGATGATCCCTGACTAAACTCGCCAGATAGCGCCGAGAATTTTCTTTCAAAGTTGCGCTGAGATAATAATAAGATATGCCGCCGATCAGAATGAGAGGGACAAAGGAAGACAAGAGGAGGATCTTTACAAAGTGTCGCTTAAGCTGTGTATAAAATTCAGGAGAGTTTACATTTGAAATGGCCATACAGTGTTACCCACTCTCCTCACTTGGTCGAGTAGTTGAGGTGTCGAGTCCAGCCATCGTAGCCACGGCTACTTGCACCTCCGCCGATCCAGCCGTCGTAGCCTTAGCTACTTTGGCGGAGTCGGCAGCTATGGCGCACTCGCAAAGGCGGATGGCGAAGTCGGCTTGTCTATCAGGTAAAGATTAACCATTTAACTAATTCAGGTTACCTCAGCGTCTTTTTCCTGAAATATCTTGCGTTGGTAAGCATCCCCGGCTTTGATAAGGAGTTCGTCAATATCGCACGGCTTCATGACATAGTCATAGGCCCCTAATTTCATGGCCTCTATACCCGCGTCGACCGAGGCATGCCCGGTAAGCATAATAACCTCCATGAATGGGCTGACTTTCTTTATTTGATTCAATGTCTCCACGCCGTCCATTCCAGGCATCTTTACATCAACAACGGCCACGTCAAAATTCACTTGCTTGACGAGTTCTATTGCCTCGCTGCCACTCCCAACGTCAGTAACATCTATCTTTCTTCTTTTTAACCTGCTGGCAAGGGTTGTTCTAAAATCATCCTCGTCATCTACCAGCAACATCCGAATTCCTTCCATTCTCATCCTCCGTCTTCTGCCTTCTAACTTCTATTCTCTGACTTCTATTTTCTGACCTCTGTCTTCCGACCTCTGTCTTCTGACTTCTGCCCTCTATCTTCCCTCAGGCGACACAAGAGGCAACACAACATGAAACGTTGTGCCCTTCCCCACTTCGCTCTCGACTGTCATGCGGCCACCTAATTTTTTTACGATCCCATAACTTGTAGAAAGTCCCAAGCCGGTGCCTTTGCCAACAGGCTTGGACGTATAAAACGGCTCAAATATCTTTCCCAAGGCCTCCTCAGAGATACCCGGCCCGGTATCAGTGATGGAAACCAGGATGCCCTTGTCTTGACTCTCTGTTTTGATATATATTTTACCATTTTTATCAATAGCGTCTATGGCATTGTTCAGCACATTAATAAAAACCTGTTGTAGTTGCGACCCGTCGCTGAATATCCTTGGCAGGTCATCCTGATACTCCTTGATTATGTCAATATTCCGGTATCCAACTTCTCTTTCCAGAAAATAGACTGTTTCATCCACAATTGAGTGTATATCCAACTCCTCATACACTATCTCCGTTCTTCTCGCAAACCCCAAAAGACGATGCGTGATCTTTTTCCCCCGGTTAACATGTCTTTTGATGTCCTGCACGGACTTAAGTAACTCCTCGTAATCGGGAGTGTTTTTTACCTCCTCCTCGCTCAACAGGTCCTCTATCCATCCTGCCTTTTCGGCAATAACAGCTAAAGGATTATTGATTTCATGGGCGACACCCGATGCCAACTTCCCGATAGCCGCCAACTTATCAAAATGGACAAGCTGGTCGGTAAGTTCAGACCTTTCTATGTCGATTTTTTCCAGGCTCCCTATTAGACGTCGTGTAATAAAAACGGTGCTGACAATAATGATAATAGAGCTCACGACAAACATGATAAGAACGACGTTCTTCACATGAATCATAGAGCCCAACTCATCCTTTAAATGCTCTTCGATCACCATCAGCCAATCATTGTTTTTTAACCAGGCCATGGCATACAGGACAGGCCCGACTTCACGATCGCTCCCCTCCACTTCTCTTATGCCTTCAAAGATAGAAGGCACCTTGAAATCCGCCTTTGTGAGGATCCGGTCGTGCTCCCGACCGCATATTTGATAAACACCTTCGCGGCTGAGTATATATGCGTCACCCTTTTTCCCCGAAAGGGCCGTGCTCATAAACTTATTTATCGTTCCTATATCTATGGTCGCCCGTAATATCCACGGCCTTCCCATTTCTATTCTCTTAACCGCGATAATAAAATGAGGAATTTTTCTAAGTCCCAGGAAGATATCGCTGATATATACTTCTTCAGCCATTACCGTTTGAAACCACCCAGCCGTTCCATATTCTTTGCCTTCTAAAGGATACGGTCCTCTATAAGCGATCTGGTTACCAGTGCAGTCAATTACACCGAGATCTACAAAAGCGCTATCGATTCTTTTCAGCAATTGAAAAACTTCACCGAGGTTCTTGCCATCTTTCAGGTAATCAAAACTGTGTGTAGAGGCCAAAACGCTCAAACTGATAGCCCGGTCTTTAAGAAAAAGATCTACGGTGCTTTTTCTGTTTTCTGCTATGCCCCTTAACTCGTTCCTGATCTTTTCTTTGACGGTGGTGCTATAGTGATAATATATAGTTCCACTCAAGAGTATTAGGGGAACGAATGCTATGCCAAGAATGATCGCCATGACTCTTGGGCGCAAGCCGGCATAATGGCTCTCTCTATCTGTTTCCTTATTCAAAACTCATCCTTTCAACCACTCACCTTATTGAGCAATATCCACAAAAGAAGAAAGGTCCTCGAGCATTTCCTCTACGTACCGGTTCACCCGTGCGCTGTTCGACAGGACCATGTCCAACTGCCTTGTATGCATTACGAGATGGCCGAGGACCTTCAGCCTATCTTTTAGAAAATCGACTGACTGCCGCTCCAGTCGGGCAAAGACCAGGTCGCCTTTGATCTGCACCCAAAAACCGAATTTTTCCAGTATCAATTTAATGAGGTTGGCCCTTCGTTCCCTGCGGACAGGATCGGCTCCGCCTCCATTAAAATTAAAACAGATGTAATTTTCCGCCACCTTGTCACCAAAAAAAGCCTCTACTGTCGAAAAATGGAACCCAAATCGTGAACTTAGATGGCAAAAATTCCCGGATATGATGAGGTAATTCCTTTCAGCATAACGTGAACGCATGCCGGGCACAAGACTCCTGTCCATTGTCGCCCCATACATTACGGAAAAGAACCCCTTCGTATCTATCGGAGGCGGACCTTTCCAGGGGATAGCTGTTATCCCCTCCCACAAAATCAACATGGGGTAGGAAATTATATCTTCAAGCCTGACCGTATCTCCCTCAACTCCTTCTCTACAGCCACCATCCAGGTCAATAACCCACCACTGCATAGGAACATCAAAAATCAATCTCTTGGCTAAGTGTCCTGGGAAAGAAGTGTCCCTTTTGAAATCAAAAAGCGAGCGTAAGCACATCTCATGAGAGAAACGGGTAATGTCATGTATGGTTTGGCAGCCTTTGGGCGTAAAATTTTGAGCATCAGGGTCAGTAAGATTTAGAGGCGCTATATATTTTAGGACACTGCCTAACGTAGTATGAACAGGGCTTCCCTGCATCAAGCTTTTCTTATCAGTCTCCTTCTGCAAGAGCAATTCTGCCCGTCCGGCATAGACCGTTCGGCCGTCGGCATCGACCGTAATGATATCACCATTGCGGATATCCCTTGTAGCATTTGAAGCGCCGAAGAGGGCGGGAACTTTGAATTCGCGTGCCACGGCTGCCAGGTGACCGGTAACACCGCCACGGTCTGTAACCACAGCAACCGCGCTATTTAAGAGCGCTGCCCACTGCGGCAAGGGGTTATTGGTTACCAATACAGAACCATCAGGGAACTGCAGCATATCAACGGTTGTTGCGACCACAAAGGCCGGGCCGCAGGCTACTCCCGGGCTGGCTGTTACACCGCCGGTGAGGATTACGGGGAGGTCAACCTTTGATTGAGAAATATGTTTAACTTCCGCCAATTCTTCACCGAGCACTATCAGGGGCCTGCTCTGCAAAATCGAGACAGAACCGTTTGGTTCAATTGCCCATTCAATATCCTGGGGTTCGCCAAAATGTTCTTCGAGACGAAGAGCCAATTCGCCCAGCAACGCAACTTGCTCCTCGGTAATCGCGGACGCGCTCTCTTCTTCCCCTACGACCTCCATGAGACATATGCCCTCTGCAGCATCACAAACAAGTTTTTGTCTCTTAGGAGCGATCTCTTTTTTTAAAATATCTTTGGGATCGTCTTTGGAAAGAACAAAAAGATCTGGGCTTACACTTCCATCCACTACTGACTTACCAAGCCCCCGCACGGCATTAATTATGATATACTCATGCCGTATATTACCGGGATCTGCCGAGTACATGACACCACCGGCTTCAGCATTGACCATGGCCATACAGCCGACACACATAGCGATGTCTTCATCACGGAATCCCTTGTTCAAGCGATAAGCGGTGGCCGGAACGGAATATTTACTGGCGAGGATCTCCTTGAAAGAAATAACCAAGTGCTCCTGATCCACATTTAGTACGGAACGATACTGCCCGGCAAAAGAGGCTTCTTTGGTATCTTCACCAAGAGCGCTGCTACGCAAAGACACATTGACGCCCTCACCCACTTTTGCCATTAACTCTGTGTAGGCTCGGGTAATGGCGTCTTCAAGTCCTGGAGGAAGGGGCGCGTTGATGATAAGTTGCTGAATCTCGGCGCTGGCTTCATGAAGTCGGGCTATATTTGCCGGCTCAAGAAATTGAATCCGGCGATTAATCTCCTCCTGCAAATCACGGTATTTAATAAACCGCTCATAGGCTGAGGACGTGATAACAAAGCCTTCGGCAACGGGCAGACCGAGACGGTTTTTAACCTCCCCCAGATTCGCCATTTTGGTCCCAACCTGGTCGGCCATTGTCTTATCAACAGCCTCAAGAGGAAGTATCAGTTCGCCGGGGTGTTCTCCCTTTTTGTGTGCTAATTCCTGGTAAATTTTTACCAGCACACTTTCAAGTGTTTCAAACAGTTCTTTATATCGATTATCGGTAACCTGATTTAAATTATCGATAATCTTATACATATTGACAGAAATCGCTGTGCAATGCGCCCGGATAAAGGACATGCCAAAACTGCGGCTCCCCAGCAAGGTCTGTTCCATCTCATTTATTATCTCCAGCACCTCATTGTTCGTGCTCAAAAGCGTCTTAAAGCTCAGATACCTCTTCGTAAAAGCATGCCGAATAGCCTCGGTTGACGCCACTTCTCCGGGGTCTTGAACCTTGCCTTTCAGCCATTTTTTTACAAGTCGCTTTAATCCAAACATAAAGTCGCCGATTTTTCTGCTGCTATACCTCTTTTTTCAAAACTCGATTTTTTGTGGAGTTATGTACGCTAATATCAGGTATTAACAAAATTATACGGAATCTTAGCTACTTAATGGTGACTGCCAATAATATACTATACATATCGCCATTGTCAATGAAACTTGACAATCCCCCCTCTCCCCCCTTTTCCAAAGGGGGGTACCATAATTAAAGGGGGATACCACAAAGTCCCCCTTTATTAAAGGGGGATTCAGGGGGATTTTCATGCTCGCGCGGAATGTAACGGCGACTTTTTACGAATTCATCAAAATTTGGCTACAAAAAATATTGGGCAATATAGCGAAGGGAAAGCAATGTGATGATCAGGCCGAGCATGAGCTTGATGAATCTCTGGGGCACAAATTTCTGGAACCTGGCCCCGCAGTACATGCCTGCGAAACCGCCTATTCCGAAAAGAAAGCCCAAAATCCAGTCCGGCGCAATGGCCAAACCGGTATCAGCGTAAATCGGGGCGATCAATGTATAAAAAATCACACCGGCAATCGAGGTGATAAAAGTCCCCATCAACGCCGCACCGGCAATAGAGTACACAGGGAGATGGAAAACGGCAACCAGGAAAGGGGCTATGATGGCTCCGCCGCCAATGCCATAAGTGCCGCCGATCACTCCCACTATGAAGGTTAATATAAAGAGGCCGATGGTGTTGAAGGAAAACCTTTCTCCGTAAAACTCGTATTCATAGCGGGTGAAGGAGAACTTGATCGTTTTAACTACTGCTTCAGGCGGCAAGCCGGAAGCAACACGGGTTTTTTGCTCGGCCTTGATCTTGTCGGCCGCTTTTTTGAACTTTTCATCAAGAGCCTTTATCTTGTTCTTCTTTAAAGAAACTCGGCCGGAGAGATCATATAGAAGGCGGCCGCCGATATAGAGAAGAACACATCCCACAAAAAATTTGAACGCCTTGGGATCAGGAAGATATTTGATTCTAATGATTGCTCCGATAAAAACTCCAGGCAAGGTCCCGATAATAATCGTCCAGGTGAGAGGCCAAGCCATCCTTCCTTCCCGAATGTAACGGTAGACTCCGCTCGGAATTCCCACGATGTTGTAGACAAGATTCGTGGGGCTCACAGCGGGACTTGTAAACCCCAATATGCTTACCTGGAAGGGCAACAAAAGGAAGGCGCCGGACACCCCACCCATGGACGTAAAGAAAGAGACTATGAAAGCGACCAGGGGCGGAAGAAATACCCACGTTTTTACGCCCGAAACCGGAAACAACACATGCAAGAAATCCAATCTACCCTCCTCAGCAGGATAAGAACTTCCTCATACAGAGTTAAGAAATGCTAACTGTTTGAGGGCGTTAGTCCGAGTTTTAGCATTTTAGCTGAACGTCTTAAGTGCGCCCAAAATGCTCATGAAGTGAACAAAATGGACTTTTTACGAGACCATCAAATTTGACCGGGCACACCTTACTTGCCGAGAATAACCTTTTTCACCTCATCAAAGATCTCTATGAGCCTGATCATGCCCCTGAACTTTCCGCCCGAGACCACCGGCATTCTCCCTATATTGCGGGTCACCATGACGTGAACGGCCTCGGACAATGTGGCATTTTCATCTATGCTGACTTCAAATGGAGACATAACCGTTTTGACCTTTTTTGCTATTTGCGCCTTACATTGTCCTGAAAATTCACCCTCGTAATAAAAAACAGGATAGTCCTCAAATGTTTTCGGGGTAAACCAGGAATGGCCCCACTTCCCCTCAACATATTTGGGCTCCAATCCTATTAATATGTCTCTATAGGAGAGTTGCCCAATCGGCTCATTGCTTTCGTCTAAAACCAAAATCGCGTGATGCCCCGTTTTTTCCATAACCTCAAACGCATCCCTGATAGACTTATCTGCAGAAATAGTATCATAATCTGCGAGAGGAATCATCAGATCCTTTACTTTTCTTTCTTTTGTTTTTGCCATGATAATCCTCCGTTCTATTGTCGTGTTTTGTCTCAACAGTGGTCTGTTTGTCTTTCTTTATTCTGTTTTATCTATTCAAAGACCTTCCCGGGGTGAGCCTGCAACTCCCAAATCCTCCGCTCCTGAATCTTTGCTTCATGGGCCCTCTTTTTCTCATAGGCCTGTTTCATCTTCTCCAACAGCTCGTCAAAATCCGCGGGTTTCCTGACGTAATCAAAGGCCCCTAATTTCATCCCCTCAATCGCCGTTTCCACTGTAGCGTGGCCTGTAAGCATAACCACCTCCATGATCGGCCTCATCCTTTTCATCTCCCGCAGAGCCTCCACACCGTCCATACCCGGCATCTTTACATCCAGGATGACCACGTCAAAAAGTTGTCCGTCAAGGATTTCCAAGGCCTTTGCCCCACTTTCCGCACCGACAACGGCGAGGTTTCTCTTTTGAAGACGTTTCATCAACGTTTCCCGAAAATCATCCTCGTCATCAACGATAAGTACCCTATAATCTTCCATTGTTTTCCCTCCTTATAATTCTCTTAAAGACTCTTTAAGACTTGTGTTTCTCATTATACAAAAAGCAATATTTGCAAAACTACACCTTTGTGTTGAACACTAAATACATAGCACGTACACCAATATCCCCAGCAGAACTGTCGCGACTCTTGCCTTGTTTTTATTCCTTTGAAGGAATTGTATCTGTACGTAGCGGCCCTTTTTGGGATTAGCAACATAGTCAAGCGCCAGGTTTAAAAGAAATACAATTAAAATGATATGCACCAATGACTTTCCAAGGGCGGAAACCCTGGTCCCAAACAGCTCATAAGAGCCGACC
Source organism: Pseudomonadota bacterium (assembly GCA_043818915.1). Classification (GTDB taxonomy): domain Bacteria; phylum Desulfobacterota; class Desulfobacteria; order Desulfobacterales. Next base: position 23,032 of record JBDRFJ010000067.1, on the reverse strand, counting down.
TTCTTTATGGAGCTGTCGGTAAATGATCCCCTGGCTTCAAAACCATCTTCAAATGTCAGAGAAGCAGCCACTTTTTGAAACATTCTCTGGTATGGAGCCGCGGAACCCACGCCATAAAGCTTAAGATCCAGATACACTAAATGGGTTCGTCCTAAAAATACCCTGTGGAATTCTTTCGCCTCATCTCCTTCCGGGAGTCTGTAGCTGCAGGTAAAACTGAACTCGTTGTTCTCATTCTTGAGAACCGGTTCCCCTACGATTACATCCTCGGCTCCTTTTTCGGCAAGTCTCTTTTTTACGAGATCTCTAAACTTTTTGATCACCTTGGGGTCAAAAAAATCATCCAACGTAAGAAAATCCGGCAAGATCTTAAAACGCTTTTTTTCATGCTTGTATGTCTTGATGCCCAGGATAATGAGACCCTTATCTGTTGGGGTTGACTCCTCCCGCTGAATAAAGGCGGCGCTATACTGTTTCATGGCGTCTTCGCACCATTGACGATGCTTCGGACCAAGAAGGCCGGCACAAAGCCAACCTTCCGAGACCTCTTGAACACTCTCGGGAACGGCAACGGAAAAATGAGCGTCTTCATCATAAAAACTATTGCCGGCCCCGTAGAGAGCGGAGGTCTTTAACAACAACAAGCACCCCAGGGTTATGACCATTATTTTTTTTACTTTTCTTTCCACTTATTTTCCTTATTTCACCCTCACCCGGCCTCCCCCGTTTCAGCCGTCGTAGCCTTCGCCACTTTGGCGAAGTCGACACTTCGGCGAAGTCGGCCAGGGGGGAGGGGACAGCATTGCCCTTTGCGGGGAAGGAGATACCCTCCTCACTTAATCGCCGGCCACGGCAGAAAGTTCCAGTATCCGAAGAAGCACACCAGCCAAAGGACCGCGATGGAGATGAAAACAAAGGGAATACCATATTTCATAAAATCCATGGGAGAGAGGAGTGATTCGCCTGTCTCCGGATGTTTTGCCATGCCGTAGGCAATAGCGTTGTTAACGGTGCCTACGATCATTCCATGGGCATAGGAAGACCCGAATGAACAGGCCAGCCCCACCTTCCACAGATGTACCCCACCAATGGCCGCCATAGGGAGAACCACAGGACCAAGAGCGCCAACCGCGGCGCCGTCGCTCATGAAGTTGGTCACGATTGTGGTGATCAGGCTTGAGGCCAGCACGATGCCCATCCCTTTGTGGAAAAAGTCCGGGAGTATCGCCACAAAATTTTGGGCCAGCCACACACCGGCGCCTGTGTTATTCAGAGCAACACCCATGGCACAGGCCCCGGCATACAGCCCCACAACGTCAAACCGCACCCTGGCCTGGACATCCTCCCATGTCATCAACCCGGACACAAGGATGAAAAACACTACCAGGATGGTCGCCCCGCCAAGGCCGATCACCGAGCTGGCGGCGATCCAGAGGACAACCTGTGCCGCAAAATAGAAGGCCATGAGGAGTTCTTTTCCTCTAATAGGTCCTATGCCCTCGACGCCCTTTTTCATCACACCTCCCAGGTCCATCGTAAGGGCCGGGCCGGTCCTGCTGGCCATGGTTATATATACCCAGATGCTGCAGCTAACGGCCAGAAAAGGGACTACGGGGAGGCCGTACATCATCCACTGGCCAAAGCTTATTGGCAGGCCATAGTCATTGAAATAGCCGACCATAATGGCCGCGCGTCCTCCAACCGCAGGAGATCCTGACCCGCCTATGTTGGCGGCAAAACAGATCCCTAAAAACAGCGTGCAGGCCAGGGCATGAAGCTGTTTCTTGTCGCAGCCCGCCCTTTCTCCTTCCAGGTATACAAGGGCCAGGATAGGACACAAAAGGGCAACCAGCGCATGCTCCGAGAGAAAACCGGACAGCACGGCCAGGACGGGGAAAAAGATAAAACAAAAACCTTTTAATCCTTTGATCTTACCCAAAAGTATGTTGCCGATCCTTCGATCAAGCCCGGTTTTTCCAACGGCCGCGGCCAGGATGAGCACCCCGGCGATAAAAAACACGGCATCCTTCATATACCCCCTTGATATGTCGTTAATGGGAAGAATGGCAAATAGATACAAAATGAGACCCACCAGGATGTCGGTTGCCCCCAGCGAGATCGCCTCTGTGCCCCAGAGGATGGCAATGGTCAAAAGCATGGCCACACACAACTGCAGCTTATGGGCCACTTCCTCCGCGGTATAAATGTGTCCTCCCTTCTTCATGAGCTTGTTGTAAGAATCCAGAAAGCTGTGGGTGCCTGACTGGTACGTTGCGCCCTTGACGTCCTGCTGCTGTACAAGGTTTATCATGCTCTGGGGCGTGGGGATCACATAGGCAACCGTGACAAAGAATATAATCAGACCGAGTACGATCATCGGCCTCTGCCCGGATCCTCCTACCCACCACGGCCAAGAAAAAGGCTTGTGTTTCACTGTTGGTGCAGTAGCTCCATGTTCCATTTTATGTTTCCCTCCTTTTAATATTATTAACTTCTTTTTATCCTCACCTGTCCGGAGACAGGCTCGGCATTAATTAACAAACAACCCTTTTTTGCCATTAACATAATATCCGAACAGACACATAAGCATGATAGATGTCAACTGGTTAAATGAGCCTGACGATATTATCGTGATCAGGTTATTGGCGATGCCAAGGGCTAAAAAAATCATGTATACGCTCCACGCAGATCTCTTTAATCGCAGAAATCCGGTAAATATATAGATACTGATTCCGGCATGGAGAAAATGGATCACAACCGCCGTCGTTCCTGAAACGGCCATTCCCAGAATCCCGGCCGGTATTTCGGAAAGACCCGCGCAGATACAGAACATGCCGCCAATCAGCATGAAAAGGCCCAACATCGTAATCCCCATCGGCCTTTTTCGCGCGTATTTTCTTCCACGGTACATGGCAGTTCCCTGGACATCATTTGTTTGTTGAAGCTGACCGTTGATCTCCATTGACCTTGCGATTCCCACTATATCACCCCCTTTACCCGGCTGTAGCCATACAATAGTTCCCATGCCTTGAATGTCACCTTTATTCACCCCCACCTTCACCCTGTTAAATTTCCCGAAGGGAACCCCTATTTAACAGGGCAAGCCCTCTCCCGCCCGTCAAAAGCCTCTGCGTAGGCGGTATTAAGAGCCTTTCAGTTCCTTCTTTATAATCTCCTTCAAGCGTTTCATATCCAATGGTTTGGACAGGTACTCCGCACAGCCCAGACTCGCCGCCACCTGTCTTCCTTCCCACGACGGGGAAGCTGATATCATAATAACCGGCATTTCTCCGGCAATGACTTTAAACCCCGCCAAGGCCTCTATGCCGCCCATCTCCGGCATGCGCACATCAACGACAGCGAGATCAAAGGGTTTGTCTAAGGCAAGTCGCAGTGCGGTCTTCCCTGAGTCCGCGCACTCAACGTCGTAGCCTGCTTTGCCAAGAACACGTTTCAAGAGCGCCCGCATGTTCTCCTCATCATCAACCACTAAAATCTTGTGAGCCATAGACCCCTTCCGGAGACAAATATTGATGATTTCATATAAGGCAGGAAATATGCCAAAGAGAGATGAATAGCGAGAGGACAATACAATTTATTGTATTAACAGTAAGTTAGAAATGATTATCTTAGAAGAATCTGTAATGAAGGGATGTCTTTAGCTTAGAATAAACGGTATCAGAATTGGACAACTTATTAATACGTATCTTAGTCAACTTATTATTATTAGTGAAATATTGTTCAAACTTCTTTTTCATTAAGTGCGCATGGACACTGTCCATCACATTGGACGCTTTGAGACCTTTATTAGCCCTCTTCGGGGTAATATGTATGAATGCACTCGGGACATATTCCGTGGGAAAAATCTATTCCTGAGATTTTTTGGTTAAAATAGTCCTCAATAGGGACCCATGCGTGCTTTTGGTGTTCCATCTCATAACGTATCTTTTTGCAATGCATGCATATCGGAAGATTAGATTCGTATATCTGCAAGCGTTTTTCCGCTGCTTTTCTTGCTATAGCTCTTTCAATAACAAAAAGAAGCGTCTTCCCAAGGTCCTTCGTCTTTTCCCGGACAAACTCGTCCGCTCCAATCCGCATTGCCTCAACTGCTATCTCAATACTTTCTGTCCCGGACAAAACTACAATAGGAACACAATTATTTCGAAGTCTGATATTCTTTATCAGCTCTAACCCGTTCATCTTAGGCATATTTAAGCCTGTGACAAAAACATCATATCGCAACCCCGTGACGTTTTGAAGCGCGGCCTTGCCATTCCCCACGGATGTAACTTCGTATCCGCTGCTTTCAAGGAATGATGTAACCATATGGACAATTGACGGTGACTTGTCGGCGAGCAATGCCTGTTTCATTAGGAAATGCCAAGTTCTCCTATTTTGTTATACAAAGAACTGCGACTGATGCCCAAAATCTGAGCGGCCTTGGTTTTGTTCCCCTTTGAATTCTTCAAGGCCTTTTGTATAGCCTCCCTTTCCGCCTTACGGCTTACAGTCCTGGTCGCGCTCTTTAGCGGTTTCAAACGCTTGTTTCCATCCGAACCTTCATGCCTGATAGGCGAGGGGAGCGACGACTCATCAATGAGTGGTCCGGCGCTCAGAAGAACCGCGCGTTCCATGACGTTCTCAAGCTCTCTAACGTTTCCGGGCCACGGGCTTTCCATAATGGCTTGCATAGCTTCCGGTGTAATATCAGAAAGGTCCTTGTTATAAATTTTGGTATATTTTCTCATAAAATGATAAGCTATCGGAGGGATATCGGTCTTTCTTTCCCTCAGCGGAGGCACTTTGACGGTGACAACAGCCAACCGGTAATAAAGATCTCTTCGGAACCTCCCATCATGTACTGCCCGCTCAAGGTCTACGTTTGTGGCCGCCACCACCCGTACATCTCCCTTAATACTCTTGATGCTTCCTACCGGCCTTACCTCTTTTTCCTGAAGCACACGGAGTAGATTCAATTGCACGGTCGGAGAGATGCTCCCGATCTCATCCAGGAAAAGCGTGCCTCCGTCTGCCGCGATAAACAGCCCTTTTTTATCCGTAACCGCGCCGGTAAACGCCCCTTTAACATGGCCGAAGAGTTCGCTTTGCAGAAGATGTTCCGGAAAAACACCACAATCCACAGCGACAAACGGCTTATCCCGACGACTGCTCAGGTTGTGAACGGACCTGGCAATCAGCTCCTTGCCTGTGCCGCTCTCCCCCTGGATAAGTACTGTGGCCTGGCTGTCCGCCACTCTGGCAATGAGCTTGAAGACCTCCTCCATGGCCTTGCTTTTACCGACAATCTCCTTGGCTCCATCTTTGCCTTTTAGCTCTTCGCGGAGCCGTCTGACCTCGTTACGGAGTTCGCAGTATTGTAATGCCTTGCGCACTACCAGGCGGATATCGTCTTTCTGGAATGGTTTGGTCAGGTAGTCAAATGCTCCTGTCTTCATAGCCTCAACAGCCGATCCAATAGTCCCGTAGGCGGTGATCACAATAAACGGAATGTCCAAATGTCCGGCCTTGACCTCTTTCAGCAGGTCCATGCCGCCAAGGACAGGCATCATGAGATCAGAGATCATCAAATCAAATGTCTCATCTTCCAATAGGCCGATCGCCTCGGCTACGTTGGCAGCGATTCGCACCTCATGCCCGTCCTTGGTGAGGATTTTTTCAAAGAGCTTGAGCATGTGCTCTTCATCATCCACCACTAAAATCTTTGCCAACACTTTTTCCTACTCCAATTTCATCGCTCTCTAACCTTGAACCCTGAACCGTGAACCCTTATCCCCAAACCCTGAGATCACACTTCTCCGACTTTTCTTAGAAGCAACCGGACTTCCGCCTTTCTGATCCGCTCTTGATGCTCGTCCTTTCTCTTTCTGGCTGCCTCCAGTTTGGTCGACAGATCATCAAAATCGGCAGGTTTCAAAAGATAATCAAAGGCGCCCTGCTTCATCCCCTCCACAGCGCTTTCCGTACTGCCGTGGCCTGTCAGCATGATAACTTCAACCAGAGGGAATCTCTTCTTTATCTCCCGCAAAGTTTCGATGCCATCCATGCCCGGCATCTTAATGTCCAGGATAACAACGTCGGTGTCACCCTTCTCCAATGCGTCGAGACACTCCTGGCCGCTATTGGCGGACGTGACTTTTTCTCCTGTCTCGTTCAACCTTAAGGAAAGCATTTCCACAAAATCTTTCTCATCATCTACTACCATTACCTTGGTTGGTATTTTGATCATGGCACTCTTTCTCCTTTATCTTGAAAAGGGTTTAACGGTCTATTGATCTAACAGATCAACATCATCATCTTCATATGATCCTTCTTTTGTTACCTGGGATTTCGGCAGCTTGATGCAAAAACTGGATCCGTGCCCGGGCCGGCTCTCCACATCAATGGTCCCCCCTATTTTTTCAATAATGCCGCGGGTCACGAACAGACCAAGCCCGGTGCCTTCGCCGGGAGATTTAGTGGTAAAAAACGGCTCGAATATCCTTTCCAGGTTCTCTTTGGGGATGCCTTCACCGGTGTCACTCACTGTCAGACTCACCTCATCACCGTTGCCTTCAAGCACTATGGTGATTTTGCCTCCGGACCCGGTAGCATGAATCGCATTGGTCAGAAGATTGATCATAATCTGCCTTAACTGGTAGGGATAACTCTGGATGATGACTGTGGACGGGTCCATTACCTGCATAACTTCAACGTCTTTGTTTGCGGCCTCCCTATGTACTAATTGAACAGCCTCATCCACCATTTCCCTCAGATCCACCTTTGATAGGGATGAATCATTTTTTCTCGCGGCCCCCAAAAGCTGATGCGTGATTCTCCTGGCCCTTTCAATACCCTTTTCTATCTTATTCAGGGCGTTTTCGAAGTCCTGCTTTCGGGGCATTGCCGCCAGTTCTTCTTTTTTGAGGAGCAGCGTCATCCAGCCGGCCGATTCCTTAATAATTGCCAAGGGATTGTTTATTTCATGGGCGACCCCGGCTGCCAACGTTCCCAGGGAGGCGAGCCTTTCAGCCGCTATCATTTGCTGTCCCATCTTGGCCCTGAATTTTGCCTCTCTGAGTTTTTCTTCACTTAGCCTGATCTCTTCGCCCCGCCTGATCCTTTCGTGGGCCTGTCTTATCTTACCACACAAATGTTCCAGTTCTACAGGCTTCGTGAGATAATCAAAGGCTCCCAACTTAATTCCTGCAACGCCATCCTGGGTCGTGGCATGGCCGGTCAGGAGTATGACCTCGGTCTTGGGATATTTTTTCTTGATATGATCAAGGACCTCGATCCCGTTCATACCAGGCATCTTAACGTCCAGCACCACTACATCCATAGGTTTTTTCTCGAGGATGGATAAACATTCTTGCCCGGTCCCTGCCTCTTCAGGGGCAATGCCCCTTATTGTTAAGCGCTTGGCAATGGTCTGCCGGAAATCAGTCTCGTCGTCTACAAGGAGAAGGCGTATGTTATTTGCGGTAGACATATTTCGGGCAACTCCTCAATAAGTATTAGTAATAATAGACGCAATCCACTTTCGTGCCAACAACTGAGGCCATCGGGCCGTTGGTCAGAAATGATTCCAATATTCCTTAATTTACTATTCTAACAAACGGAACCGATAAAACCAACCTATACCAGCCCCAAAATTTTCCACCAGGTGGCCGCAACCGCCACCAGGATGCTCAACAAAATGGGTGTGGCAACAACTCCCACCTTTGTGAGGTCAACCGCCTTAAAGTACCTGTAGCTGTAGGAAATGGCATTGGGCGGACAGCCGATCACCAAAAGCATGGCAAAAGAGGTAGCTGTCCCGAGACACAATGCGATCACGGTAGGATCCACCCCTTCCAACTGGGCCATTGGAATCACAATGGGCAATATAAGGGCCGCGGCAGCCACATTAGCCATGGCGTTGGTAACAAGGGCCCCGAAAACCCCCACGCCCACAAAGAGGAGCAACCAGCCACCCCCCTGAACATACGGGAAAAAGAGGTTGGCAAAGTACGTGGCGGCCCCGGAATAGCCCATGGCCAGGCCAAGGGAAATGCCTCCGCCAAAGATAAACAGCGCGGTTCCCCACTCAAGATTCTTGTGGATATCTTCCCATTTCAAGATCCCGAAAAGGACCAGGCCGGCAACTCCCAACATACCGGTCACCGAGTAGTGAACTCCATGGAACCCCTTTGTCAACCAGAAAGCAAATGTTAAGCCGATGATAATCAGGGTCTTTTTTTCCAACGGCGTCCACGGACCCGCCTCCTCATCGTATTGAGGAAGTTGGTACTTCGGATTAGGCCGGTAGACAAAATAGACAACGAGAACCGCAACCGGTACGCAAAGAATAGCCGCCGGCATGCAATACAGAATCCAGTCAAAGAAACTGATCTCTAATCCGGTAAACTCCTTAAGGAAAGCTGCGGCCACCATACAGCGGCCCCCGCCTATCAGCGATCCCATGCCCCCGCAGGAACAGGCAAAAGGGAGTGAGAGCATCATAAACTTTGCGGTATTGGTGTGAGGTTCAATACCCGCGGCCCTCATCATGGGAAGCATCGTGACAATGCCTATGGCGCAGGCCGCGGCATCGTGCATAAAGGCGGAAGCCAGACCCAGGCCCATTGCAATAATAAAGGTAAACTTGGTAACGCTGGTTCCCGCCTTCTTTACAATAAACTGCCCGAGTCGCTTTGTAATGCCGGCGTTGTCCAGAGAGATGGCAAAGATGAGGCAGCACATGATAAAAACAACCACCGGATGCATATAGGGAGCCCAGGCCGATTTCACATCGGTAATACCCATAATTACCAAAAAGACGCCGATACAGATGGCCGTGATTTCAAGGGGAATAGGCTCTGCTACAAAGAGAAAAATCAGTACAATAAGCACGGCCAGAAATCTCTTAGCCTTTGGAGAAAGACCATTTTCATAATCGACTTCAAGCCCTGCCATGTTTAATTCAGCGGCCTTATCCTGTAAAAAGGCCGCCGTACATTCCGGACTGCCGGGATTCTTCGCCTCTACCACAATATATCCCTTGGCGTGCTGCTCGTCGGTAGAGACTAATGTGAAGTGTTGACCGATGTTCTGAAATAGTTTTTGGCCTTCGCCGCCGGTTATCTTAAATTTCGTTCCCTCCGGTCTGGGTAAAAGTAGAACTATAATACCGAGCGCCACTGCTAAGCCAAGCTGAAATCCCTTGTTTTTGAGAAACATTTTCCCTCCTCCTTACTTCCGGTGTAGCTTATAAGCGCTACATCTGTTGGAAATATAAAAAGTGTTTAATGTGACCACTGCCTACTGTACGAACTTAGTAATGAGAGCATGAAACAGTTTACATTTTTCAAATCCCCCCTTGCCCCCCTTTACTAAAGGGGGGAAACAATTTTATGTCCCGAGTAATAAGTTTGACTTTTATGTTGAAGTAAAAAATCTTTTCCGAAGCCATCAAAAACTCAATAGCCCCGGAAGCTGCGCATTAGGAAGCCGCGCATTATAATTTCTTGCATAGCAGGATGTATACCAAGGACGAAGAGATCGATATGTCTAACGTTAACTTGTTGTATTAGTAGATAATTATAAATGTTGAAGCTGTCTGACCCGGCAGTGGCGAGGTATTTTTCATTTAGCATTTTGGACACTGGAGCGCATCGAATCACCAATGTGTATTTTCGTTAACTGTTTATTATTATTGATAATGCCAGGCATGACTGTTTAAATAGATGAACACACCGACGACCTTTGGACACTGTCTATCTGTTTGGACACTCTTGGCGGCAGGTCTCTTTTATGGCTTCCCAATACCAAGTTCACCTATTTTGTTGTACAAGGAACTTCGACTGATGCCCAGAAGCTGAGCGGCCTTGGTCTTGTTCCCCTTTGAATCTCTCAAGGCCTTTAGTATGGCCTCCCTTTCCGCCTTATGGCTTACAGTCCTGGTTGCGCTCTTGAGAGGCTGCGCCCTCTTGTCTCCATCCACACCTTCTTGCATGATAGACGCGGGGAGCGACGCCTCATCAATGAGCGGGCCGGTACTCAGCAGCACCGCGCGTTCCATGACGTTCTCAAGCTCTCTAACATTGCCGGGCCAGGTATTTTCCATAATGGCGTGCATAGCTTCCGGAGTGATATCAGAAAGGTCCTTATTGTAAATAGCGGCATATTTTCGCATAAAGTGATAGGCTATCGGGGCAATAGCCTCCTTTCTTTCCCTGAGCGGAGGCACTTTGACGGTGACAACAGCCAACCGGTAATAAAGATCTCTACGGAACCTCCCCTCATGTATGGCCTGTTCAAGGTCTACGTTTGTGGCCGCTACCACGCGCACATCCCCCTTAATACTCTTGATGCTTCCTACCGGTCTTACCTCCTTCTCCTGAAGCACACGAAGCAGATTCAATTGCACGGTCGGAGAGATGCTACCGATCTCATCCAGGAAGAGCGTGCCGCCGTCTGCCGCGATAAACAACCCTTTTTTATCCTTGACCGCGCCGGTAAACGCCCCTTTAACATGGCCGAACAGCTCACTTTGCAAGAGATGTTCCGGGAAAACACCGCAATCCACAGCGATAAACGGCTTATTTCGACGACTGCTCAGGTTGTGAACGGACCGGGCAATCAGCTCCTTGCCGGTACCGCTCTCTCCCTGTATAAGTACTGTCGCCTGACTGTCCGCCACCTTGGCAACGAGTTCGAACAACTCTTGCATGGCCTTGCTTTTGACAATAATCTCTTCGACCCCGTCCTTCCCTTTTAGTTCTTCGCGGAGCCTTATAACTTCCTTATGAAGCTCGCAGTACTGCAATGCCTTGCGCACTACCAGGCGGATATTGTCTTTCTGGAATGGTTTGGTCAGGTAGTCGAATGCTCCAGCCTTCATAGCCTCAACCGCTGACCCGATAGTTCCATAGGCTGTAATCACAATAAAAGGGATGTCCGGATATCTGGCTTTGACCTCTTTCAACAGGTCCATACCGCCAAGAACAGGCATTTTGAGATCAGATATCATCAAGTCAAAGGTCTCGTCATCCAATATGGCGACAGCCTCGTTTCCGTTGGCAGCGGTTCGCACCTTATGTCCTTCCTTGGTAAGGATTTTTTCAAAGAGCTTGAGCATGTGCTCTTCATCATCCACCACTAAAATCTTTGCCAACACTGTTTCCTGCTCCAATCTTGATGACTTCGTAAAAAGTCTTTTGTGAACGACTTTTTACGAGATCATCATTTCATCAATCCTTTATCGGCAAATAGAGACTGCACGTGGTTCCGGATCCCTTACGACGCTTTATTTCAAATTTCCCCTGGTGGTCTTCCATGACACGCTGGCAAACCGAAAGCCCCAATCCTGTCCCCTTGCTCCCCTTGGTCGTGAAAAAGGGATCAAAGACACGGGAAAGATTTTGGTCAGATATCCCGGAGCCTGTATCCGATATCGTTATCCTCACATACTCTTCGGGTTCTCCCGACTGACTAATGCGAACAAGATCGATCCCAAGGTCAATATTGCCTCCGTCAGGCATAGCTTGAATGGCATTAATCATTACATTCAGGAAAACTTGCTGTATGAGTTGTGGATCAAGCTCAACAGCGGGGAGCCCTTTATCAAAAGCCCTTTTGATGCTGATCTTATTTTGCTTGATTCTGGGCATAAGCAATACAATAGAATCCCCAAGGAGTTCGACGATGTCCACAGAGGTCCTCTCAGGGGGTTTTAACCGGGCAAAGTCCAAAAACTCCTTCACTACGTCCGCGCACCGTGCTGTCTCCTGTTCAATAATCTTAATCGATTCAAAGATAGGATTATCCGGAGAAATTTCCTCCAAAATATCCTGGACAAATCCGAGGATAATCCCAAGAGGATTGTTGATTTCATGGGCAATACCAGCGGCCAACTCACCCATAAAGGCGACCTTACTGGACCGATGGAGCTGATCCTGCAATATATTCCGTTCTTCAAGTAGCCTGCGGTACCGCTCCTCATCTTCTCGAGTTTTTCCTTCCTGCACCCGCCTTGTGGTTACGTCTCTGAAAATTAGAAGGAGGTATGGTGTCCCATGATGGTGAAAGGGGGCGAAGGAGACGTTTGCTGTGAAGATCTCGCCACTTTTCCGCTTAAGGTCAATATCGGCCTCCATCGTTTTTTGGATGTTAGACAACTTTGTGAAGATATATCGGTTCTGTTCGTAAGGCGCGCACAGACCTCGCAAGTTCATCCCTGCGAATTCCCCTCCACTGTATCCGGAAAGCTCTTTCGACCGTTTGTTGGCAAATATTATCTCGCCGTTGGTGTCGACAATCGCCAGGGGAAGAGGTACCTCTGTTGTCATAGTTTCAAACAATGGATTCTCCTTCCATGACTATCAGACGCGGTTTTTGATAGGAGCGGTGCCATGGTCAAGCTCCACAATCTTAGCACGGCGAATCTTTTCCTCGTGAATCAACTTCTTTTTATAGGCGTGTTCCAGCTTTTTAATCAATTCATCAAGATCTGCCGGTTTCACAATGTAATCAAAGGCCCCAAGCGTCATGTCTTCAATGCCTGAATCCACGGAACCGTGGGCAGTGAGCATGATAACCTGCACAAGGGGTTCCCTTCTTTTTATTTCCCGCAGCGTATCCTCCCCATCCATACCCGGCATCTTGACGTCCAGCACTACTACATCAATAGGTTCTTTGCTCAAAATCTGAAGGGCCTCTTCTCCGCTCCGTGCCCCCATCACATCAAGGTTTCGCTTTTTTAACCGCTTAATCATTGTTTCAAGAAAATCGACTTCATCGTCAACCACCAAGACCCTGAAACCTTCCATTGCACTCTAACTCCTACAAGTTATTGTCCATTTTTTTTTACGAAACTTCAATTTTGATGAATTCGTAAAAAGTCAAATTGTCCCCTCCCCTGGTGGGAGGGGACAAAGGGGAGGGGGAAGATAACTATCTGCAATGTCAACCCTATTCACCCTCACCCCAACCCTCACCCATCGAGGGAGAGGGAGTATTTTGACTTTTTGCGAGCTTATCAATCTTAGTGAAATGTCAAATACATATAACACTTCGGTTCAATCTTGCAATAGGGAAACTTGGCTGCGTCGATAACACCTATCATTTTTGTTGAATTTTGAATGGAAAAATGTAAACTACCCCCAAAGGGAATCTCAATTTTTTTTTATAATCTGCCTATGCTTAAATATTTTCAAAAACTCTTGCGCCGGAGAAAGAAACGCCCCTCTCCCCCCCCAGCCGACCTGCAGGCAAAGTTTAAACTAAAATACGTCTATTTCAGAGAGCTTATTTCTTCTAATGATGAAATCCTTGTAATAGTAGAAGATCTGAAAAAAAAATTAGCCGGGCATGACGTATTCGGCATGGCTTACATCCGTTCTGCAGCTACAAGGGCCGCCTTTCATGCCTTCCGTATGGTCAAAAACTTGAATCTTATCTCCGGAGACAAATACCTGCCTCTCTATGATGCCCTGGAACAAATAAATAACAATATAAAGACGGAACTTTATCAGCAGAAGGAAATACCCATTATTGAACTGATTGTTCCCTACACAGCGGTCAACAGGAATATGGTTGACAGCATGGGCGGCAAGAATGCCAATCTGGGCGAGATCAAAAACAAGATCAATTTGACCATACCCGACGGCTTCATTATTACTACCTCCGCCTATCAGTACTTTTTGGAGCAAAATAACCTTCAAGACGAGATAAACAAAAAAAATATGCGGTTAGACCTGGGCGATCCTCGGAGCATTGAACGGGTAAGTGAAGAGATTCAACACCTGATCATTACTGCCCAGGCCCCCACAAGATTGGAAGATGCTATATTAAAGGCATACGAGGAGCTTGCGGACAGATTGGGCCACACGCCGCGGGTTTCTTTGCGAAGCAGCGCCGTCGGGGAAGACAGTGAGCTTTCTTATGCCGGTCAATATCTCTCAACCCTCAATGTTCCGCAGGATAAAATAGTTCAGTCATATAAATATGTTATTGCCAGCCTATATACACAGCGGGCTATCTTCTACCGCCTTAATAAGGGAATTCGGGAGAGAGATACAGCGATGAGTGTAGGCTGTCTGGAAATGGTCGATTCGGTGGTCAGCGGAGTCTCCTATTCCCGACATCCGTACAGCCCGATAGAAGATAACATTATTATTAATGCCGCATGGGGACTGGGTCCCTATGCGGTTGACGGCTCGGTCCAACCGGACGTGTATGTCGTGAGTAAGGATGAAAACTTCACTATACTTGAAAGCAAGGCCCCGGTGAAAGATGTCCAGTTGTGCAGCAATCCCGAAGGTGGTCTCACAGAAATCCCTGTTCCGGATGAAAACAGGAGACAACCCTGCCTCACCGATGCTGAAATTCGTGTCTTGGCTAAAGCGGTTGTGGCCCTGGAAAGACATTTTCGATCGCCCCAGGATGTGGAATGGGCCCTGAATTCTAAGCGAGAATTGATCATTCTGCAGTCCCGTCCGTTAAGTGTTTCTACTTACGAAAAAAGCGGGCTTAAAGATACCTACGCGAAAATATCCGGCTACCCCGTGTTAATCGAAAAAGGTTCAATTGCCTATCCGGGTGTGGGCTACGGTCAGGCATACCATGTATACAGGGACGAAGACATAATCAATTTTCCTGAGGGAGGCGTCCTTGTGGCGAGATATTCTTCGCCAAAGTTTGTCCGCCTCATGAATAAGGCCAAGGCTATTGTGACCGAAGCCGGAGGAATCGCGGGTCACATGGCATCTCTTGCCAGGGAGTTTAAGGTTCCCACAATTGTTGGAGCCCAGGCGGCCTCGGAAAAGATTCCCGCAGAGATGGAAATAACCGTTGATGCCTACACAGGCAGGGTTTACCAGGGGAAGGTCGAGGAACTTCTCCGTTTAGATCGTGTGGCCGAAACCTATATGAAGAATACCCCGGTATATGAGACGTTGGAAAAAATTTGCAACTATGTCACCCCGCTCCACTTGACCGACACCAAAGAAAAAAGCTTTGCCCCACAGTTCTGTGCTTCTATCCATGATATCGCCCGGTATGTACACGAAAAGTCTTTCGCGCAAATGTTCAAAATCAGTGATGTATTGAGTGGTGAGGAGAATCTGGCCATACATTTAGATGTGGCGCTTCCAATAAATCTCTACGTTATTGATATGGGAGGGGGGCTGACCGATCAAAAAACCTACGGGGCAAGACAAGCGACTCTGGGGGATATTACCTCCACCCCGCTGAAGGCATTGCTCAAGGGGATGACTCACAAAGGTATCCGATGGCACGAACCGCGATCTATAGATATCAAGGGTTTCCTCTCTGCTATGGGACGACAGATGTTCAAGTCTCCTGACCTTGGGCGGAGCCCGGGTGACAAGAGCTACGCTATCATTTCAGACAAATATTTAAATTTTAGTTCACGCATCGGCTACCATTTTGTCGCCATTGATACCTACTGTGGCCTGAAACCGAACAAGAATTACATAAGCTTCCGTTTCAAAGGAGGAGCGGCCGACCATACCCGACGCACAAGAAGGGTCAGGGCTATTGCCAAAATCTTGGAAAATCTGGGGTTTGCGGTCGATGTGAAGGAAGATCTGCTTAACGCTCGAATCAAAAAGCATGAACAGGAAATGATCGAGAACAAGCTCGATATTTTGGGACGGCTCAACCAGTTCTCTCGTCAGATGGATATGTTAATGACAAGTGAATCGAGTATTGACTGTGTGGTTCAGGCCTTCCTGGAAGGGAATTACAATCTTGACGAAGAGTTTAAGGATCAACTCACCCAATAGAGAAAACAAATGGACTTTCAAAACCAACTCAAACTCATCAAAGTTACTATAATAACTGCCTGGTCTATCAGCCTGCTCTGTTTTGTCTCAACGCTGACGATAAGTATTCGATCACCCCATGAAAGCGCTCACAGCTTTCTTTGGCTTCAAGGTTTGGGAATTTTTACACTCCTTGCGGGAATAGGAGGCGCTCTGTTTTATGACCAATGGGGCTTTCGCAGACTTCTGAATCAGTTATACGGAAAAACAAGAGAGCTAAAAAAAGCTGAGGAAAGATATCGAAGTCTGGTGGAGAGCGCCGAGGACTTTATTTTCACGGTAAACGCTTCTGGCCGTTTTCGGTCGTTAAACAATTTTACCGCGGTTTTTTTTGGAGGTACCCCTTCCCAATTTGTAGGCAAGCCCTTGTCCGCCCTTTTCCCGCAAGAGGTCTCTGAAAAACAGCTTACTCTCATCAAGCTTGTCTTTCAGTTTGGAAAAAGTGTGCGGGACGAATTTATGATAACCACAGGGGGACATGAGATCTGGCTCAGCGCCAACTTCATGCCTCGCAAAGATGAACAGGGAAATGTGATATCGGTTCTGTGTATCGCCAGAGATATTACAAAAAGCAAAAAACTGGAAAACCAACTTGTTAATACCGAAAAGCTTGCTTCCATGGGAACCTTGGCCGCAGGGGTGGCACACGAGGTCAACAACCCCCTTGGCATCATACTCGGGTTTACTGATCTCCTTTTGGAAAAAATGGACAAAGACAGTCAGAGTTATGAGGATTTGAAAACTATCGAACGACATAGTCTCCATTGCAAGGCAGTAGTGGAAAACCTGTTGAGCTTTGCCCGCCATGGTGAAGGTGTGTCCGAGTATTGTGATATCAATGAAGATATTAAGGATATCATCAATGTAGTCAAACATTCACTCGACATGAACGATATTGAACTCCGGTTAGACCTGGCATCAGGTCTTCCCAGAGTAAAAGGTGATTCGCGTCAAATGCAGCAGGTCTTCCTGAATCTCATCAACAACGCGGCGGCAGCTATCAAAGAGACAGGAGTCTTAGAGGTCAAAACCTCATTAGACGCCAATCAAGAAAAAGTACTGGTAATGGTCCGCGATAGCGGTCATGGCATTCCGGAAGAAGATATGGACAAAATCTTTGACCCATTTTTTACTACCAAGATGGAAGGAGAAGGGACGGGACTGGGTCTCTTTGTGAGCCACGGGATTATAAGCAAGTATGAAGGGTCTATTACCTGCGAAAGCAGTACGGTGGATTCTTCCAAGAAACCTCGAGGGACTATGTTTACGGTTGCGCTCAAGGTAAAAAGATGATGGTTTTATAAAAAGTCCCTAATTCGCCTGATTGGTCATAAGGGACTTTTTATGAAACCATCAGAAGAGAAAAAGGATAAATCATGGCGGGAAGAATCTTGGTTGTCGATGATGAAAAGGACATGCTGGTCCTTTTAGCAAGGATTATAACCGAAAATACAGATCATGAACTGGTGACGCACCATGAACCCTTGAAGGCGGTTGAAATCTTGGGAGAAGAGCGTTTTGACGTGATATTCACAGATTTGAAGATGCCTAAAATGAATGGAATCGCCTTTCTTGACCGGGTTAAAAAGGTTCAGCCCTCTGCTGTTGTTATTATCATGACCGCCTACGCCACTATTGAAACCGCTATCGAAGCTACCAGAAAAGGGGCTTTTGATTATATCTCCAAACCCTTTCGCAAAGAACGCATCCTCCTCACGATTGACAAGGCCATGGATTGGCAAACCCTCACCCGGGAAAATAGCGCCTTGCGAAAGACCCTTGACCAACATAAGAAATTCCCTTCCATTATCGGATCGAGTCAGGCCATTATGTCGATTCTCAAGAGGATCGAACAGGTGGCTCAATCAACTGCCACGGTATTGATATCCGGAGAGAGCGGCACGGGCAAAGAGCTTGTGGCCAGGGCTATTCATCATCATAGTCCCCGCAAGGACAACTCATTTATAACTATCAACTGTACGGCCATGCCGGAACAGATTATTGAAAGCGAACTTTTTGGACATGTTAAAGGGGCCTTTACCAGCGCGTGGAAAGACAAAAGAGGGCTTGTCGAAGAAGCTGACCAGGGGACTCTGTTCCTGGATGAAATCGGCGATCTGAGCATGGTGATGCAGTCCAAACTCCTTCGGCTTTTGCAGGAGGGCGAATATAAGCCTGTGGGAGGTTTGACCACAAAATACGCTGACATCCGTTTTTTAGCTGCCACCAATCAAGATCTCAAAAAACTTATGGCGGAAAAACGATTCAGGGAAGACCTTTTTTATCGTCTCAACGTCATTAATTTTCATCTTCCTTCGCTACTCGATAGGAAGGAAGACATTCCCACTCTGGCCCATCATTTTCTTCAAAAATACACTACGCTCAATCATAAGGGAATACGCGACATTGACCCTGAGGCCATGTCCGCGCTCATGGCCGAAAAGTGGCCCGGCAATATCAGGGAGTTGGAAAATGTCATTGAACGGGGTGTCATCCTCTGCCGTTCCAACCATATTGAAGTCTCGGACCTTTTCCCTGAAAAAGCGCTTGCGCACCCTTCTCCCAGTTTTGATCAGACCATCTCCAATCTCCCGTTTAAAGAGGCCAAGGAGAATGTGATCAAGGCGTTTCACCAGAGCTATATATTTTGGATACTGCGCCAAAGCGGGGGTAATATTTCCAGAGCAGCCGAACAGGCCGGTCTGCAAAGGCAGTATCTCCATCGGCTCATCAAAGAAGAAAAGATCGATACTGAGATATTTAAAAGAGAGAATTCACCGATAGATGTAATCTAATTGTTTCATGCCGTAACTCCCCGGGTTCTATTCAATTATTGCCATTCACGTCTTTTGAAGCCCATTCCTACTGTAACCTGAATGTTTACAAAAAGACCCCCATATCAACCTCAGCACAGTGCGCAAAGCTTTTTTTGGCTGTTATTTCATTGTGTTATATTTTTACCCCTCTTCTTGGAGTCATGGTATATATCTTGCTCAGTCTAATATCCTTAACTTAAGGACCAAATCACCCCCTTTTCTAAAGGGGGTAGGGGGGATTTTCGGCGCATGTTTTCATAACCCTAAATCATTACGGTTTTGCACAGATACAGAATGAAAAAACACGGAGTTAACGAGATCATTGTACCGATAGAAGCAAATCTTGCGATCAAGCCATCGATCGCGGCAGAGGACAAGATCACGGACGCTATAGAGATCATGCTCAAAAATGACCTCAATCGGATCGCCGTAATGCAAGAAAACAGGGTCATGGGGATGATCAGGCTTGAAGATGCCATGAAAAAAATCGGATTGGAGGGTGATTTGAAAGCACAACGAGCGAAAATCGTTGTGAGGCAAGGTCGAAAGTTCATAATTGATGGGCCAAACGAGTAAGCGTAACTATTTTAGTAACTGCTCAGGTTCAAAGTTCAGGGGTTCACCCTAACAACCTGAGTTACCAATAAATTATATAATGACAGAGAGGAGGTGGAAAAAGTCAATTTAGGATATTGACGATTTTCGATTGAAGATTGACTAACAGTATTAATCACATACACAAACGCTAAATGACAAAGGAGAGGAATTGCCATGAATTTCATAAGACAGTTGGGCCAGTTCATGATGATGGGTGCACGGGCCCACGCTAAATGGGAACTGAATGTATCAAACACTATACTGGGCGACCGCAAGCGACTCATTATACTCGGGTTATTGATTATTCCTATTATCATAGGAAGCATTGCTTTTGCCGAGCATGTTGCGGAAGAGATCGGCGGTGTCCTGCCTGATATTCTGGGCGGTCACAAAGCTTATAGCCCGGCCTTTTACAATACCGGTATCTTTATCGTATCGATTCTAATCGGCATGGGCGCTGGTCTGATCACCGGCTGCATCGGCGCAGGCGGCGGATTCATAATTGCTCCCGCCCTGATGAGCGCGGGCATCAAAGGTATCCTGGCCGTTGGGACCGACCTTTTTCACATCTTTGCCAAGGCGATTATGGGGAGCGTGATCCACAGGAAGCTGGGAAATGTCTCAGTGCCCCTGGCCCTTGTATTTTTGATCGGGGCCATTATAGGGGCGACAGCGGGCGGACTTATCAACCGCGTCCTCTACGAGATCAACCCCGTGCTCAGCGACGCCTTTATCACGACCGTCTATTCCTTTATGCTCGGATTCCTGGGGCTCTATGCCATGATAGACTTTCTGAAAGCTAAGAAGGCAGCAGGAAAAGGGTCACGGACTATCACCGGAGGAGAAGAAGAGGGGGGTGCCCATGGTGGAAAAGTCGAAGGGGCAGAGCTGGGCGGGCTCCCGAAAAAGATCCAGGCTGTAAAGCTTCCTCCCATCGTCAAATTTGATCAAGACCTTGTCCCTGGCGGACGCGGGATTTCATGGGTTTTCTTGGTTGCCAGCGGCGCACTCGTGGGACTGGCTGCAGGTATTATGGGGGTTGGCGGCGGTTTCTTGACCTTTCCCATATTCGTCTATGTTCTTGGCGTTTCGTCCATGACCACTGTGGGGACTGATATCTTTCAGATCGTCTTCACTGCAGGCTATGCCGCGATTAGCCAGTACGCGATCTACGGCTTTATCTTCTACACCCTGGCCATGGGAATGCTCCTGGGGTCGTTGATCGGCATCCAGATCGGGGCAATGGTCACCAAGGTCGTGCCGGGGATCACGATCCGCGGTTTTTACGCCATGGCTGTCTTGGCCGGTTTTGTCAACCGGATCTTTGCCCTGCCGGCCAAGTTGGGCGCCATGGATGTCATTCCCATATCACCGGGGTTGGGGGCCGGGTTAGAGACCATTGGGATCTGGGCCTTTTTCATTGTTATCGGCGCCTTCTCGGTCTGGGTCATCGGCACGTTTCTGATGAACATCGGCAAACTTAAGGGAGAGGGGGTGACGTCATGATTGCGCATAAGAAAGAATTCTACGGTGGCTTTGGCTTGTTAGCCGCATTCTTCGTTGTACTCGCAATAATCTTTTCTCCTATTTTCGAGGGCCACAACGGTCTGGATTACTTGGACAACTTGTACAATTCCATATCAAAGGGATCGGCCTACTACATTCCAGCAGTCAAGGAAGATGTCGACAAATTTGCTGGGAATACCATAACCGTGACCCTGCACATGAAGAATGAGGAAAAAGCGGACCAGACGACTCCCCTGCTGATGAAAGGGGGCGCCCTGGTAAATAAATCAGGAGCCGAGTTAAAAGTCAGCGGCGATCTGAGCAAACTCCTGGCAAATTGTCTTGCCGATGCAGACCTGATGTATCACAATGACGGGCAAACGCTCGCTAACAAATACGGCTACGACGAACAACGGGTCCTTTATAACTGGTGGAAGGCGCTCAAGCTGGCGGAGGCCGACTTAAAGAAACAGTCGAAGTTCGCAGAGGCCAAGGTTATTGGCACAGTGTTGAAAAAGGCCGTGGAAGCTTCCTATAATTACTACAAAATCGAGCCGCAAAAAATCGGTGACCGCTTTGGCGTTGTCATCTTCTCTTTGGTCTTTTATGTGATTTACACCATGTGGTACGGCTTTGCCATCCTGTTCATGTTTGAAGGATGGGGTCTAAGGCTGGAACATTGATATAGTGCAACACCTAACGCTATGGCGGGGGCCTTCAGTGGTCCCTGCTGTAGCAACCTTCACCTCTCAAACCTATAGTTACCTTTAAAAAACTCATCCACGTACCAGCTCACCTGACCATCATCGGACAAAACCATGTCCAAAAGGCGAACCGATCCAAGGAGCCTGCCCAGCATGTCGAGTTTCTCCTGAAGACGATCGCAGTCATACTTTTTCAACTCGGAGCGCACCATATCGCCTTTTTGTTCCACCTTGAATTGCAACCTCTTGAGGATTAAGGCTATGAGATGCGCCCGCCTGGAACGCCTGCTGATATCGGCCGCCCCCCCTTTAAAGGAGAACGTAATGTAATTATCATTCACCTCAGGGCCGCAGTATGTGTCGAGAGTGGCAAAATGATAGCCGAGACGGGAATTAAAGTTGAGGTATTCGCCCGACACCACGGCATAATTCGGTCCTCCCATCCTCCCTTCCTTCATGGGGTCGCGGAATACAGATTCAGCCACGATGGATGCAAACCCGTGCCAATCTACTCCAACGTCGCCCGACCAGTCGACATCCTTGTGGGTCATCCCCCGCAATAGGGCCCTGAAAGGCACAGAGGTCACCTCTGCAAGCTGCGCTTCACGTGCCCCAAGATCAACTGAGAGACCACCCCCCAAATCAACAACGTAAATATTGGCAGGAAGAGACGACCGTAGATAGACCGCGATATTCTTTTCCACTTCAACGTCATCACTCATCCGAAACATTTCCTGCATGGCCATCTCATGAGCAAAACGGAGGATGTCATGGATCGTCTGACATCCTTCCGGCGTAAAATTGTCGTAATTGGGATCAGTCAAGTTCAAGGGAGCGATTTTCTTTAAGGACAACTGTAGCGCTTTATACGTGGGGCTCCCCTTCATGGGGTTAATTGTTATTTCCTCGTGTAAGAGTTGTTCTACACGCCCCTCATAAACAACCCCGTTTGTGGCATCCACTGTAATCTCCTTGCCATGGGGGATGGTCGCCGTGCCGGAGCCGGTTCCCACCAGGGTGGGAATGCGAAATTCCCTGGCCACGGAAGCCATGTGGCCGGTAACACTCCCCACGTCGGTTACAATGGCCTGTACGCGGCCGATAACGGGAACATAGCGGGGGGATGTTTGTTGGGCAACCAATATAGAGCCTTCGGGCACGCCGGGGAGGTTGTGCTCTGAAGTTAATATATATGCCAATCCGGCAGCCACCCCTTCTGAAGCCGTTGCACCCCCTTTCAGTATTATAGGATGGCCGGAGAACTCTTCCTGTGCGCTATCCGCAGATTTCCCGGCAATCTTGTCCGTGCTGAATTTCAAAGATCGTTTTAAAGGCCGTGCCTGCAAAATGTACAATCTGTCCTTCTGGTCTATGGCCCACTCGATATCGAGCGCTACGCCATAGTGCTCCTCCAGCCTCAAGCCATAATCAACCAGCGTCTCTATTTGTGCCGGTTCAAGACAAGGCTTGTCTTTCATATCATCGGCCACTGATTCTTCCCTGAGACCATCACGAACGTCAGACCTGAGCATGGTTGCTTTGGTAACCACTGTTGAATCTTGGATCCGTCTGTCTTTCT